>JAFYYJ010000104.1 GCA_017557605.1 Salinivirgaceae bacterium
CAGGAACTCGTTGGCAGGAACGTTGTCGGGCATAATGTAGCCGCCGTGAGCCTTCATCATTGTCGGGAAGATGATGCAGTGGAACACAATGTTGTCCTTGCCGATGAAGTGAATCAGGCGCGCGTCGTCGCTCTGCCACCATTGCTGCCAAGTGCCCCAGCGCTCGGGGTTGCTCTCGCAGAGTTCTTTGGTGTTCGATATGTAGCCGATGGGCGCGTCGAACCAGACGTAGAGCACCTTGCCCTTCGCTCCCTCAATAGGCACAGGAATGCCCCACTCAAGGTCGCGCGTCATTGCCCGCGACTGAAGGTCCATATCCAACCACGACTTGCACTGTCCGTAAACATTTGATTTCCACTCCTGATGGCCTTCGATAATCCATTTTTTGAGCCACTCCTGATAGTTGCCCAGCGGCAGATACCAGTTTTTGGTGGGGCGTTTCACAAGGCCGTGTCCAGGATGGTTCTTGTTTGTTGGGTTGATGAGCTCGTCGGGCGACAGCGTTGCGCCGCATTTCTCGCATTGGTCGCCATAAGCGCCTTGAGCGTGACAGCGCGGGCACTCGCCCACAATGTTACGGTCGGTCAGGAACTCGCCTGTAACCTCGTCGCAGAACTGCTCTTCAGTCTTCTCCTCAAGCTGACCTTGGTCGTAGAGTTTGCGGAAGAAGTCCGACGCGAATTTGTGGTGTATGGCCGATGTGGTGCGGCTATAGATGTCGAACGAGATTCCGAACTCCTCGAACGATTTCTTAATCAGATTGTGATAGCGGTCCACCACCTGCTGAACGGTGATGCCCTCTTTCTGTGCACGGATGGTTACGGGCACGCCGTGCTCGTCGCTACCGCCGATGAACATAACGTCACGTCCGCGTGCGCGAAGATAACGAGCGTAGATGTCGGCAGGCACGTAAACCCCGGCCAGGTGTCCGATGTGAACCGGCCCGTTGGCGTAAGGCAGAGCCGATGTGATTGTGTATCTTTTATATTCAGTCATAAGCGTGAAAATTTGGTGCGAAAATAATGTTTCTTTTTGGTTTTTGAAGGTTGGGAAGGTTGAGAAAGTTGAGCGAGGCGAAACGTTGTATGGCGCATAAACAATTTGAGTTGGCAACAATATACTACCAACTCAAATCTTTTTAAAAGTCTTTTCCTACGAGATTTATTGCCAAACGGTCGCTGTCGAGAGTATTTCGCTAATTGTCTGTAACTTATTTATATCAAAGCTGACGCGGAAAAACAAAACATAGAATTTGTCTTTTTTTATGAAATAGCGGCCTTCAGCCATTGAATCAGCATTTGTTGAATAATACAGCAAGCCTACTTCCGACTCTTCATTGTAGATTCGTTCAAGATTGTCATATATTTTTGCAACGCTATCGGTTTTTACGTACGACGCAGAGGTCTCGGGAACCAAAAATGGCTCTTTATATACGCTGTCAACATTGTAAACAGTATCTACGGCGTAATACGCAGTATTACTTTCAATATAAATCTTTTGCTCGTCAGAATATAGTTGGAAATTGGTGTCACAATCACCGTGATTTTGGACGCAAGTGAACCCTTCGGGATGAGTGATTGTGGCAAAACCTATTCTAAATATATCAATATAACCATCTACTACGAAGCAACCAAAAGGTGGTGGTGTCACGTAACTCTCAGAATTATTATGATAGTCGATAAACACCGATACCGAACCCGTATCGGGGACGGTAAAAATGCCTTTCACCACAGTGTAATCAGGATTCAACGATATTCCATAATAAAAATAGGCTTCATAGGAATGCTCGCCAGGTTCCAAGTTAAGATAGACTTTCGTGTCGGTTAATTCTTCATAATGGGGCTTCATACCGAGGTAACGATTATCATACAGAGTGTAATTAGCCTCCCTATCGATATGAAAATTATCGATTAGGTTGCCAGGCCACACACCAACCTGAACACTATCAACAAATACGAGGAACGTAGGGTTTGTGACGTTTTTGAAATCAGCAATTTTGGAATCGAAGATGCAATTGTATTGTTCTTTTGGTTCTTCGGGCGCAACGGGTTCATCGTTGTCTTTTTTGCAGCTGGCAAACGCTGCGACAAGCAATAATGCAATTAATGATTTGTATTTCATAACGGAATTTGTTTTTTGTCAGTCACAAACATATGAATTTTTGGTGAGGGAAAAAGATAGGCGGAACAGCACAAAATCATCAGTTCCGCTTGTTGTTCTTTTTTCTTTGCCAAGTGCCGAGAATGTTTTTGTTGGGGTCGAAAATCACATTATAAACCTTGAAATCGGATTCCACAACAAACTGTTGCTGAGGCGATGTAAGATGCAGACGAACATCTTTTCTCGCATTCTTACCCACAAGTCTGACGGTTAAATGCATCGGGAAAAAATCAGAGTCGGAGTCTTTGGTTTTGACAGTCGATTGTTGTATGTCGATGGTTGTTTTACCTGTCTGACTGTTGTCGAAATCCACTGTGAATTGCGGGTATCCGCCGCCGTATATCCAGAGGTTGAAGAAATCGACAAGTGATGTGTCGGCGGCTTGTTCAAAGCATTGCCTGGCATCTTCTATAGTAGAGAAACCGTTGCCGAAACGTTCCAAAATCATCCTACAGCCTTGTTGGAACGCCGGCTCGCCAATTTCGTCGCGCAACATAACAAGCACCATTGCGCCCTTTCTATAAGTTGTCGCCTCATCGAAAATTGTATCGTGGCTTGTGGTGTCGGTCACATAAACCGTGCCTTTGGCTTGCAGTGCGTTGCTGATGGTGTAATCGTGCCAACCTTCGACAACATAGGGCATCAAACGCTCAAGAATCAGCAACTCGCCAAATGTGGCAAAACCCTCGTTTATCCAAATACTACTCCAACCTTTACAGGTAACGTGGTTGCCGAACCATTGGTGTGCCAATTCGTGTGCCATAAGAGCAAGGTTATCTGCATCGGTAAGGAATGACATTGTCTGGTGCTCCATACTTATATCGCCGCCAATTTCAGCCTGCCCGTACTTTTCGTCAGCAAACGGATAAGGAGCGAAATAGTCGCTGAAGATGTTTATCATCGTGTTGAGGTTGGTCATCATTCTCCTCACACTCAACGAATTCGATGGCCAATAGTAGTGAACAAGCGGCACTGTATCGCCAGTGGATAGCACTGATTGTCCTTCTTTTGTCAGATAATTTCCCACAGCCACTCCAATAGTATAATAATTGAGCGGATGGCGCACGCTGAAATGCGTAGTGTGTTCGTTTTCGTCGGCCACATCGCTAATAATCACACCGTTAGCCGCCACTTTGTACTCTATAGGACAAGTCACGTTGATATCCATTGAATCAATTTTATCGAGTAGATTCTGCCGGCAAGGCCACCAATCGCGCGCGCCGTATGGTGCTGATAGTGTCCAGATGGTGTGCTCTTCACGATTTGTGCCAATGGAACCCAACCCCGTCGACTTAAGTTCGCCATGATAGTAAACCACCACGGAATCGGTTACACCTTGTGTTAAGACGTCAGGTAGCGTCACGGTCAGGCTGTCGCCAGAATGGCTGAAAACGAGTTGTCTGTTGTGGCTTACAACACTATCAACTTGCAAATGCCTTACAAGGTCGAAGCCAAGGGTCCTTATTTTACTATCCGCAGACTTAAAATATGTGGCCACGGCACCTTTTATGAACATAGTATCGGGCCTCATCCACCAATGTGCGCGACAATAGGTTATGTCAATTGCTGCGGAGTCCTCGAGTTCGTCTAATGCTGCAGTAGATTGTCCGTTGCCGCTGCAACCAACCAACACGGCGGCAAGCATCGCTATAAATAAGAATTTGATTTTAAGCATAATATTAAACTCTTGGTTTGAAATCACAGTATTACCTTTACCGTTTCTGCGATGTCCGTTGATATGGTATTGGTAAACAACGATGCGTAAATATATAAAATACACAGCATTAGTGGCGTTGTTTAACAAAAAAAGGCCGTCCGCTACGGACTACTTCCTTAATTTATCACCCGTTTCCAAAAGCGGCTGCAATTACCTGCTCAATCTTATCGACAAAGCGGATTTCGATGTTGTACTTCGAAGGTTGGATGTTTTTAGGTTGGTTGGGCACAAAAATGCGCTTGTAGCCGAGTTTGTCGGCTTCGGCAATGCGCTGCTCGATGCGTGCCGTGGGGCGGATTTCGCCCGAAAGGCCGACCTCGCCGGCAAAGCAGTCACCCTGGCGCAGCGCACGGTCAACATCCGATGACAGAATGGCGCAGATGACAGCCAAATCGAGTGCCGGGTCGATGACCTTCAGGCCGCCGGCCAAGTTCAGGAACACGTCTTTTGTGGCAAGTTTGAAGTTGGCGCGTTTCTCGAGCACGGCCAGAAGCATGTTGAGTCTCCGCGAATCGAAACCGGTTGTGGAGCGCTGCGGAGTGCCGTAAACGGCCGTGCTGACAAGTGCCTGAACCTCAACCATAAACGGGCGCACGCCTTCAAGTGTTGCGGCTGTCGAAACGCCGCTGTACTGCTCGCGGTGGGTGCCAAGCAGAAATTCCGACGGGTTCTGAACCTCCTGCAGCCCTTCTTCGCCCATTTCGAAAATGCCGATTTCTGAAGTTGAGCCGAAACGGTTCTTATGGGCGCGTAATATCCTGTAAAAGAAACGGTTGTCACCTTCAAACTGCAAAACGGTGTCCACCACATGCTCAAGCACTTTGGGGCCGGCCAGTGAGCCGTCTTTGGTGATGTGACCTACGATTATCACAGGTGTCGATGTCTCTTTTGCATATTGTTGCAGTTGCGATGCACTTTCGCGAATCTGCGACACTGTGCCTGGCGATGACTCAATATAGTCTGTGCGCAGGGTTTGGATTGAATCTACAATCAGCAGGTCGGGTTTGAGTGTGCGAGCCTGAGCAATAATGTTTTCGCACGATATTTCAGCCAGAAAATAGATGTTCTCGTCATGAACTTTGAGGCGTGTGGCACGCATCTTAATTTGCTCAGCGCTCCCCTCGCCCGAGACGTATAGCACCGTTCCTTGAAACCGTCCTGCCACTTGCAGCAGCAGTGTCGATTTGCCGATGCCCGGCTCGCCTCCGAACAGCACCACAACGCCTGGAACCAGTCCGCCGCCAAGCACGCGGTCGAACTCAGAGCTTTGCGTGGAGCGCCGCTGCTGACGGTTCTCAGCAATGTCTTTTATCAGTATGGGTAATGAGCCGGTTGCCGCACGTCCTACTGCGGTGGTCGATTTCGAATTTGAAACTTGTTGGATTTCTTCGTTATAAGTGTTCCATTCGCCGCATGACGGACAACGTCCTATCCATGTAGAGGATGTGGCTCCGCAATTGCTGCAGACATAAATGGATTTCGGTTTGGGCATAAGCTACTGCTTTACCATCTCGATACGCAGGTAAGCGCCGCCGGTTGTGCCATCGGGGAGTTTGCGGCGGGTCATCTTATAGCGCTTCTTTTTTTTCAGTTCGTCAATCCAATAAGTGCCTCTGATGTCTTTTGAGCCGACAACAAAATCGTCATCGTCGCCCGTTGTGCTAGATATGACAAGCGTTTTGCCTTCAGTGTAATAGGTGTACTGATTGGTTGACAAGGTGTCGGTGCGCTCGCCAACAGAGTCGAGACCCACAACGTATGTCTCCAGAATGTCGCCCGCATAGAACAGCCAGTATTTAATCTCGCAGCTGTCGGGGGCGGTAAACGGAATCTGCTTCCAAAGGCCTATCATTTTGTCCTGACGGTCGATTTTGCAGGTTGCAAAGCAAAGAAGCACAGCAACAAACGGAATTATTATTTTGAGTGTCTTCATATTCATACGCGTTTTTGAATTGCTAAAAATATCAAATATGGTGTATTGTATGACAATTTTTTACGTATGGCCTCTTTTTGTTGTCGAAATGCGGTAACTTTCAGTCCGACAATCCGAAACGTTTTAATCGATTAGCAGATTTGTAGCCGTGTCGGGGAAGATGAATGTCGGTTTGAAGTGTTTTGCCTCCTCAAAATCCATTTGAGCGTAAGAGATGATGACCACCACGTCGCCGACAACAGCCTTGCGGGCGGCCGGTCCGTTGAGGCAGATGCAGCCCGAGCCGCGCTTGCCTTTGATGATGTATGTCTCAAGACGCTCGCCGTTGTTCACGTTGACAACCTGAACCTTCTCATTCTCAATCATATTGGCGGCGTTCAGCAAATCCTCGTCAATGGTGATGCTGCCAACATATTCCAGATTGGCCTCGGTAACGGTAACCTTATGGATTTTCGATTTTACAACTTCGATATTCATTTCAGAAGCGCGTGTTTTTTAACGGCGCAAAAGTAATAAAAGTTATAAGGCGATTAACTTTTTATTCGTTTTCTGCGTTTCCACCTGAATAACAACGACTTAAAACCACCACAAAGCTGTTTTTCAGAGCACGAAGTTGTCGATAAGGCGGATTTTGCCAGCCCAGACGGCGATGCAGATTATCGGTTTTTCGGCTTCTGTCAGTTTTTCAACCGGCATCAGCGTGTCAAAGTTGACTATCTGAACATATTCTGTTTTAAGCAGTTGCGTTGCGTCAATGGTCGATGTTATCCATTGGCAGAGCTGCTCGGGTGTGCAGTCACGCTTTTTTGCAGCCTCGGCCAGCGTCTGATGAATTTTTGGGGCAATGGCGCGGTATTGCGGTTCAAGCAGCATGTTGCGCGAGCTCTTGGCCAGACCGTCGGCCTCGCGGATAATGGGACAAGGCACAATTTCAAGCTTCATATTCAGTTGCTTAACCATAGCTTTAATTATCGCAACCTGCTGAAAATCTTTAAGTCCGAAGAAAGCCTTGTCGGGTTTGACGGCATCGAAAAGCTTGCTGACAATCTGAGCCACACCGTTGAAATGTCCGGGACGGTGCTCGCCTTCCATAACCTTGTCGAGGTTGCCAAACGAGAACTGGCGGGTGTCGGGCTCGGGATACATCTCCTCAACCTCAGGCGTGAAGACAACGTTGCAGCCGGCTTTCTCAAGCAGAGCACAGTCCTTCTCAACGCAGCGCGGATAGTTGGCAAGGTCGTTCTTGTCGTTGAACTGCGTTGGATTGACAAAAATGCTGACAACGGTTATGTCGCAGCTCTCTGTCGATTTGGCCACAAGCGACAAATGTCCCTCGTGCAAGGCGCCCATTGTCGGCACAAACCCTATGGTTTTCTGTTGGTTACGAAATTGCTGCAAACAGTCGGCAAGTTCCGATTTAGTCTTGATTACTTTCATTTTTTAGTTTTTGAAAATCGCTGCAAAAGAAATCAAATTAACACAAACGTAAACAGAAAACATGAACACAATCTTTTCATGAGTTTCAACAAATTTTTCTCCTTCCTCCACTTACCACTCAAAAAAGCCTTTATCTTTGCAGCAAAATTTTGGATAACATTTAAGGCTCTTTCAAATGATTAGCAGACGATTAATAAGAGTAAAAGTTCTTCAGCTTCTCTACGCGTATTTCAACGGCAACAACAGCGACGACTTGTCGAGGTACGAAAAGGAACTGGAAAAAAGCATCGAGAAATCGTACGACCTTTATCATCTTTTCTTTTTGCTGCTGATAGATGTCAACCGTTACGCGCAAGAGCAGATTGACCTGCGCAAGGCCAAACTGAGGGCCACGGCCGACGACCTCAACCCAAACACCAAATTCATCGATAACAAGATTATCAAGCAGTTGGAGCAAACCGAAAGTTTATCGGTTTATGCCGACAGCAATCACCTGAACTGGAACAGCGTGCCGGAGCTTGTCAAGCACATCTACACCACAATGGTCGGCTCCGACAGCTACAAAAAATATATGGACGAGGAACCGTCGTACGAGTCTGACCGCAAGTTTGTTATGAACTTCTTCAACGAGTATATGGTTGACGACGACATGCTCTATCAGGTGCTTGAGGAAAACTCCATTTACTGGAACGATGACACTGAGTTTGTGCTGAGCATGAACATCAAAACCATTGAGAGACTCAAAGCCGATGCCGAGAAGGTGTCGCTGATGAAACTCTACAAAAACGACGACGACCGTCGCTTTACAACCGATTTGTTCTGCAAGACCATTCTGCGGCATGCTGAAAACGAGGCTCTTGTGCGCTCACACATCAAAAACTGGGACTTGGAGCGTCTGGCGCAAATGGACCTTCTGATAATCGAAATGGCGCTGGTTGAGGTGACATCGTTCGAGAACATACCGATTAAAGTGAGCATGAACGAGTATATCGACCTTGCCCGCTTCTACAGCACTGAGCGCAGCAACGCCTTTGTCAACGGCATATTGGACAAGATTGTCAACCAGCTGAAGGCCGAAGGAAAAATTAAGAAGACAGGACGCGGACTTATTGAAGAGTGATGAAAAAAGCGTTGCGAATCGGCTCCTTTTTTCTAGTTCTGGCATTGTGTGCGGCGGCCATGGCAGGCTGCTCGGGACGGAAACAGGAACAATCGGCCGTCAAGGGGACACCGCAAATCAATTTCGACGAGAACTTCTACGATTTCGGGACTATAGCGCAAGGCGAAAAAGTGTCACATACGTTCAAATTCCGCAATATTGGCAGCGGACAGCTTGTAATAACAGATGTCACAACAAGTTGCGGCTGTACAGCGTCGAAATACTCGCTTGAGCCGGTGGCGCCGGGTGCCGAGGGCATTGTCGAGGTCATTTTTGACAGCTACGGACGCGAGGGCCGCCAGATGAAAAAAATAAGCGTTTGGACAAATTGTGGCAGCGACCCCGTTACTCTAAAGATTTTAACTAATATTGAAGCAAAATAAATTTTATACATTATGAACTTTTTAAGCATTTTTCTAGAGGCGGCACCAGGTGCCGGAGGCGGTGCCAGCTCGCTTATAATGCTGGTTGCCATTATCGCAATTTTCTATTTCTTCATGATTCGTCCGCAGCAGAAGAAGCAGAAGGAAGTGAATGAGTTCCGCAAAGCCTTGAAAAAAGGCGACAAGGTGCTGACTGTTGGTGGCATCTACGGAATAATTGCCGAGGTTAAAGAGACAACCGTGTTGCTCGACGTGTCCAATGGCGTTCTTATCAAAGTTGATAAGGCCGGTTTGGTTAAAGACAACAGCGACGTGGCAGCCGCTCAGGCAAATTAGCCTTGCGCCAAGGCGTCGATTCAAGCCCGCAATATATTGTTCCGTAATCAGTTTCGGCCAACATTGCGGGCTTTTTCAATCATTACAGCTTGAACATTGAAACAGTCGAACTTCAATATTGTCCCCGGAATCAGAAAGAAGCTACGCTTCGACAAGCAGATGCTGCTCTACTTGGCGTTTGTGGTGCTTGCCTCTCTCATGTGGTTCTTCAACAAGCTGGGCGATGAGACCAACGACCGGCTGCTCTACCCCGTGACGTTCATCAACATGCCGGTACAGAAGATTGTGGTGAACGGCCTGCCCGACAACTTCGAACTCACCGTGCAAGGCCGTGGTTGGGACATTTTGCGCTACAAAATGGGCAAATCGCCCGAGCCTATTGTCATCAACCTGAGCCGCCTCAACCATATTTTGTCGAAGGAGTCGACAATCGATTTCAGCCTTGCCACATCATCGCTGGCCGAGGAGATAAAATCACAGCTGCCGGCCAACATCGTACTCAATGTCATTCAGCCCGACACCATTCATTTTGTGCTGTCGAACTACAGCGAAAAGCGCTTGCCGGTGGTGCCCGTACTCGATTTGACCTTCGACCACCAATGTATGATTGACGGCGATATAACAGTGACACCCAGCGAGATAACCGTCAATGGTCCCGATATTATCCTCGACACTTTGGAGGTTATCCATACCAAACCTATTAGTGCTCGCAAGGTTCGCCGCAGCTTGCATAAGAATGTTGAGCTGGCGCCTGTTGACGGTGTGGCGCTGCGTGTGCGCAAGGTCGATGTCAGTGTGCCAGTGTCGAAATACACCGAGGAGAGTATTAGCATTCCGATTGACGTGGTGAACAAGCCCGACAGCTTGCGAGTGAAGCTGATGCCAGGCGTTGTCGACCTGAAATTCTGGGTGTCGATAAAAGACTATTCGCACATAAACCACGACGATTTCAAGGCCGAAGTTGATGTGCGCGACGCAATGAAACAGATAGGACTTCAGGTGCCCGTAACTATTGCGCGGCAGCCGGCCAACGTCCGCAATGTGGTGATGAGCCCCGAGATTGTCAACTTTGTGTTGGAAACCAAATGATTACAATTGGCTTAACTGGCGGTATAGGTAGCGGCAAAAGCTATGTGGCGCGGCAGTTTGCGGAGCTCGGCATTCCGTGCTACAACTGCGATATCCGTTCCAAAATAATCATGGGCACCGACTATCGTATTGAGGAGAGTCTGCGGCAGCGTTTCGGCAGCGGAATATACACCGACGGCTGTGTCAACCGGAAAATGCTTGCTGAAAAAATCTTCTCCAATGAAGCTGATTTGCAATGGGTAAACAATCTGGTGCATCCCATTGTGTATGAAGATTTTGAAGAATGGCGAAAAATGCGTCAGGCAGATGCGGTGCTTATTGAGTCGGCTATTCTGGTTGAGAGCGGATTCTATCGCTTCTGCGACAAAATAATTGTTGTTGAGGCGCCTATCGGTCTGCGTATCAGTCGAGTGATGCAGCGCGACGGGCTCACCGAAGAGCAGGTGCGGCAGCGCATATCGGCGCAGACAACCGACGAGGAGCGTCGAAAATTTGCCGATTTTGTGATTGTTAACGACGAAATGAATAATATTGCAACACAGATAGACAAAATAGTGTCAATATTACATAACAAACAATAAATCAACTGGATATGAAATTTGGAAAACTGATAGGCGGCGGACTTGGCTGGGCTGTTGGAGGCCCGCTGGGCGGAGTGCTGGGATACCTGCTTGGCGCCGCTCTCGATAATCTGACAGATGCTTTCAATGCGGATGCCAGGCCAACAAACAACGAGAATCAGACAATGCGCGGCGACTTTATGGTGTCGCTGGTGGTGTTGTCGGCGGCCATAATAAAAGCTGACCGCAAGGTGCTTGAAAGCGAGAAAGAGTATGTCCGTCAGTTTTTTATCCGTCAGTTTGGCGACGAGGTTGGTAACGACGGATTCAAAATGCTGAACGATGTTTTGCGTCAGCAATTCAATATTGACCCTGTAGCCAGCCAGGTGGGCAAAATGCTGAACCATGCCAGCAGGCTGCAAATGCTTCATTATCTGTTTGGTATAGCCAATGCCGATAATTTTGTCCATAAAGCTGAGATTGACGAGATTGAGCGCATATCGCGGATTATGGGAATAAACCAGGCCGATTTCTCGTCAATACGTTCGATGTTTGTGAGGAACTCCTTCAACGCCTACCAGATACTCGGTGTTGAGCCTTCAGCCTCCGACAATGAGGTGAAAGCCGCTTACCGCCGCAAGGCTGTCGAGAATCATCCCGACAAGGTGGCCTACCTTGGCGCCGATGTGCAGGCTGCCGCCAAAGAGAAGTTCCAGAAGATACAAGAGGCTTACGAGGCTATCAAAAAAGAGCGCGGACTGAACTAATCAGTATTTCCGTTCCAATATCACTGAGCTGATAACAGCGTTGCGCAGGTCGAAAGGCTCAGTGTCGGCTGGCTCTTCGTTTTGCGGCTTCTCCTCAACAAAAACAGCTTTTTCGCCCTCGTTGTATTCGTATGCTGAGTCTTGATTTTGTTTCTTCTTTTTGTGCACAGGTTGTGTTTCATGCTCAGCATTATAGCTGTAGTTTGGTTCGGGGTGGCGTTTGCCGGCGGCGCTTGCTGCGGCTTGTTTCTTGTCTTTCTGCAAAAACGACGACACAGCACCGATGATAATCGGCACCAGCAACACCCAAAAATCTTTCAGAATATCGATTAAGTTATCCATTTTTGAACCTTTTTAATCATTATCCGCCAAACGCTTTCATCGCCGTTGTAGGCGTCCGATTTGCGGCGGGTGGCAATCATTCGCTTTTTAACTTTGTGAGTCTGAATCCGATAAGTATTACGCACCGTCTGCCTCGAAGCCTTCTCGTTCTCGCGCCTGATAATCCGCTGCTTCTTGGCCTCCTCGGCATCGGCTTTCATAGTCTCAACCTGATATTTCAAGTCGATGTGGTGTTTTTTTGGCGGATTCACATCAATCGAATATTTGTAATGCTGCGCCGACAGCGGCATTGGGGCTGTCATCAGCAATAAAAATAATATCTTTGCTATCGATTTTTTCACAAAATGTGCGTATGAAACCAACCACAAAATTACTCACTTTTTGCATCATTTGCACCGTTGCGCTCGTTTTCTGCGCCTGCCGTAATATTGACGACGATGTGGTGCCAAATGTCGAAGTGCGTGTGCGCATCAATGTGCTGAATGCCAAATACATCGATTTGCAGGATAATTACGGGCGCGCTGTGGTTGAGCATGAGGGGTATTGTGGCAACGGAATCATTGTCATCAGGGTTGACGAGAACGAATATAAGGCTTACGACTGCACCTGCACCTACGAGCTGAGCGACACCGCCGCCGTCCGCCCCGACGATGCCAATATTATGGGCGCCGTCTGCCCCGTCTGCGGCTCAAAATATGAGTTGCTCGAATGCGGAATGCCTACATCGGGCAAGGCGCGCCACTCACTCAAAAGCTACCATACATCATTTGCATCACCATTTCTAATTATCAGAAACTGAGATGAATACGGCATATTTGTGTTTGGGCGGAAACATTGGCAATACGCAAGCAATTTTCAAGAAAGCTATCGAACAGATTGAAAGCGGAATAGGTCGATGCGTGCTTAAATCACGGCTGTACACTACAGAGCCGTGGGGTTTTGAGGCCGAACAGCTTTTTCTGAATCAGGTAGTGGCGGTGACTACGGAGCTTGAGCCTCACGCTGTTCTTGAACAATGTCTGCTAATTGAGGCGGAACTTGGCCGCACCCGCAGCGGCAACGGCTACCAACCGCGCACCATTGACATCGATATCCTGTTCATCGACAATCAGATAATAGACCTTCCCGATTTGAAAATTCCGCATCCGCTGCTGCATTTGCGCAACTTCGTGCTGCAACCTATGTGCGATATCGCGCCAAAGTTTGTGCATCCAATTTTGAAAAAGACAATGGCAGAGCTCCGCGACGAGTGCCCGGATGAGGGAAGGTGTGAGGTGATGTGAAAATCCTCAGATTATTCAGCATTATCCATTCCGTCAAGATACCGCTTGGTGAACAGCCGGTTGGGATACCACGAGGCCACAAGGCCGATAACCACAACGGTTGCAAGCGCCAGCAGAAGGTCGGTCCAAATAATTTTGACGGGGTAGTTGCTGACCACAAACGTACCCATTGAGTCGAGTTTGAGGAAACCGTAGGTTTGTTGCAGCCAGCACACCAGCAGGCCGAGCAGCAGCCCCAGAATGGCGCCGCCGATGCTTATTATCCAGCCTTCGTAGATGAAAATGCGCTGTATTCCTTTGCGGTCGAAGCCGAGGCTGTTCAGTGTTGCAATGTCGTTCTTCTTGTCGATTATCAGCATCGAGAGCGAGCCTATCATGTTGAAGCTGCCAATAATCAGTATGAATGTGAGAATCAGAAATATAGCGAACTTCTCCGACTTCATCACCTTGTAGAGCATCTCGTGCTGCTGGTATTGCGTGCGGACAACATAGTCGCCGCCAACAATTGCCGAAATCTCGTCGCGGGCGCGGTCACGGTCGGTGCCGGGCTTCAGTTTCAACTCAAGCGCGCTCACCTGTGTCGAGTGGTCGAGCAGGTTGCGGGCAAAGTCGATAGGTACAAGCATGTAGCGGTTGTCAATCTCCTGCTGAATGGCGAATATGCCCGACGGGAAGATATACGAGTTGCTGAATGCGCGCTCCGGATTCATCGATATGCGCCCGTTGCGTTTGGGAACATAGATGCGAATCGAACTTATAAAATTCACATTAACAGACAGATAATAAGCCAGTCCGGCACCCAGCACAGCCATTTGCCGGTGGCCGTTGTCGAGCACAAACTCGCCGCTGATAATGGTGGTGTCGATGCCCGTAAGGCGGCTGTATTGCTCCGACACGCCCTTCAGCGTGGCCGGTTGCATGTGCTTGTCGTACTCCAGAAGCACGTTCTCCTCAAGCGTCTCACAAACGCAATCGACATAACTCAGCTGGCTAATCTGCCTCAGCGTGTCGGTTTGCGGGTCAAAAACCTTGCCTTGCGCCGGCGTTATTTTTATGTCGGGGTCGAAGTTGCTGAACATCGATTTGATGAGCGAGTCGAAGCCGTTGAACACCGACAAGACGATGATTAGAGCCATTGTGCACACCATGACACCCACCAGCGAAATGGCCGATATGATGTTGATTATGTTGTGCGATTTCTTCGAGAAGAGGTATCGCCGCGCTACAAAGGCTGAGAGGTTCATCGCGGTTATTTTTTCAGCAGATTCTCAATATTTTGCAGATAGTCGAGCGAGTCATCGATGTTGAAGATAAGCTCGGGGATTATGCGCACCTGGTTGCGGATTCGAGTGCCAAGCTGATAGCGTATCTCTTTGATATGCTGACTGATAGTTCCCATTATCTCATCTTTGCGGTTGTCGGGGAAAATGCTCAGGTAGCACTTGGCCACCGACAAATCGGGGCTTATGCGTACCACCGATACGCTTATTATCGAGCCCTGAAACCAGTTGCGGGCATAGGTTTGCAGCATTTCGGCCAGCTCTTTCTGTATCAGCCGTGCCACTTTGTTCTGTCTTGGTGTCAATTCTTCCATAATTCTCTGTTTTTATGACTGCAAAGTTAATCAGTTTCAGCGTATAAGCCGAAACAATATTGCGACCATTGCCAATGGTTGATAAATAAATTAGCCTGTTTCCGCTAAGTTGTTTTATCTTTATTCGCTCGAAAGACGATGTTTTTCAGCGGCGCAAACATTTTATTATCAGTATGATAGATAAAGAAACGATAGATAGGATTTACAACGCGGTCAACATTGTGGACGTGGTGTCGGATTTTGTCAGCTTGAAGAAGCGCGGAGCCAACTATGTGGGTTGCTGTCCGTTCCACAACGAGAAGACGCCGTCGTTCAACGTGTCGCCGTCGCGGAATATCTATCATTGCTTTGGCTGCGGTAAGGGCGGCAACAGCGTCAATTTCATAATGGAGCATGAGCAGATGTCGTATCCCGACGCCCTGAAATATTTGGCCAGGAAATGTAACATCGAAATCAAAGAGAAAGAGTTTACGCCCGAGGAGAAGGAGCGCAACGATGACCGCGCCAGCATGCTGATACTGAACGAATACGCCAAAAAGACTTTCATCTCGAACATGTTTGAGACCGAGGAGGGGCGCGCCATTGGTCTGAAATATTTCCGCGAGCGCGGCTTCTCCGATGAGACAATCAAGGCCTACGAGCTGGGTTACAGCCTGTCGGACCGCAAGTCGTTTACTGAGCAGGCGCTCAAAAACGGCTACCAGCTCAAATATCTGATAAGCGACGATAAGACAAATATCGGCACCGGACTTACCATTAAGCGTGAGGACGGCTACACCTTCGACCGTTTCAGCAGCCGCGTGATGTTCCCCATTCACAATCTGACGGGGCAGGCCATTGGTTTTGGCGGCCGTGTGCTCGACGCACGCACCAAAGGCGTCAACGTCAAGTACATGAACTCGCCGCAGTCAATCATCTACGACAAAAGCCGCTCGTTATATGGCATTTTCCAAGCCAAAAACTCGATAGTGCGCAGTGCAAAATGCTATCTGGTTGAGGGTTACACCGATGTCTTGAGCATGCACCAGAGCGGCATCGAGAATGTAGTGTCGAGCAACGGAACGGCGCTCACCGTGGAGCAGATAAGGCTTATCCGCCGTTTCACCGAGAATGTGACGGTGCTTTACGACAGCGACGAGGCCGGCATCCACGCTGCTTTGCGCGCCATTGATTTGCTGTTGCCCGAGGAGATGAACGTGAAGGTGTTGCTCCTGCCCGACGGCGAAGACCCCGACTCATTCGCACGCAATCACAGCCTGACAGAAATCGAAACTTATATTGCTGATAATGAAAAAGACTGCATCTTGTTCAAGGCCGGCAGGCTGTCGAAAGAGGTAGGTAGCGACCCTATTAAAAAGGCGCAGATGATAAGCGAGGTTGTCAAAACCATTTCGATTATCCCCGACAGCATAAAACGCTCGGTTTATGTCAAGGAGTGCGCCGAGATGCTCAACGTTGAGGAGCGCGTGCTTCACATCGAGATAAACAAACTTCTCAACCGCCAGCTGGGGCAGCAATATTCAAGGCCGGAGTATCAGCCTCAACAGCCCAAACCCGCCTCGCAGGTGGTTTTGAACCCCGATGTTGCCGCCAATGCCCGCTGCCGCCAGTATGAAGACGACTTGCTGAAACTATTGCTCAACTACGGCAACGACGTGCTGTTTACGGTGGCCGAGGGCGACAAGCCTTCCGAAGATATTACGGTAGCCTATTATATCGATAAAGAGCTGAAAGACAACGGAGTGGTTTTCCGCACGCCAGTCAGCAATCAGGTTTACGACATCTATTTCGAAGCCTATAACAAAGGCCAGAAGCCCGACATCGCAATGTTTATAAACTATCACGACGCCGATGTCAGCAAGTATGTTATCGACCTAATGGAGGAGCGACACACTATAAGCAAGATTTGGGATAAGCTGAACAGCTATGTAAAGCCCGAGACAAAACAGCTTAAACAGGTGATAGATAAGGACTTGAATGGCTATAAACTGGAGATAGCCAAGCAGACGCTCGATAAAATAAGCAAAGAGATAGCGCTTCTGGAAAAAGAGCCCGACAGCGACGAGAAGACGCAGAAATGGGAGGCGCTAATGGCCGAGTGCAGTTCGTACACCGTTTACAAAAACAACCTTTCGCGCTTCCTCGACAGGGTGATGTGTTGAAGACGATAACACTGACGATAACGAAAAACGATAACTAAAACACTGACACTAATAACTAAAACGAAAACTTAAACTCTAAACACTAAACTCTCACCTCTAACCTTATTACTTAAACGCACCCCCATTGTCATGCTGAACTTGTTTCAGCAACTCTGCCCAATTGTGAAGATTCTGACATTCGTCAGAATGACAATTTTCCCAAAATCCGCGTTTTCAGCCAAAAAATCGCTTAAAAACACCCCGAAAAAGGCCCTTTTTTACCCTTTTTCAAAAACCGTTCGTTAAGTCAAACCCGCCGTTCGTTAAGTCAAACCCACCGTTCGTTAAGTCAAACCCGCCGTTCATTTTTCGGGTATTGCACAGTAAAAACAGCCTGCCGACATTTGAAAAGCAAGAAAAACAATGATTAATGATTAAAGAGTAATGATAAATGAGTAATGAGTAAAGTGTAAGGATTAAAGTGATTTCAACTTGTTAAACCCGTTAAACATCTCAACACTTACCTCTCAACTTTAAACTTTGAAAACTTAAAACTTAAAAACTATGATTTGCGCAACAATTATGATTCTGGCAATGGGTTTCAACTACATTTTCCGTAAACCGCACGCAACCAAAACAAACTTTTAAACATCTATTATTATGAAAGCAAGACGCACTTTTATAAGCATTTTAGTTTGCACGCTTTTGGCGCTTACCGTCATTTGCTGCGTTTTGGTAGGAGTGATTTGGTAAAAAGCATTGAACAACAAATTTTATATAACATTTAAAATCAAATTAATATGAAAATGACATTTAGACAATTATTATTGACAACGGTGGTGCTGATTTGCAGCGCTGCGACAACATGGGCGCAAACAACACCTATTCAAGGACAGTTGCCCGGAGCATTTACTATCAACGCCGACAACGACAAGATAGCCTTCTCGCAAGGTAACTTGCAGTTTAATGCCGCACAAGGCACACACACCACGCAAGACAGCGCTGGCGTAGCGGGCACGTGGCGTTTTGCCACCAACCAGTATGACATCTGCGGGAGTTCCAACACGCAAAGGAATTGTAACAGTCGTTCCCGTCTTATAGACGTGTGGTTGGACTTGTTCTACCGCGCAACGAGTGGCTGGCATGGATATCTGCCGGACATATATATAGGAAAATCAGCAACTGATGGTGCCCCAGCTGTAGAAATGGTTGGCGACAAAGCGTGGTACGACTGGGGTGTATATAACGCTATCTCTAACGGCGGCGACGAAGTTGGGCTGTGGCGTACGCCAACCCAGGCGGAGTGGACGTATATACTTGGGACGCGCGTTAATGCCGCAAACTTACGCGGTTTTGCTACGGTGAACGGCGTAACCGGTTATGTACTGCTGCCTGACAACTGGTCGGGGACTAACTTCACACCCGACCCCGCTGATTTTACGGTCAATGTGTATGATGTGGACCAATGGTCCGCTATGGAAACGGCTGGTGCCGTGTTCTTACCTGATGCCGGTTATGCGCTGACACAAAAAGCTATGAATAATACTTATTATTTTCAATATAGGTCTTCTATGGGTGTGATGGTGCAGTCGACCCAATCCTATGTGGATATGAGAACATCCTCAGCCAATCCTTATTACAGTGTAAATACTACAACGCAAAACTGGAGCCCTTATAGTGTCCGTTTGGTTCATGACTTAGAGCCAGTAAAATTCGGAGTAACCATTACGCAACCTGAACATGGCACTATTACTGTAAACAACGAAGGCATTGAGTTTGATGAAAACGGAAGCGCGCAAGTAAAAGAAGGCACTGTGCTGCAACTAACCGCCACACCAAACGAAGGCTATTTACTTGATGAATGGACTAACTACAACCCTGCTACGGGGCTCACAGTGTCTAAAGACACCGCCGTTACCTGCTCATTCAAAGTGCAGACATTTGAGGTTAAGTTCTTCGATTATGACGGCACACAAATTGGTGAGACACAAATCATTAATTATGGTGGAAATGCGGTTGCTCCCGCCGACCCCGAACGCGAAGGACACACCTTCACCGGATGGAACAATGAATATACAAATGTTAAGAGCAACCTTAATATTACAGCCACTTACGAGGCACACAAATATACCGTCACATTAACAGCGGTTCATTGTCTTGTAGGTATGTATATCCAGCATGGCTCGACCCTTTGGTCTTCTTCAACTGAGCAATTTGCCGATATCCCTTACGGCTCAATGGTTTACTTCTGGCATGATGTGGATTATTACGGCGACCACGAGAACTACATGGGCTATGAGTTTGACCACTGGGAGGGCTATACACCGGAATACGATTCAAACAACTATTTGTTGTATAGCATGGAAATCACTTCCGATACGGTTGTAAAATGCGTATATAGAGAGAAAACGTTCCAAGTGACCTTTGTTGACTGGGACGGCACAGAACTCAAGGCTGCCCAAACAGTTGCTTTCAAGGCAAGCGCCACGCCTCCCGCCAATCCGACTCGCGAAGGATATACCTTCCTCGGATGGTCGCCTGATTATACCGAAATCCGTCAAAACATAACCGCTAAAGCTTATTATGAAAAGAGCCCTGCCGAACCTGTCAATCTCGGCGATGGAACATTGACGGGCGCTTTCTCAGTGAATAATTCCGGCAAACGTATTGTATTCTCGCAAGGCAATCTGCGTTGGCGCAGTATCGATAACACATGGCGCTTTGCCGAAAATCAGTGGGAGACATTAGGACAAGCAAACAATTACTACTATGACGGCAATCCTGCATGGAACGACCTTTTCGTGTGGGGCTCGGGTAACAACCCGCTGCGGGTTGATTATGAGGGATTTCCTCCTACACTCATCGCTATGCCTGATTTTGTTGATTGGGGAACCAATACTATAGATAACAACGGCTGCCCGAATGCGACATGGTACACGTTGTCGAAAGCTGAATGGGACTATATTGCAGAAGGACGCCCGAACGCAATCAATCTTCGTGGATTAGCAACAGTTAATGGTCAGACAGGTCTCGTTCTCTTACCGGATAATTGGGTGTTGCCAGAGGGAATGACTTTTGTGCCGGACATCAAAGAGAGCATTGCCCCCACTAACTATGCACTGAATATTTATAGTGAGGAACAGTGGCTGACAATGGAAAATGCCGGAGCCGTATTCTTGCCTGCTCCATCAGCTTACAACACTTCTGATTTCAGCAATAATGATGTTGCCCCATACATTTTGTATTTCGGGAAGCACTATAATACCAATTTAGGCAACTGCAATATTGTTACTACCCTTTCGCATCTCTCTTATTTAGGGACCCATTATGCTGTTCGCCTTGTAAAAGATTATGTAGGCCATGAAGTAACTATTACACAACCTACTGAACATGGTACGATAGCATTGGTCGAGACTGATATTGATTTAAGCGATGTGCCTGAATACAGCACGCTCCATTTCACCTATACTGCAGAAGACGGCTACGGACTGTATTCGTGGAGTGGCGGCTGTGAAGAAGATGGCTCTCTGTTAGTGACTGAGACAACAGATGTTTCGGCAGTCTTCAAACAACTATTCACTGTAACTTTTATTGATTGGGACAATACCACTTTGGAAGAAAAGGACGTGGTAGAAGGCAAAACTGCAACAATAACAACAGAACCAGAGCGTGAAGGGTACACTTTCACAGGTTGGGACATCGACCTCTCCGCAGTAACAGAAAACCTGACAGCGACAGCGCAATATGAGATAAACAAATATTCTGTGGTATTCGTCGATTGGGATAATACAGCAATTGATACTCAATATATTGAATGGCATAGTGCCGCAACTGCGCCTGAAAATCCGACACGTGAAGGATGGCATTTTGTTGGTTGGCAACCTGCAGATTTTACTGATATTGTAGCACAAATGACTGTGAGTGCGCAATATGAAATCAACACATATTTGCAAACTATTGCGACAACCGAAAATGGCTCTATAACTGTGAAGGATACGAATAATGTAGCCGTTGAAATTGATTCGCCAATAGCACACGGAAGTGTATTGATACTTACCGCTACGCCTTCAGCCGGCTACCACTTTGTGGCATGGAATGATAACGTAACCGACAATCCTCGCACCGTAACAGTGAAGTCTGCTGCAACTTATAGCGCATCCTTCGCCGGTCACAAAACCGACAGCGTTCTGTTCGAGAACATAGTATCATCAACCTGCACCTTAGCCGGCTCTTACGACTCGGTTGTATATTGCTCAGTTTGCCATGTTGAGATAAGCCGCGACAGCATTTCTGTTCCTGCTAATGGTCACAAAGCCGACAGCGTTGTATTCGAGAATATTGTAGAGGCAACCTGCACTGTAGCTGGCTCGAAGGATTCGGTGGTTTATTGTTCTGTCTGCAAGGCCGAGGTAAGCCGCACAAAAGTTGTAATTCCGGCCCACGGCCACACAGTGGTTGTAGATTCTGCTGTTGCAGCCACAGCTACAACTGACGGTTTGACTGAAGGTTCGCATTGCTCAGTATGCGGTGAGACAATTGTCGCTCAGGAAGTTATTCCGGCTACTGGCGAACAAGGCGGCGAAAACACAAACCCTGCCACCGCAGTTGCTGAATCTGCCGCTCAGGCTGTCAACATCTACGCCAACCATAACATAATTGTGGTTGAAAACGCCGATGCTGAAATCAGGGTTTATAACATCACGGGTAATCTGGTGGCAACCGCCAACAACACAAATGCCGAAATCATAATCAATACAACTGGCGTTTATGTTGTAAAGGTTGGCAACACTGCCAAACGTGTTATGATATACTGACTCAACTAAATCATTTTATAATCTGTGGAGTGGGGCTGTCCGATGAATCGGGCGGCCCTGCTTTTTTAATTTTGAATTCAGAATTCAGAAGTTAGAATTATTAATTCAGAATTTTGAATTTGGAAATTCTTCAATCGTTGTGTCTCACCTACACCTATCACCTACTAATTTAGTATATTTGCACCCATTATGAAGAAGTTGTTGTTTTACATATCAATAGTGTTGCTTTCCGCCGGGCTGATGTCGGCAAAAGGCAATCGAAAGAAACCGAAGCCGGCTTTTGTTCTCATTGAGACTCAGTACGGCAATATGAAAGTCAAGCTATACGGCGAGACACCGTTACACAAGGAGAATTTTGTGACTTTGGTCAAGGAGCATTTCTACGACAGTTTGCTCTTTCACCGTGTAATTGAGGACTTTATGATTCAAGGCGGCGACCCTGAGTCGAAAAATGCCAAAAAAGGAGCGATGCTTGGCGCCGGAAGTCACGGCGAGCGTATTCCTGCCGAGTTTGTCGACGGCAAATATCACAAGCGCGGAGCTTTGGCTGCCGCACGCGACAACAATCCTGAAAAGAAATCGTCGGGTTGCCAGTTCTACATTGTGCAAGGCAAAGTGTACTCCAACAAAGATTTAGACCATATTGAGGAGCAGCATAACGCATCAGTCAAGCAGAAATTGCTCAACGACTGGCTCAAATCGGACGCCAGCAAGGCAGACCAGGAGGCACTGACTAAACTTCAGCGCGCGCGTAATTTCGCCGCTTTCAATCATTATTGCGACAGCCTTGTTGACCATTTGGTTGAGGTGAACCCCGATGTCAAACTGTTCAAATTCAGCGACAAGCAGCGTGCCGACTATACCAATATTGGTGGAGCGCCTTTCCTTGACGGCGAATACACAGTGTTTGGCGAAGTGGTTGAAGGACTGAATGTTGTGGACAGCATCGCATCGGTTGAGACAGACCGCAACGACCGTCCGCTCGACAACATCATTATGAAAATGAAGATTGTGAAAAAGTAGCTATGGCATTTGATGTAAACAAGATACGGGCTGATTTCCCAATATTGTCGCAGACGGTGAACGGCCGCCGTTTTGTCTATTTCGACAATGCGGCCACCACGCAGAAACCGCTTCCGGTGATTAACAAGATAACCGAAATCTACACCCAGTGCAACGCCAACGTGCATCGCGGTGTCCACTATATGAGCAACAAGGCTACAGAGGCTATGGAGGATGCGCGGAAAACGGTGCAGAACTTCATCAATGCCGAGTCGGAGCGCGAGATAATATTCACACGCGGCGCCACAGAGAGCATCAATCTGGTTGCCGCCACTTTCGGCAGGCAGTTTCTAGAGGAAGGCGACGAGGTGATTGTTTCGGAAATGGAGCACCACAGCAACATTGTGCCGTGGCAATTGCTTGAGAGTCAAAATAAAGCAAAAGTTGTAAAATGGGCTTTCGATGACCGAGGCGAGCTGAATCTGGCCGAGCTTGAAGAACTCATCACCGACCGAACTAAACTTCTGACAATATGCTATGTGTCAAACACTTTGGGCACAATCAACCCTGTTGAGCAGATAATTGAGATTGCCCACAGCCACAACGTTCCGGTTTTGGTCGATGCGTCGCAGGCCATTCAGCATTTCACAATCGATGTGCAGCAGCTCGACTGCGACTTTTTGGTGTTCAGCGGACATAAGATTTACGCGCCTACCGGCATTGGTGTTTTGTATGGCAAAGAACAGTGGCTCAACCAGTTGCCGCCGTACCAAGGCGGAGGCGAAATGATAGAGACGGTATCGTTTAGCGGCACCACTTTCAACAAGCTGCCGTATAAGTTCGAGGCCGGAACACCCAACTACGCCGGAGCAATAGCTTTGGGCGAAGCCTTGCGCTATGTCAGCGGCATCGGTCTCGACAATATTTCGAAATACGAGAATCAATTGCTTGAGTACGCTACCGACAAACTACAGACAATAAGCGAGTTGCGGCAGATTGGAACAGCGGAGCGCCGTGCGTCGGTGCTGTCGTTTGTGGCCGATTGCGCGCATCCGTTCGACATAGGAACTATTCTTGATAAAATGGGAATAGCAGTGCGCACAGGCACGCACTGCACTGAGCCTATAATGCAGCATTTCGGCATTTCGGGAACGGTTCGCGCCTCATTCGCCTTCTACAATGAGATGGAGGAAATAGATATTTTGTGCGACGGTTTGAAACGGGCCATTAAAATGTTTAAGTGATGACAGAATTAGAGAAACGCCAGCAGCAGATTGTTGATGAGTTCAGCATCTTCACCGACTGGATGGACAAATACGAATATCTGATTGAACTGGGCAAGGAGCTTGCGCCAATGCCCGACACCGACAAAACCGAAGAGAACCTGATTAAAGGCTGCCAAAGCCAGGTGTGGCTTACCGCAGCTTACAAAGACGGTACGGTTGTTTTCAATGCCGATAGCGACGCCATTATCACCAAGGGTATCATCGCGCTGTTAATCAAAGTGTTGTCGGGGTTGAAACCAGCCGATATAGTTTCCGCCGACCTGCACTTCATCGACGAGATTGGGCTCCACGAGAACTTGTCGCCTACCCGTTCCAACGGTCTTGTGAGTATGATTAAGCAGATAAAAATGTATGCCGTGGCATTTGCTTCGGAATAATGTTGAACAAGTTGAATCGTAACTCCAATTCAGTCAATCAATTAATCAATCCT
Organism: Salinivirgaceae bacterium; assembly: GCA_017557605.1. Lineage (GTDB taxonomy): Bacteria > Bacteroidota > Bacteroidia > Bacteroidales > SZUA-534 > RUG13583. The sequence goes on from JAFYYJ010000104.1 coordinate 24,434, forward strand.
TCAATTAATGCCTATGGACCAATTACTTGAAACCAAGATAATCAACGAACTCAAAACCGTTTACGACCCCGAAATACCGGTGAACGTGTACGATTTGGGCTTGATTTACAACCTGAAGGAAAACGCCGGCGTGCTTGATGTCGAGATGACCTTGACCGCTCCCGGCTGCCCCATTGCCGACCAGATTCTTGACGAGGTGCGGATGAAACTTGAGTCGGTGCCAGGCATCCACCAGGTGAACATCAACCTTGTGTTTGAGCCTGAATGGAACCAGGATATGATGAGCGAGGAAGCCAAAATGGATTTGGGTTTTATGTAAAAAAGTCACCTTAAAACCACTCGGCATTTAAATATCGTCAATCTCCCTCCAAAAATCTTCATTAAATCAGTTTTGAGTTATATCTTTGAAGGTTAAAGCCGTTGTTGCGTGCAATCATCTGCACCCGACAGTGGCGAAGCTGTGTAATGTGGCGAAGGTTTATCATTAAGGGAACATAAAGGATACATTAAGGAAAGATAAAGGGAACATATAGGAAAGGTATAGAAAATTTATCTGACAAAAACATTATAAGAAAAATGAAGAAAACCACAGTATTACATCGGTTGAGCGGTTTGAAGGAACAGTTGAGTGCGATTGGGGTTACCCGATTGGGACTTTTCGGCTCGACAGTCCGTGGTGACAACACCGTCCATAGCGACATTGACATTCTTATCGATTTCGATGCCGGAAAGGAAACGTATATGAATTTTATGAATGCCTGCCAGATTCTGGAGCAAAATTTCAAACGCAGCAAAATCGATGTTGTAACCCTCAACGGAATGAGTCCATATATCGGTAAAAACATTTTAAACGAAGTGGAATATGTGTAAATCGTTTGTGCCTTATTTACAACATATTTTAGATGAGTGCAACTACATTAACTCTGTCATAACCAACGATATGAGCACCGAATTGTTTCTTGCTGACGAAACATTGAAACGGGCCGTTGTAAGAAGCCTTTCGATAATTGGCGAGGCGACAAAGAAAATACCAGCCGATGTAAAATACGAATGGCGAAGCATTGAATGGAAACAAATGGCAGGAATGCGCGACAGACTGGTGCACGATTATATGGGTGTGAACTATCATATTGTTTGGGATGTGGCAAAAAATATCATTCCAACTCTAACCACGCAGATACGTGAAGTGTTGAATAAATATTTATCATAACTGACTATGATTATCAGAAGTAAAGCGCCTCTTCGTCTTGGACTGGCCGGAGGCGGAAGCGATGTAAGTCCGTACAGCGACATTTATGGCGGATTGGTGCTGAATGCGACAATCAATTTGTACACTCACACCACCATTGAGGAATTACCGGACAATCAGATTGTTATCGACAGTTTTGATGCCGATTGCCACAAGACATACAGCCTTTCAAAAAAGTTGGATATCGACGGTGAAGCGTCGCTGATAAAAGGCGTGTACAACCGTATTATGAAAGACTACGGACTTGAGCCGCGCGGGTTCCGCATAACCACATACAACGACGCTCCGGCGGGTTCCGGCTTGGGAACATCGTCCACAATGGTTGTCTGCCTCATAAAGGCTTTTGTGGAGTGGCTGAGCCTTCCGCTTGGCGACTATGAGATTGCCCGTATGGCCTTCGAGATAGAGCGTAAGGAGCTTGGGTTGTCAGGCGGCAAGCAGGACCAATATGCGGCGGCATTCGGCGGGTTCAATTTTATGGAGTTTCTGAAAGACGATATGGTGATAGTGAATCCGTTGAAAGTCAAACGCTGGATTGTTGACGAACTCGAAGCCTCGCTGGTGCTTTATTTCACGGGACAGAGCCGTTCCTCGGCGGCGATAATCGACCAGCAGCGTGCCAACACAACAAAAGGCGAGACCAAAAGCATCGAGGCCATGCATCGCATTAAGCAGAGCGCGAGCGATATGAAACTTGCTCTTCTGAAAGGCGATATGCGCGAATTTGCCCGCATTCTTGGCCAGGCTTGGGAGGACAAGAAGAAAATGGCCGATGCCATAACAAACCCGATAATCGAAAATGCCTTCAGCGTAGCAATGCAGGCTGGAGCGGTTGCCGGAAAAGTCAGCGGTGCCGGCGGTGGCGGGTTCTGTATGTTTATGGTGGACCCCACAAAAAAGAAAACAGTTGTTGACGCGCTAAAACAGCTCGACGGCTTTGTGATGCCGTTCAATTTCACCGATGGCGGCGCCCACGGCTGGAAGATTTACCAGACAGACGATATAAGGACAATGAGATACTAATATGAAACAGGTTGATTTGCTAATAGACAGATATCCGAAATTGGCCGTTTGCAAGAACGATATAGCCAACGCATACAATATTTTGGAGACAGCATACACCAACGGCCGCAAGCTTCTTGTCTGTGGCAACGGCGGCTCGGCAGCCGACAGCGAACATGTAGTAGGCGAGCTGATGAAGGAATTCAAACTGAAGCGAAAAGTGTTTGCCAGTCAAGCCGATGCCATGAAGGCAATAGACCCCGAAATGGGAGAATATCTTGCCGACAACCTGCAAGGAGCCCTGCCGGCAATCGCCCTGACAGGCCACAGCGCCCTTTCGACGGCTTTTATGAACGACAGCGAAAGTGTTCTGGTGTTTGCCCAACAGGTGAACGGCTACGGCAAGGTGGGCGATGTCTTGTTGGGAATATCCACTTCGGGCAACAGCAAGAATGTCATCTATGCTGCCATAACCGCCAAGGCGCGCGGACTGAAGGTTATCGCCCTTACGGGTGAGCGCGAAAGCAAGCTGTCGAAACTGGCCGATTGCTGCATACGGGTGCCGGAGGTGGAGACTTATAAGATTCAGGAGTTGCATCTGCCTGTTTATCATTGTCTTTGTATGATGCTGGAAGAAAAATTCTTCGGATAATCGTGAAATTGTCAGAGATAACAATAGAACCTTACGACACTCTGTTGCTCGACCGCGACGGGACAATAAATGTTCATCTGATAGGCGATTACGTGAAGCAATGGAGCGAGTTTGAGTTTATTCCCGGTGTTCTTGAGGCAATGCCAAAGCTAGCAAAGCACTTCAAACACATCTTTATTGTTACAAACCAGCGCGGAATAGGAAAAGGCGTATTCACCGAAACCGACCTTGCCGACATCCACAGGCACATGGTGGAGGAGATTGAAAAAGCAGGCGGGCGTATCGACGGCATCTATTATTGCACTTCACTGACAGAGAGCGACTTGCGCCGGAAACCCGGTCGTGGAATGTTCGATGATATTCTGAAAGATTATCCCGAAGTATCGCCTTCAAAAACACTTATGGTTGGCGACGGCGACGTGGATATGGAGTTCGCTCGAAACTGCGGCATCGCCTTTTGCAAGGTCGATTCGCTTAAAAAGGAAAACGGCGAATACAAATGGGTAAAAGCATAATGGTATGGAAGTAATCATATTGGCTGGCGGATTGGGAACACGGCTGCGCTCGGTTGTGAGCGAGGTTCCAAAATGTATGGCACCTGTATCCGGCAAGCCGTTTTTGTGGTATCTCCTGAAGTATCTGACCCGTTTCAATGTCACGCGTGTGGTCCTTTCGGTAGGGTATTTGCGTGAGGTGATTTTTAAGTGGATTGATGAGGTTAAAGATGATTTCCCGTTCGAGTTTGATTATGCCATTGAGGAGACACCGCTTGGTACGGGCGGCGGCATCTGTCTTGCTATGAACAAGATACGCGGCAGCGAGGCTGTGGTTCTTAATGGCGATACCTTTTTTGATGTTGATATTGATTCGTTGCTTGAGGCTCATCGTAGCCAGCCGTGGGCTGAAATCACTCTGGCTCTGAAACCGATGCGCGACTTCGACCGCTATGGCACTGTGGAGGTTGACACCGATGGTCGCATAATTAAATTCAACGAGAAGCGGCAATGCAAAGAGGGGGTCATAAATGGTGGCGTTTATGTCCTGAATAACACGACTTCGATGTTTGAAGGTCTGCCGCAAAAGTTCTCTTTCGAAACCGATGTTCTGCAAGTCCGCTGTGGTGAAACTGGCTCTCTGTACGGCACCGTGCATAATGGCTACTTCATCGATATTGGCGTGCCGGAGGATTACCGAAAGGCGGAGGAGATAGTGGAGGTGATTAACGATAACCTGAAGAAAAAGAGTTAGTTTTACAAACGAAGAAAACAAACAAGTCCTATAGATTTCCCTTTTATCGGGATGTGACGAATAATGATTTAATTACATATCTTTACAGGAAAAAATTGGCTATGTGTACATATACTTTTACGCTTGACGACAAATTGGTAGAAAAAGTTAGACCAGCATTTGCCGATGACAAAGCCATAAAAAACTGGCTGCAATCGCAGATTGAAGTATTATTTATGCAAAAAGCTGCGAATTTTTCACCAAAGACGAAATCGTCCCTAAAATTATCTGAACGATTGAGAGGTATCGGGCATGCGCCTGAAGGGTTTGATTATAAAAAAGAATTGGCTGACCGTTTTTGAGGAATGAAGCATTATTTGGTTGAATTGAATTTAGGCCAAAGGTTTATTCTTGATTTTACTCGCATTATCTAATGGCACATTCAGCTGAAAAACTTGATAAATCAGTTGAGTTTTGTTATTCCAACATTTGTTTTTCCATACGCAAAATGCCAAGAATGAACAATAGCGACAAAGAACCCCTAACACAAAAAGCCAAGCAGATTAAGGAGTTTGCCAAAGTGGATGTGGAGCGGATTCTTGTGGATAAAGGAATAGAGATAATATCGTAAATAGTAATGAATTCGAACATGCACATTATTAAGTAGGAATAAAGATGTTTGGGCAAGGTTGGAAGAGATTGACATTCAAATGTTGTAACAACCGAATTAATGATTCTTATTATTGAGGGAGGCAATTATGACAGCAATTGTTGGGGTATTAAATAGACAGGGAGCAGCGTTCGCGGCTGATAGTGCAGCCACTCACATTAAGACACACAAAATAACAAATCATGCCAACAAGATATTTTCAATATCAAAATATCATCCAGTAGGTGTGGCATTATATAATTCTCTTTCGTTTATGGGCGTGCCTTGGGAAACAATCATTAAGAGTTTCCGTCAAAAATTAAATGATAACACCTTTGACACTTTGCATGGTTACATAGACGCATTTTGGAATTATTTAAAAACGGATATAATTGTAAGATGGCCAAACCTTCAAGAGGCAGACTTGATAAATTTTGCCAATTGTTATTACAATCAAATTATCGAAGAAGCAAAAGCCGACGTTATAGGTAATAATACTCTGTCTTTTTTTACTGCACTAACTAATAAAATGGAACTATACCGAAACGCTTATAAAGATAGAGCAAAATGCGATGATTTGCAGACATATACAGAGATGGATGTTTATAAATACATACAAGCAACCATAGACAATATTCTTGCTCCGTTACAACAAATGGACGGATGCCCTAATGATTTACAGAAAAATTTCTTATCCTCTTTGTTATCAATTCTAAAAGCTGATGAAAACACATATACCACATATACAGGGTTGGTTTTCTGGGGATTCGGAGAAGAAGAGTTCTATCCGTCTTATTATGAGTATAATATATCAATGGCCTTTGATGGAAGGTTGAAGTTTTTCTTGAAGCAAAGTTCGGAGATGGAAAAGAGTGGAGCAGCAATAGCTTCATTTGCCCAAACAGACATGGATATTACATTAATGCGAGGTATTGCTCCAGATTTATCAAACGAGTGTTACAATTATTATTTGAAAAGTTTAGAAGAATTTAAGAATGAATTATCAACCCAACTACAATCTGCTGGTGCACCCCAAGCTCTGTTGGATATAATTGGTTCTATTGATGTTAAAAGTAAGGCGCAACAATATATAGATGGTATCGAGGATTTCATTAGAATAAACCACACTGACAAGTTAATTGAGGCAATAGGGTACTTGAGTAAAGAGGATTTGGCCGAAATCGCTGAAAATATGGTAAGCATGACATATCTAAATCGCCGATTTACCTCCCAAGAAGAATCAGTGGGTGGTCCTGTTGATGTTGCTGTCATTACTAAAGGGGATGGTTTTGTGTGGATAAAGCGAAAGCATTATTTTGATGCATCGATAAACCAACAGTTTTTTGAACGTTACAATAGATAAACATAAAGTATGAATAGTCTATTTGCAGAAAAAAAAGATGTTATTAAGGCTACTGTTATAGAGAGCACACAGTCTAAAGAATTGAAACAAAGCAAGAACATCTCTTCAGAACCTTTAAATAATTATATATTGAAATTTCGCAATGAACTTCGTTCGGAAATATCAGGAATATCTAAAATAAAATGGGGTTAAATGACCATCAACTTTTTATAAATAGATGAGAAGTTGTTTGCCTCAATACTCCACATTAATAACCTCCGCCCCATTTCAGAATCATATTTATAATTCATGCAAGAAAACACGAATAAGGCTATAGCATTCAACACGGTCATTCTATATATAAAAATGGCTGTTACCACAATATGTGCCTTGTTGTCAACGCGCTATGCGTTAAGTGCGCTTGGTGTGGTTGACTATGGACTGTATGCTGTGTTGGGGGGAATGATTTCGGTTATGGCTATTCTAAACACAATTATGGTGTCCACGTCGAATAGGTTTATTGCCGTTGCTATTGGGCGAGGAAATATGGAAGATGCAAATAAACAGTTTAATGTCAATCTTTCTATCCATATAGCAATTGCATTGATAGTCTTATTGGTAGCATATCCTATTGGAAACTGGTATATACATCATTATGTTAATTATGATGGTTCAATAGAAAATGCTGTTATAGTGTTTTGTATAACAATAGCAGGTAGTATAATTTCTTTCATTGGCGTGCCTTATAACGGGTTGCTTATGGCCAAAGAGAAATTTATTGTTTTCTGCGCTATTGATGTGGTTTCTCATATAATTCGGTTGGCGGTCACATGGGCACTTGTATACCATTTTCAGCAAAAGTTGCTTATTTATGCGGCTATGATGGCAATTGTTCACGCTTTGCCAGCATTGTTTTATTTGGTGTATTGTTCATACAAATACTATGATATAGTTCGGTTGCGATTTGTCCGCGATAAGAAGAAGTACCGTGAAGTATTCAAGTTTTCAATGTGGGTGGGTGTTGGGGCGTTAACAAACGTCGGAAGAAGTCAGGGCGCCGCTTTGATAGTAAATGCGTTTTTCAATACGGTGATGAACACCGCCTTGGGTATAGCTTATATTGTAAACGCATATGTTGCTTTGTTTGCCACAAACATTACGAAACCCATCGCGCCACAAATCACCAAAAGTTTTGCTGCCGGAAATGTGCAACGCACAGATGAATTATTGGTGATGTCAATAAAATATTGCTATTTAATGACACTTATGGTTGGGGCATTATTTCTTGCTGAGCCGGAATGGTTATTAAATCTTTGGCTTGGAGAAGTACCCCCCTATGCAAAAATTTTCCTTATTCTTTTTATTATCGACAATCTTGTTTTGTCTCTTAATGAAGGTGTTGGCAATATTATTTTTGCGAGTGGAAAGATAGGATTATATCAAATTTGCAGCAGTCTAATTAATATTCTTGCTTTGCTAACTGGATATTTTGTGCTTAGAGGAGGAGCGCCGGCATACTATCTTGCAGTCTCATATATTGCGGTTTCTGTAATTAGGTTTTTTGCTATTCAATGGTCATTACATCGAACTTTAAATTATAATAATCGCATATTATGGAAACAAGCATATATGCCATCTCTTTTAACAACTTTGTTATTCGTTCCAATTCTTGTTATTCCAACACCTCTGCATCCACTTCTGAATTTGGTTATAACATTTTTATATCTATGCTTACTTGTATGCGGCGTGGGGTTAAGCAAGAACGAGCGAAATAAAATTATGTGTTTTATCAAAGAAAAAATAGGACGTTAACCCCTATGGTTTAAATCGTTTTAATATTACACGTATTGGTTTCACTTAAAAATATGACAATATCAGATTGTAAATTAGTAGAACTTCCCCGTTTTTTGGACGCAAGGGGAAACTTATCGTTTGTAGAGCAAATGAATCATATTCCGTTTGAGATAAAACGAACATATTGGATATACGATGTGCCAGGTGGCGAAGCGCGCGGAGGTCACGCTTTCAGACAAAATCAAGAATTTGTAGTTGCCATGTCGGGTGCGTTTGATGTTGTTGTGGACGATGGCCACACACAAAAAACGTTCACTTTAAATCGGTCTTATTATGGGTTATATGTTCCTGCGGGTTTATGGAGGTCATTGGAGAATTTTTCGACAAATTCTCTTGCGTTAGAGTTTGGCTCTACACATTACAACGAGGCCGATTATGTTTATGATTATGATACTTTTTTAAAACTTAAGCATAATGAAGAAATATAATGTTTTTGATTGTTCAATAATTGAACTCGACCGCCACCATAGCGACCGCAAAGGAAATTTAACGGTGGTGGAAAACGGAGTGACACTTCCGTTTGATGTTAAACGCGTTTATTATCTATATGATGTTCCGGGAGGAGAAAATCGTGGTTCACACGCACATAAGGAATTGGAACAACTTATAATAGCAGCATCTGGTTCTTTTACTGTTACGCTAAATGATGGCAAATGCAAACGCAGTTTTTTTCTCAACCGACCATATCAGGGGCTTTATGTGAAACCAGGTCTTTGGCGCGACCTTGACGATTTCTCATCAGGCGCAGTTTGTATGGTTTTAGCATCTGAAGTGTATAAAGCAGACGATTATATCCGAGAATACGAAGTTTTTTTGAAATACCGAAACGCATGATACACCAATTAGCAGATTGTAAATCTTCACATATCGGCGAAAACACTAACATTTGGCAGTTTTGCGTGGTTTTCCCTAACGCCCAAATAGGGGATAACTGTAATATTTGCGCTAATGTATTGATTGAAAATGATGTTATTATCGGAAACAATGTTACCGTTAAAAGTGGAGTTCAACTGTGGGATGGAATAACTGTTGAGGACAATGTATGCATTGGTCCCAACGTAACTTTTACGAACGATTTGTTTCCGCGCTCAAAAAATCTAGATTGGAAACTGTCGAAAACTATAATTAAAAAAGGTGCGAGTATAGGTGCGAATTCCACAATTCTTGCAGGTATTACAATTGGTGAGAATGCCATGATTGGGGCAGGAAGTGTTGTTACGAAATCTGTTCCAGCGGGAGAGGTGTGGTTCGGGAATCCGGCAAAGTTCATTAGAAAAGTATAAGTTATGCAAATACCATTTTTAAGTTTAAAAGCTATAGCAGAAAAGTATTCCGGCGAAATTCACGCAGCGGTGCAGCGTGTTGTAGATTCAGGTTGGTATCTTCAAGGCAAGGAGAACGAAACCTTTGAAAACAACTACGCAAAATACATCGGCACAGATTATTGCATCGGATGCGCCAATGGCTTAGATGCTTTGATTTGGATACTCAGGGCGTACAAGGAGTTGGGTGTAATGCAGGACGGGGACGAGGTTTTGGTTCCCGCCAACACGTACATCGCTTCAATACTTGCAATCACTGAAAACAATCTCAAGCCCGTCCTCATTGAACCAAAGTTTGAGACATTGGAAATCGACGACAGCCTTATCGAAAGCAAAATCACGCCCAAGACCAAGGCAATAATGATAGTCCATCTTTACGGACGTTGCGCCTACACTGAAAAAATCGGTGAGATTTGCAAAAAATTCAATCTCAAACTGATTGAAGACAACGCTCAGTCGCACGGTTGCCGTTTTGATGACAGGCGTACAGGTGCGCTGGGCGACGCTGCGGGACATAGTTTCTACCCCGGCAAAAACCTCGGTGCGTTGGGCGACGGCGGTGCTGTTACCACGAGCGACAAGGCGTTGGCTGACACTGTAAGGGCGTTGGCTAACTATGGTTCGCAAAAGAAATATGTGTTCAAATATTGCGGCAGGAATTCCCGTCTTGATGAAATCCAGGCGGCAGTTTTGGACGTAAAACTAAAACATTTGGACGGCGATAATGCTGTACGTCAACAAATTGCAAAGTATTATTATGACAACATCAGCAATCCGAAAATTACTCTGCCGAAACGCATTGACAACCGCAACAATGTCTATCACTTGTTCCCCGTCTTCTGCGAGCAGCGTGATGAATTTCAGCAATATCTGAAAGACAACGAGATTCAGACATTGATTCATTATCCGATACCGCCGCACAAGCAGGAATGTTACAAGGATTGGAACAGAATTAGTCTACCAATTACCGAATATATAGCAGAACATGAGCTGAGTTTGCCGATGGGGCCGACTGTTAATATTGAAGAAGCGAAGGAGGTAATAAGATTGATAAACGAATTTTAGAAGAAAAAACCGAAAGTATAATTTGATAATTGTACAAATCCATAGCATCTATTATGGGCAATAAAATTCTTCAAAGAGCTTACTATATTATAATTCCTACATTGTTAATTGGCATATCATTAGGATATACCAATTTTAATATAGCTTTTGCCGCATTATTGCCTCTTTTGTTTATGACAAATCGGCACACTCTGGGCGTTTTCCTTACAATGTATGGAGGTCCTTTAGGCGGGGTTATTCGAGCGATGTACCCATCGCTACCAGTTTATGGTTTGCTGTTAAGGTTAATAGGTTTTATTCTTATTTGGGAATTAGTAGTTGACTTGTTCAGCAATAATTTGCGTTTTTTTGGGTTGATGGCTCTTCTTCTTGCTGTTTTTGGCATTTTTTATATGATTGGTCCACAAGACGAGTGGGCAATTGACAAGTATTCCGCCATGTGCATAAATGGGTTCATAATGATTATTTGTTACTATGCATATTGCAGAAGTAATGTAATAGATGCCGAATGTTTATATAGGCTTTTAATTATAGCTGCTATTTGTATGTTTGCTTATGTGGTAGCAACCTTGAGCATAATACCTGGTCAAATTTATGATTACAATTGGTTTCGCGAGCAATCGCTTTCTTTACGTAGAGAATATGAAGAATATGATGTGAACGTTGTGGTGGGTTATCAACACGTAGGGATGTTGCTTGCCTATGCAGTAACCATTGTTTTGTCACAAATAAAAATTAATAAACAAACAATCATATTATATGTTATATGCGGATTGCATGCATCATTGATGTCTGGATGTCGTCAAGCGGTTTTGGCAATTGTTATAGTGATAGCTCTTCGAATGGTTGTGTTTACAAAGAAAAACCTTCAACAAAGGATGTCTATGACTCGTATTTTAGGGACATTTATTGGAATCAGTCTCTCGTATTATGCGATTAATTTTTTCTTTGAAAATGTGCAAAGTGATGTGATATCTTATACTTTGGAAGAAGGTGATTCAGGAAGGCAATCGTTGTTTTTATATGCATGGAATATTTTTTTGAATTACCCCATAATGGGAGCCGGTATTGGAGGATTTCATGCTATCACAGGTGAGGTTTGGCCTCATAATTTCTTTTTGGAAGCACTTTGTGAGACTGGTTTGGTAGGAACTACAATTATTGTCACCATAGCAATTGCAACCCTTGTTCGGAAACGTGTAGGATTATTCTTTCTTACCGAATCTAATATGTTTTATTTTCTTGTAGTAATCACGTTGTTTATTCGTGTAATGGTAAGTAGTGATTTTACCGAAAGTATTGAATTATATAGCGCGATATTAACAATACCAATTGCAGGCAGAATCATCTCGCAAACTGAAGAAAACGACAATGAATCACAGTACGTATAAGATAATGAGAAACATACTAATGGTTACGCCATTGTATCCGTTGCCTACCAAAGAAAACAATTGTACATACGTCTGCCACTTTTTTACTCGTGAATGGGTGAAGATGGGCTATAATGTGGTGGTTGTTCACACGCAGCCAATTCATTGTTGGATGTGGCATTTGGCGGTTAGATTATTTGGCAAACGATTGAGCAATTTTTTTGGTGGTGGGAATTTCTATGCTCGCAAGATTAAACATACGGAGCATTATGTTATGGATGATGTGCCAGTGTATCGTGTACCCATTTATAAATTTATTCCACGGGGGCGTTACCCTGCCAAGTCTGTCGCCAAGTTGGTGAATGATGTTCATAAGATATTAAACGGTCTCGACTTCGTGCCAGACGTAATTGTGGGACACATGACCGCAATTGAAATCATTCCTGAAATTAACAAAAAATATCATACAAAAACGTGTATGGTTGCCCATGGCGTTTTAAACAAAATTAAGGAGCGTTATCCTGATTGGGAAGCAATGATTGACAGTTATGACTCTTGGGGGTTTCGCGCAATACCCATTAAAGCGGCTTTTGAGAAAAAGTTTAAAGAAGTGAAAAAACCATTTTGCTGTTATAGCGGTATTCCCGAAAGGTTTTTATCTAATCAAAACACGCACACATTCGATAAACCATTAAGTAGGTTTCTGTATATTGGAGATTTAATAGCGCGAAAGCATCCTATTTCATTATTGCAAGCATTGCCCGTTTGTGGAGGTGATTATTGCATCAAATATTTAGGAGAGGGGGCAGAACGTGGTCAATTGGAAAAGTATATTAAAGAACACAACCTTAACAAGCATGTGGAATTGGTGGGGAGAGTGAATCGAGACCTTGTAACAAACTATCTTGATGAGGCCGAATGTTTTATTATGATAAGTAGCGGCGAGGCATACGGATTGGTATATTTGGAGGCGATGGCAAGAGGTTGTATAACAGTTGCATCACGAAATGAAGGGTTTGATGGAATAATTAAAGATGGTGAGAATGGATTTCTATGCGAGGCTGGTAACCCCGAAGAATTAAAGTCTATCATAAATAAGATAAATGCATTAACACCAAAAGAACGGTTGGAAATATCAGAAAAAGGATTAAAAACAGCACGAAACATGACAGATTATTTGATGGCAAGAGAATATGTGGAAAACCTTGAAAAAATTTAATTGATGATGGACAAGCCAAGATTATCGGTATATGTGATTACATACAATCAAGAGGATGTGATACGGCGCACAATGGATTCTTTGTTGAGTCAGAAGGATTATATTTATGAAATTTGCATTAACGATGATTGCTCAAAAGACCATACGTTTGAAATATTGCAAGAGTATCAACGGCAATATCCCGAAATAGTTAAGCCAGTTCAAAACGAACATAATCTTGGCATTTTTGAAAATTTGGAAAGGGTAATGGTTCGGCTAACAGGAGATATGGTATATCAATTATCGGGAGACGATGTGTGTCCGGATGGCTATTTAAAAGCCGTATTCGATTATATTGAACGGGAGAGAATCGACTGGGGAAAAGAGTTGTTCTGTATCTATGGTGATTATATGGAAATAGAGCCAGATGGGAGCTCTATCGTTTTTACTAATAAGCTCGTAAAAAAGCACAATGTTTTGAAACTCAGGTTGCGAAAACTAGTAAGTAATAGAAGCGCTTGCTTTTCAAAAAAAATACTTGATAAATTTGAAAAAGTTAGTGATGGCCATTCTTTTAGTGCTGAATCCGTGCAAGATACGCAGCTGGCATTGTTTGCCGAGAATAATTATTATATTCCGGTTTTAGGTAATAAATATTATGCAGGAATAGGGATTAGTTCTCGAATGAGTGAAGAAGAGCATCGGGAAAACATCTTTGAAGGATATAATCGAATGGTTGATTTTGTTAGCCACCATGGTTATTCTATTGATAAGAAAGACCTTGCATTTATAGAGTTCTTGAAAGCTTATAGCACAGGCCATAAAAAAATGGCTATCCGTTATTATTTTGCAAGCATTGATTTTTCACTAGGATTGAAAGGATTGGGGTTAGATAGGATTTTTTTTGTTATAAAAAAGAAAGTGCGCAAAAAACAACATTGGTAATACTTTAGGGCGAGAAAACCATTTGACCCCAAACAATAGTTAGAAACAAGTGTTGGCTTGTTTGACAGATAATATCTTGCTTAATAAACAATCAATATTTATAAAAAAAACAACAAACATTTAAGTTACTTATAACATACAAAACATTATGATTAAGGTAATGTATGCTACAATTTTTGGAATGGAACACTTGCGTTCGCTGCCCTCTAATTTTTCTTATTATTTGACACAGATAGAGAAAGATTCTCGGTTTAAGGTTGGGCTAATAAACCCAAATGATTTTAAAGGTAATCTATTTGTAAAAACAATAAGAATGGTCAAATATATTCGCAAGATAAGACCTGACATTTTATATTTAACTTTATGGCAAGGGTATAACAATCTTGTTTTAGCAAAAATACTGCGATTGATTGACTGCAAAATTGTTATTTGGAAATTTACACATTGTATTGAAGGAACAAACATAATATCACGTTTTTTTTTCAAGAAATTGTATTGGCCTAGTATTAATCGTATTTATATGATGTTTGACAATCATACCGATGACGCATTAAAAAAACATTTAGTAAAAAAATCTCAAATAGTTACTTTGAGCAGGGGGGCAGATGTCCGTTGGTATTCTATGTTTCAGAAAGATAAGGCAAGGCAACCATTCCGATTAATTGCCACAGGTCAAGACCACAGGGATTATGAAACTTTAGCAAGGGCTTGTGAAGAAACTTGCACAAAGTGTGAAATAATAACATTCAGGTATAAATCTTATTTAGAGGTAGCAGAAAAATTCAAAAATTCGGAATGGGTTCATTTTACTTTTTTAAAAGATGGATACAGTTTAAAATCATATAGATATGTGGTTGAAGAAGTTTCCAAGTCATCTGTTATGGCAATTTGTTGTGAGAAATTACCTTATGGGGCTGGGTATACAAATATTGTGGAATGTCTTGCATTTCAATTACCAATTTTGCAAACACTTAACCCTGATGTTCATTTAGACCCCGAAAAAGAAGGAATAGGGTTTTCCATACAACCTTATGATGTAGCAGAATGGAAGAATAGGATTATACAACTTAAGCAAGATAAAATGCTTAGAGATAATATGTCTAATAGAATATGTTCTTTACTTAATGGCGAATATAATTCTAATGCTACAACTAATTATATAACAGATGATTTTTTATCCTTAGTTAATAACTAAATACTTATACATATGAATATTTTGATAACAGGCGGCGCTGGTTTTATCGGTTCCAATGTGGCTTTAGAATTAGTTAAAAAAGGGTACCATGTTACAGTAATGGATTCATTGTCTCCACAAATTCATGGCGATAATCCAGAACAAACATCCCCCTTGTACCAATCCATAAAGAATAAAGTTACATTTATTAAAGGCTCTGTAACTTCTCGTGCAGATTGGCAGCAAGCTCTTGAGGGGCAAAATGTAGTAATTCATTTGGCGGCAGAAACAGGGACGGGGCAATCCATGTATGAAATTGAGAAGTATGTTAATGTCAATATTGGTGGAACTGCGTTGTTGTTAGATTTGCTGACCAATACAAAACATCAGGTTAAACGAGTTCTTGTTGCAGAATCACGAGCTATATATGGTGAGGGAAAATACAAGTGTCATGATTGTGGCGAGGTATATCCAGTTGCGCGCAATGATGAAAATATGGCAAAAGGCATCTTTGAGTGCCATTGCCCCAAATGCGGCGGAGTGGTATCGTTAGTGGCGACAACGGAAGACAGCACTATTCATCCCACATCCATATATGGTATTAGTAAGCAAGTGCAAGGGCAAATGGTACATCTTGTATGTAAGTCTATTGGTGTGGAATCTGTATCTTTCCGCTATCAGAACGTTTATGGACCAGGGCAGTCTCTGACCAATCCGTATACAGGAATCTTAAGCATTTTTTCCACTCGAATAAAGAATCATAATTCCATTAACATTTTTGAAGATGGAAAAGAAAGCAGGGACTTTGTATTCATTGATGATGTGGTTGATGCCACCATTAAAGGCTTGGAAGTGCCTGCGGCAACAGGTCATGTGTTTAATATAGGAACAGGAGTGGCCACAGATGTTCTTACTGTAGCAAAAACTTTATGCAATAAGTATAATATTGATGTGCCTATCATAGTTAGTGGAAATTATAGGTTAGGAGACATTAGACATAATTATGCAGATATTTCCCTTGCAAGAGAGATTCTTGGTTTTGAACCTCTTTGGAGTTTCGAGGATGGAATAGAACAATTTGTGAAATGGGCAAACAAACAAAATATTCAAGAAGATAAGTATGAGCACTCCATTGAAGAAATGAAAAAGAGGGGGCTATACAAGTAACTATTTTTAATACAGTTTATGATAAGAAACTAATGTGGAATTATTAAGTGTGCATCAATAATATAATAATGATGACTTGGAGAGAATGTAAATCGTTAATTGTTCAAGATTTAACCAGATGTGTAGAGGGGAGAAAAACCATTACTTTGATAAGATATTTGATAACAAATTCTTCTTTTAAAATTTGTTTTTGGTTTCGCATCGGCACGTATCTTCAAAAAAAAAATCTTGGATTATTTTATTTTTTTGTGTATTGGCATTATAAGCAATTGATGTATAAAACAGGAATTCAATTGCCAATAGGAACAAAAGTAGGAGGAGGCCTTAGATTCAATCATTTCGGAAATATTGTAGTAAATAAAAACGCGACTATTGGAAAAAATGCTACCATATATAATGGGGTAACAATTGGTGTTAATCTAAATCCTGATGAGAAAGAAGTGCCACCGGTTATTGGCGATAATGTTGTTTTATGTGCTGGAGCAAAGGTTATAGGTGATGTTCGTATAGGCAACGGCAGTGTTATAGGTGCAAATGCGGTTGTTGTAAAAGACATACAAGAAGATTCTGTTGCTGTGGGTGTCCCGGCGAAAAGAATATCAAATAGAGGCTTTGAATATGTGGAATTGTATATAAAGCACAAATAATGATACAAAACGATAGTTCCCATATTCTTTTTATCGCCCCGTTCCCGCCTCCGGTACATGGCTCGGCCATGGTTAGCCAGCAGATACGTGATAGCCATGTTATAAACAATGCTTTTCGGTGTGATTATGTCAACCTTTCCACTTCGCGCCGGATGGACGAGATTGGCAAGCGTAGTGCCGTTAAGTTGTGGCGTATGGTTTCGGCATTTATAAAGACATTCTGGCTATTATTAACGCGGCGTTATGCGCTATGCTATTTGGCCATAACCTGCCATGGCGGTGGATTTATGAAAGACGCGCCGTTTGTGTTGCTATGCAAACTATTTAGACGCAAAATTATTATCCACCAGCATAACAAAGGCATGGATGCCGATGTCGATAGGTGGCCGTACCGTTGGTTGTTGCCGTTGGTGTATAAAAAAGCAAAGGTGATATTGCTGTCGTGGCTTTTGTATCCCGATATTGAAAGGGTAGTGCTGAGAGAGAATGTTGTTGTCTGCCCCAACGGAATAAAAGTGAGCAACAATGTGCCGTTGCCGAAAGCAGAGAACACTGTGCCACATTTCCTGTTCTTAAGCAATCTTATCGAGAGCAAAGGAGTGTTTGTGCTGTTAGGTGCATTGGAAATACTTGCCCGTAAAGGGCAGTCGTTTTATTGCGATTTTGTTGGCGGTGAAACCAAAGAGATTGACAGCGAGCGGTTTACTGTTGAGGTTAACCGCCGCAATTTAGGCCGTCAGGTGATATATCACGGTCGTAAGTATGGGGTCGAGAAAGATGCTTTTTTTCAGCAGAGCGATGTTTTTGTTTTCCCCACCTATTATGGCAACGAGTGTTTCCCGTTGGTTTTACTTGAAGCAATGGCGCACCAATTGCCAATAGTAACTACCAACGAGGGCGGTATTCCCGATGTGGTTCAAGATGGTGTAAATGGAATAATATGTGAGCGCCAAAATGCCCAAGCCGTTGCCGCCGCCTTGGAGCGCCTGGCCAATAATTCCGTCCTTCGCTACCAAATGGGCGCCGCCGGCCGCAAGCGATTGCTTGAAGAGTTTACCGAGGAAATGTTTTTGGAGAGGATGAGGGAGATATTAAAAGGTTAGAGTTTAGAGTTTAGAGTTGAAAGTTTATAGTTTAGGGGTTGTAAGTATGGAGTAAAAACTCAAATATCTAAAAAAATGCTGATAAATCATGTTTATCTAAAAAAATGTAGATATTTTGATGGTTGTCATTGCTCACGACTCAAGGCGGACTTGGGGTTGAATATGGATAGATTTAGCTGACTAAATGTGTGAAATTTAGCAATTACGTTTAAATTTGTAACAAATAATCTGAAATATGATAAAAAGCATCAAATTGACATCGTTTGGCCCGATTAGCAATGCGGATTGTAATGGGTTTGGGCAAATAAATTTGTTTATTGGTCATAATGGAAGTGGCAAGACGTTCTTGTTAAAGTCGCTTTATGCTGCATTGAAAACGGTTGAGGCATATAAACGTGGGAAGGAGCAACGTAGCGAAAAAGAAATTCTTTCGGACAAGCTATATTGGACATTCCAAGCCCCAACATTGGGCGAATTAGTTAAAAAGGGTGACAACAATTTACACTTTTCAATGAAAAGTGACACGGGCGAATCATTTTCGTTCTCTTTTGGAAATTCTACAATCAAGAGTGTCGCGTCAATTACCAATAGTTTCGAACCAAAGTTGGACAATACCATTTTTCTGCCAGCAAAAGAGATATTGTCTTTACGAGATGTGATATTGGAGGCTCGCGAGAATTTCACCGCCTTTGGATTTGACGATTGTTATTATGATTTGGCAAAAGCATTGCGCCCGACAACCAAAGGCCGAAATGTGAAAAGTTTTTCTGATGCAAGGAAAAAACTCGACGAGGTAATTGGAGGTCGCATAGGATATGATGAGAAGCAAAAAACTTGGTTTTTCTATGGTGAAAACAACCGGAAATATGACATGTCAATTACGAGTGAGGGGATTAAGAAGATATCCATTCTCGATGCGCTTCTTGGAAATCATTATCTTTCAAAAGGCAGCGTGGTAATTATTGATGAGGCGGAAGCAAATTTGCATCCCGAGATGATTGCAAAGTTTTTGGACATCGTTTATCTTCTTGCTAAAGGCGGATTGCAATTCTTCATTTCCACCCATTCGTATTTTGTAATTAAAAAGCTATATATATTGGCTCAACAACAAAAAATGAGCATACCCACATGGTCGTTCGAAAACAGTGAGGCACAACGCTTTGATTTGAAGGATGAAATGCCGGAAAACGCCATAGTGAATGAAAGCATACGTCTTTACAAAGAAGAGATTGGTGTGTTATGAAGCAAATACTTGAAGAGTCGGGCATGCGCATCCCATACCATCCCGAATTGTGTTATATGATAGAAAAATCCGCCGTTGTGGGCAGGTTAAAGGGGGTAAAGATTGTTGAGTTTGTTGAGGCGAATGGAATAGACCAGATAATAATGCTTGAAGCAAAGACATCCGCACCACAACCAGGGAACAAGAACGATTATGTTGAGTATTTGTCATCGGTGCGCGAGAAGTTCCAAAATAGCATATCGTTGTTGAATGCCGCGAAATTGAAGCGTTTGCCAAAAATATATGACGAATTGCCGCAAGCCTTGAAAGACATTGATTACAAGAATGCTGAATATAAATTGTATTTCATTATTAAGCAGTCGAAAAGTGAATGGATAATACCCCTTTCCGATGATTTGTATCTACAATTGCGTCCGTTCTTAAAGTGTTGGAATATTCCAAAAAATAATTTTATCGTAGTCAACGAAGAAATGGCTCGCACTTGCAGAATAATAGAATAATCGTAGCCGGCAAGCGCAAAAATGTCTAATCATTGCTACGGCTAACATAATATTTTGCAATCCATTTTAATAAAATGCCAACATCTTCTGAAAAATACCGCATAGGCAAAGTTCACATTACTGTTACCAACCCTGATGACACAAAAAGGCGCATAGAGAAAGCCGCCTTGAACGGACAAGGTGGATATGTTTGTGTGAGCAATATGCGGATGGTGAAATATGCCGGGAAGAATCCAGAGTATGCTAATCTGATGGAGCAATCATTGCTTAATGTTCCTGATGGAATGCCGCTTGTTTGGTGCGGGCATTTGTGGGGGTATAAAAAAGTTGCTCGCGTTATGGGTTTTGAATTGATGGATTTGCTTCTAAAAAGCGGTGATAAAAGTTTGCCACATTATTTTTTGGGAGACACACAAGTTGTTTTGGATAAACTAATCACAAAATACAGAACTGATTTTGATAGCAATATTGCCGGAGCGTATTCTCCGCCGTTTGCCGAAGTTAATGAGTTTGATTATGAGAGTATTGCGAAAATGATTGCTGATAGTGGTGCAAGAATTGTATGGACAGCAATGAGGTCGCCTAAACAAGATTTCTTTAATCGCAGATTGACTGAAATAAATCCAGATATTGTTTGTATAGGTGTGGGTAGGGCATTTAGATTAGCGATTGGTGAATTCAAGGATGTTCCCAAAGCCGCTAAGGCATTCGGATTATCAGGCATTTGGTTAAGAAAGACAAGCCTTTGGAACACTTTGAGTTGGTATTTCCAAAGTTGTTTTTACTTGGCATATTATTTCTTACAAATCGTGTTCTCACGTTTAGTTGATAAAAAAAGTTATGAGTAGCAAAATAACATTTATAGGTGATGTAATGTTGGGCAGAATTGTCGGAACAAAATATGACAAAACGCCATATAACATTGTTGCTCAAGAATTAAAAGAAGTTTGCAAATCTTCAGACTTCACTGTGGCCAATTTGGAATCGCCCGTAACAATTACAAAAGATTCAGAAGCCGACCATTTGCAATTTGTGGGAAGCGAGCCTATTCTGAAAGAATTAAAATTCGTAGACTTATTCACGTTAGCGAACAATCATATCAATGATGCCGCTGAAATAGGAATGGATGAAACTGTTAGTTTGTTGGAGCGCAATGGTTTCAAACACAATGGCTTATTTAAAAAAGACACGGATTATTTGCCATTCATTTATAATGATGAAATTGCAATTGTAACTGTTACAGATATGATGAACATACCATTTGCTGATAATAACAAATGGAAGTGTTTACGGGTTGGAGACCAACAGGTTAACGATGTAATATCTTTCTATAAGCAAAAAGGATTGTTTGTCATAGTTTATGCCCATATAGGAGCGCTGTTCACAAGATTCCCTAATCCAACGACACGTGATTTCCTTCACGAATACGTTGATAATGGCGCCGATTGTATTGTAACGGCTCATTCACATTGTTTGGGCGGTATGGAGAAATACAAAGGCATTCCTATTTTTCATAGTTTGGGCGATTTCGTGATGGATGGTAATTCATATAGGCGCAGACGAAGCGCAATACTTTCTTTAACCATAAATAACAATCAGGTGAAAGATTGGAAGTTGACACCCGCAGAAATAAACGACAATTATGAAACGGTTGTACCAACTGAAAAAACGGCAAAGAAAATGTTGGCAGATTTCGATATGGTGTCAAAGAAAATCGAAAAGCATAATAGTAACTATTCGAAATTTTATAAGTGGCAGTATAAAAAGGAGATGATTAATCATACATTTAGCACTATCTTTTATTTAATTCATACCAAAGGATTTTGGGGAATGCTAAAACTTGTATGTTTAAGATTTGAAGAAGTGTTCAGAATGTTCAAATGGGTGGCCACCGACCGTAGCAAAGTCCAACGAGATGACGATGCCATTTTGCCCGACAGAAAGAAATTTAAGCAAGAGGATTTATTCAAATAACAAGAATTATGAAAAATCACACTCAAACAAAATATACCAAGCCTTCTTCATTAACTCGTTTTGGTCAGTTGCTATCAACCATTTTTTCTTTAACATATTGGAAATGGACGGCTAAACGTTTCGCATACAATGCAATAAACAATGTGCGAGGTTTGCGTTTGGCCAAAATTGGGGAAGACACAAATATTCATCCTACGGCATTAATTCGAGAAGGCGAGTTCGTTACAATTGGTAATCATTGCCTGATAAACCATAACAATCTCATACAGGCTGGCAAAAGCAAAAATGGCTCAATAACAATAGGCGATTATGTGCATACCGGAGCCAATGTTATGATGATTGCTTTTAATCACGGCTTTTATACACGTGATATTCCTACCAAGCAACAAGATTATTTAGAGGCACCCATTGTTATCGGAAACGATGTTTGGATAGGTGGGGGCTCTATAATTCTTGCCGGAGTAACAATTGGCGATGGTGCTGTGATAGCCGCGGGTGCGGTTGTAAACAAAGATGTGCCAGCATACACCATTGTCGGCGGTGTTCCTGCAAAAATTTTAAAAAACAGAGAGTAAATGAGAATTTTACTTCTTTATGCCGATGCCACACAGACCTTGCCAGTAGCCCGTTCTTTACGGCAGAAAGGGCATTTTGTTGCAGGAGTTTTTGCATCGCGGTTGAGTTATGGATATCCGTCTCGATTCATTAACAAGCGGTATTTATTCTCAAATGTCGAAAATGTTGATGAATATTATGGCTATGTTTATGAAATATTGGAACATACCGAATACGATTCCATAATTCCGATGAACGATGCGAGTGCCGTTATGCTCAGCAAATACTCGAGCGAATTGCGTCAGTTCACCGCATTCGTGATGCCCGATTACAAGACATTTTCAAGGGCATACGACAAGCATTCTCTTATGCGGCTTTGTCAGGAGAAAGGCTATCCGCACCCGCGAACGACAATTGTTGAGGATGGCCATATAGAACAAATAGACGTTGATTCTTTGCAGTTTCCGTTATTGATAAAACCGAATTTAACTTGTGGTGCAAGAGGAATGACTTATTGTGAAGACAAAAATGAATTACTCGGTAAATTTCCATCAATATATCGGGAATATGGCGATTGCCATTTGCAAAGTTTCGTTCCTGTAGGAGGTCATCAGGTTGAAGTTCAACTATATATCAACGAAAAACAAAAACTGATTCAGTCATCAGTTATTAAGAAATTCAGATGGTACCCTGAAAACGGAGGAAGTAGTTGCTGCAACACGTCGGATGAGAATGATAAGATTGTCGGCATTTGTTGTCAAATATTGAAAGATATCGGCTGGGTTGGTTTTGCCGATTTCGATACAATTGAGGACCCGCGCACTGGCGAGTTGCTGATAATGGAAATCAATCCGCGGTTACCGGCGTGCGTCAAAACACCTTTCGCCGCAGGAATCGATTGGGCGGATGTCATAGTGAGTGAATATTTGGGTAATCCGCATAGGTGTTATCAGGCAAGCAAGCAAGTTTATCTGCGGCATTTGGGTTTTGAAACATTGTGGTTTTTCTACAGCAAAAACCGTTTCAAAACAACCCCCAATTGGTTTAAATTTATAGGTCGCAACATTTTTTATCAAGATATCAGTTGTTTTTCCGACCCGTTGCCGTTCTTTTTCGGTACGCTCGGAAATGTCATAAAACAACTTTCACCAAAATTCAGAAAAACAAAATCTGGCACACGATAGCGCTATGAACATTCTAACCTTTGACATCGAAGAGTGGTTCCATATCCTTGATTTTGAGGAGACTCGCAACGAGGAGCAATGGCGGACTTACGAGGTGCGCATCTACGAGAATGTGGAGCGCCTATTCCGCATACTCGAGGAGACTAACAGCCGCGCAACATTTTTCATAGTGGGCTGGATAGCAAAAACTTACCCCGATTTGGTTAAGCAGATTGCCGCCAAATATCAGATTGGCAGCCACACAATGAATCATCAGCTCATTTGGAACCAGACACCAGAGGAATTTAGGGAGGATGTGTCATCGAGCGTGAAATTTCTCGAAGATTTGACGGGCAAGAAGGTAACCACATTCCGTGTGCCGGGGTTTTCAATTCGCGAGAGCGAGGGGTGGGCTTTCGAAACGTTGGCCGAGTTAGGCATAACAACCGATTGTTCGGTGTTTCCTGCCCATCACGGTCACGGCGGAATGCCAACCTACAGCCGCCCCGTGCCGAGTATTATCAGTCGTAACGGCATTACAATCCGCGAGTTTCCCATTACAACCAAATTGATAGGAGGTCATCATATCATCTTCACAGGAGGAGGCTATTTCCGTCTGTTTCCATACCCGCTTATCAAGCGTTGGAGCAGCCAGCATGACTATCTAATGTCGTACATCCATCCGCGCGATTTGGATGCTGGTCAGCCAATGCTTCACGGTCTGCCGCTTAAGCGCAAGTTCAAGTCGTACGTTGGATTGAAAGGGGCTGAGGCCAAACTTCGTCGTTGGCTTACCGATTTTCAGTTTACCGATGTGGCCACCGCCGAGAGCCAGATTGATTGGTCGCAGGTGCCGGTGGTAAAGTTATAGCAGCAGGTAGTAAAAAAGCCGCGGGATTTTCCTTTCATTTTCACCACCATCATTCGTTTGCGTTTTTTTTTAGTTTTGCGGTTTAAACAAAATAAAAATTGCGGCGCATCGACGCTATTAAATATCAATGGTTTATGGAATATAACTTCACCGAAATCGAACAGAAATGGCAGGCTTATTGGGAAAAGAACAAAACCTTTAAGACCGTTTTAGACAAATCGAAACCTAAATTCTACGCACTCGATATGTTCCCCTATCCGTCGGG
>JAFYYJ010000105.1 GCA_017557605.1 Salinivirgaceae bacterium
CAAAGCGCCTGTCTGGAAATCGACAAGTCGCTCTGGGTCAAACGATTGGCCGTGATAGCGAATCTCGAAATGCAGATGCGAGCCCGTGCTACGGCCCGTGTTGCCGCCCTTGCCGATAATCTCGCCCGCTTTCACAATCTCACCCACCTGCACATTACGTGCCGACAAGTGCGCATAGTAGGTTTCAAGTCCGTTGGCGTGGCGCAGAACAATCAGGTTTCCGTATCCGCCCGTGCGCTTCGAGTATTCCGACACACGCACCTTGCCGTCGAAAGCGGCGCGCACTGGGTCGCCAACCTCAAGTTTGATGTCGGTGCCGTTGTGGTTGCGTCCTTTGCGGAAACTGTATCGCGATGTGATGCGGCCTGTGATTGGCGCACAGAATGAATGTGTTGAATCGACAAGCATCAGGTCAATCTCGTCGGGTAACTCGCTCAAAGGCACTTCTTTATACGAATGGATATTGTTGTTCCAAAAGAGCGTATCCATATCGTTGTCGTCAATCACGGGGCGGCCCATATCGATATAATCCCACGTTTTGTTGTTGTATAGCACAATCTTGACGAACTTGTCGTCGGTGTCAACCGTGTCGATGGCCTCGGGCAAGAAATCGGGAATAGTCTGCTCGTCTGAGCCGATGCCTTGCTCTTCGTCGTGAATCTCACCTTCAATCTCTTGCGCAGTTGCGACTGTCATCGCCGACAGGCAAGCAATTGTAAATAGCAACTTTTTCAAAATCATATAGTTTTTCGATTGCGGCAAATATCCAAAAATGTCGATAGCCGAAAACTGCGACTTGGAAATAGAAATTAACCGGGTTGCTAACAACGAGAGCCTTTCAACTTCTGCGTTTTTGAAATATTTTTGCGGTATGAATAGTTTGGAATCAAAGGTTGTAACCGCCACCAAATGGTCAGCGTTGACAGAGATAGCATCGAAGTTGGTCTCGCCCATCTCGACAATGATTCTGGCGCGTCTGCTCACGCCCGAAGCCTACGGCGCCGTGGCCACAACTACGATTATCATTTCGTTTGCCGAACTCTTTACCGATGCAGGATTCCAAAAATACATCATCCAGCACGACTTCACCGATGACGACGACCGCGACAAAAGCATCAACGTGGCCTTCTGGTCAAACCTGGTAATGAGTCTGATAATATGGGGAATAATCATCGCTTTCCGCTACCCTATTGCTCGCATTGTCGGCAGCCCCGGTCTCGAAACCGCCATTGCTGTAGCCTGCGCCGCCATCCCGATTGCAGCGTTTTCGAGCATACAAAGCGCCATCTACAAACGGAACTTAAACTTCCGTGTTCCGTTCATTGTCAGAATGATAGGCATTGGCATAACATTTTTCATAACAATTCCGCTTGCCTTTTGGCTACGCAATTATTGGGCGCTGATAATAAGCAATTTGATTCACTATGCAGTCGGTTCTTTAGTTTTTTCATTATATTCTGATTGGAAGCCAAAACTCTATTATAGTTTTAGGCGGTTGAGAAAAATGCTGGGATTCAGCATATGGATAATCATTGACCAGTTTTTGAGTTGGACCAACAATTATCTCGACATTTTCATTGCCGGCAAAAAGTTCAGTCAGCACACATTGGGTATCTACAAAACATCCATCAACACATCGAACAAAATGTTGGGGATCTTCTCAAAAAGTTTTACCCCTATATTACTACCCACATATTCCAAACTACAAAACGACATACCTCAACTGCGCACAACAATGCTGAAAATGCAAAAATATTTCAGCATTATACTTCTGCCCGTTGGTTTTATCATTTTCTTATACAGCGACTTAATCACAAGAATATTTCTCGGCAACCAATGGACCGAAGCCGCACCACTGATTGGAATTTGGGGGCTGATTCAATGTTTCAGCTTAACAATCAACCGATTTTGCAGCAATGTTTATGTTGCCATAAACAAGCCACATATTTCAGTGATTCTTTCTTCTTTATTCGCAATTGTAACCATTCCAACAATACTATTCTCATCGCAATACGGATTCCAAACGATGTTTGTAGCACGGACACTTACAAAACTTTGGCTACTCTCGTTACACTTAATTACCATATTCTTGCTAATCCGTCTTTCCCCATTCAAAGTCATCAGTAACATTTTGCCCGAATTAATGGGTTGCGGAG
The DNA here is from genome assembly GCA_017557605.1 of Salinivirgaceae bacterium. Lineage (GTDB taxonomy): Bacteria > Bacteroidota > Bacteroidia > Bacteroidales > SZUA-534 > RUG13583. The sequence continues at coordinate 2,157 of JAFYYJ010000105.1, forward strand.
TAATGGTTGTAATCACATATTCATTATCTGCATTATGCGACACGATTGCTTTGCAGATAGCGTCTATGATGACTTGTTTGTCCGTTTATTTTGGATTATTGTTTGCCATTAGAAACGAACGACTCATTATTAAAAATTTATGGGAACAGATTGCAAATAAAGTTCTATAAAAAGAGTTTATAACATTATAATTCTTCGGTATATTTTCTAATGGATTCTATCATTATATCTCTGTGAGACTCACATCTAATGTGATTCAAACATTTCATCATTCTACGTTTTGACAAGAAAATTTTGATAATTAATTTATTATTTATCAATGTTGGAAATTTGCACAACGATGATGGCAAGAAATCCAATAAATACGATATATACTTTCGTTTAACCAAATTACGGAATTCTTTTTTCAAGAGTTTTTCATCAGTTATTATCTCATTTATTTTTTCAACATTCTCAAAGAATGTTTTTTTCTCATCACCAGATAAAAGAGTGATGTTTTCATCACCTAATGTCTGATTATAAGGAATGATCTGAAAACCAACAGATGGAAATGATATTTTTACCATATAACCTTCATTCCACAATCTATCGCGTTTTTTATAATTAATGAAGTAGAAATTTCCTAAACCATAAAAAATAGGTTTATTGTTATATAATTCATAGCCAGAATAAAAATGTTGATGATGATTTATAACTGCATCAGCGCCACTATCGATAAAAAAACGATATAACTGTTGCATTCGTGGCGATGGTAATTGATATAACTCGTGTCCACCATGAACAATCACCAATACATAATCAGCTTTATGCGATGCTGTACGTATTGCATACCATTGTAATACTGGATTCAACGGATTAGAACCTGCGGATGCGTCTGTCGCAATAGAAAACTCACTCTCACAACAATTTATAATTGCCAATGTCTTATTATCTTTCTCATAATAAAATGTTTTAGAAGCCTCATCCATATTTCGTCCACCACCAACATAATGTATACCATATTCATTTAAAACTTTAATAGTGTTTTTTGCGCCTTCATCTCCATAATCAAGAAAATGATTATTCGCCAATGTAACCAAATCAAATCCAGCATATTTCAGCAACTTGCCAATACTTTTTGTACATTTCAAATTAGGACCAATTTTATGTATTGGTTTTTCAGTATCATCAATAATTGGACATTCCAAATTAACAATCGACAAATCTGCATCCTTCAATAAATTCTTAATTTCCGGAAAAAATTCTTTATTGTTATCAACAGTTATTCTTTCTTCCACTTCAATTTGGGGAACGATATCTCCTGCAATCAAAACTTCCATATATTCAAAAACATTTTCTCAAATGTATATCTTTTGTATTAATGACAATGACATATTAACAAAACCAAAAGAATAACAGAGCATCACCTATCTCTTATATTTTTTATTTGTTTTGCAATATTATAGATACCATATAGGGAATAGTTTGTAACGATATGTTCAAACATCATGAGCAATAAACATATATATTATAATGCACTACAACTGTTAACCTTGGATAATGTGCTTTGTCTCATTCTATCCCTTTACAGTTCTATAAATGTGCTTTATTACTTACATAAGCCTTCATGGTTTCAAGGAATAAAGGATTACGCATTATTAATTTGTCTGATTATTGCCATTGTCGCATTCGTTGTATTGAAGATTGCTTTCAAAGAAACGGAGAAAATATCTCTTTCAAAAGGCGGTAACATTAATAAGAAAGAGTTTTTTATTTATTCATTACTAATACTCTTTGCCTGCACAATTTCTATTGTATGGAACTATCCTGCCAGCATGTATAATGATGCAATGAACCAATATCAGCAAGCCACAACTAACCAATACAGCGACATACACCCATTATTTCACACTCTTATTTTCTTCAAGATACCTACTTTGATTTGGCATAGTTATGCGTCTTGCGCCATTTTTCAGTGCCTGTTCATTTTCGTTATACTGCTGTATTTCTGTTATTTCTGTCGTGTTTATTTTTTAAGCAAAAGATGGACTATCGCGCTTCTATCATTCGTCTTATTAAATCCGACTTTTCTAAAAATGGCGACAATGCCGCTAAAAGATGTTCCTTTTTCATACTGTCTTCTGTTAGGGACATTGCTCTTGATTGAGATATTTTTAACCGATGGCGAATGGCTAGCAAAAACTCGAAATAAAGCACTACTCTGCCTTACGTGCTTTGGCATTGTTTTTTTCAGGCACAATGGAATCGCTAATTTTTTGTTGATGATTATACCCTTAATCGTATTTTATAAAGACAACCGCAAATACTTGTTTATTCTATGCGCAGCATTCACAATATCCAAATTTATAGCAGCTCCTATATTTAATATGTTAGGTGCCAAGCAGATCTGGTCAACATCAGAGATTGTTGGTGTTCCACTTAACCATCCATTAAACCAAATGTCATATATTTACAACAATGGCGGATTTGTTACCGAACACGATAAAGAGATTATGAATAACATCAACAAAATTGAGAATTGGGAAAAATATTACAATAAACTTGGTTTTTACAATTTGAAAAAAGAGTGCAACGGATATAATGAATTATACGTTGTTCAAAATTATAGTGAAATACTAAAAACCTGGATGCACATGGCTTATAAAAATCCGGCGTTAACCATAAAAAGCGAAATATATATTACATCTCAAATTTGGTGTATTCAAAAATCATTCAACTTTATGAACCAAAAACATCTTAAAAATACACATTCCGGCCCACAATGGGTTTCAAATATTATGGACAGATATGTGCATATTCTTCAATGCACTCACATGAAAAATCTAATGATAGACGTGGGCGAAGGATTATTGTTGATATTATTCTCTCTATGCCTTACTATTAGGAAAATACGGAATAATAAAAAGGCTTATTTACCATACATATTAGTATTATCCAATGTGCTGATTATAACTTGTCTAATAACATCTGGCGCACCCCGTTTTGTGTATTCTTCAATACTTTGTTCTTATCCACTGATGCTGTATGCATTATTAATGCAAAAACAAACTGATAAATCCATCCAATTGACATGAAAATCGCCATTCACCACCGGGTTGGCTCATACAGCGACTTATGGATTGAATATTGCAAAAAGCACAAAATTCAACACAAAATTGTTGACGCGTATGCTAATGATATTCTCGAGCAAGTTGCCGACTGCGATGCGTTTATGTGGCATTTTCACCATCATATTTACCAAGACAACCTGTTTGCAAAACAATTGATTTATGTTATTGAAAAGCGAATGGGCAAAATCACATACCCCAACTTTGATACATGCTGGCATTTTGATGATAAGATTGGGCAGAGATATTTGTTAAAAGCAATTAACGCTCCACTTGCCCCAACATACATTTTTTATACACGTGCTGAAGCCCTTAAATGGATTCTGCACGCAACATTTCCTAAAGTATTCAAACTCAGAAGTGGTTCAAGTTCAGAAAATGTTCGTCTAGTCAAATCTGCAGCAGAAGCAAAGAAACTCACAAAACAAGCATTTAGCAAAGGGTTTGAAAATAATGGTTACTTCCGACGTATTTATGACAGATGGGAACGATTAAAAAAGGGAACTTGCACATTTAGATGGTTTTTAAAAAGTTTCATAACAAACAATTACAATTTTGACACATTTCACAAAGAAGAAAAAAGATATGTTTATTTTCAAGATTTTATACCGAATAACGATTTCGATATTCGGGTTCTTGTAATTGGTAATCGAGCCATTGCAAAAAAAAGAATAAACCGTATAAATGACTTTCGCGCTTCTGGTAGTTTTTACAACATATTCGATGAAAAACAAATCGACTTGAAATACATAAAAATTTCCTTTGAAATTAACAAGAAACTGAAAATGCAGAGCGTTGCTTTTGATTTCTTACACGATTCAAATGGTATGCCAATACTGACAGAAATAAGTTATTGTAGTGGAATCAAAAATTATAAAAACTATTCTGGTTATTGGACTTCTGACCTACAATGGCATCAATGTAAAATCCCCGATTTTTGCAATTTCATTATTGAAGATGTAATAGCACAAATTAAAAGCCGATGAAAATTCTTTTTTTCATAAGCAAACTATATGGTGGTGGTGCGGAACGAGTAGCATCTATCTTGCTAAACCATTTTTGCGAAAAACACGACACATACGTTGCATTAACAGATTTTAATGCTCCATTCTACCATATCGACAATCGCATCCATATAATTGATAACCGTATAAAAAGCAAAATAAAAGGCGCAACACGGATTCCCCCTTTTATAAAAATGGCACAAACGATAAAGAATACTAAACCAGACATAATAATATCATTCATAACAAGAACCAACAACAATTCACTGATAGCAAATCTTTTATATCAAAAAAAAATAATCGTTTCTGAACGTAACACATTGAATTACGAAACAACAAAAACACAAAAAATCTTAAGAAAGATATTGTATCCTACAGCAGATAAAATTGTGGTTGTTACTTCAGAAGATTGCAACCAAATGCCCAAGAAAAGCTTACTCATTTATAACCCTACCATGTTCAAACCTTTTGCAAGTTATAACAACCGACAAAAAACTATTGTAACAATTGCCCCAGTAAAACGTTGGTACCCCAAAGGCATTGACTTACTGATTAAAGCATGGGCAAAAATTGCAACAACGTATCCGGACTGGAACTTAGAAATATACGGTAGGATTAATGATGGTATACGCCATAATGAACTTTGCCCCACATATGAACGGGCAAATTGGATGGGATGGTGTGACAATATAGACGAAATATTTCGGACAAGAAGCATTTTTGCCATAACATCAAGAAGCGAAGCCTGTCCCAACAGTCTTCTTGAAGCCATGAGTCAAGGATGTGCTTGCATTGGCACAGACTGCGAAGGCGGTATAAAAGAAATAATAACAGATGGCGTTGACGGATTGCTTGCCAAAAGCGAAAATATTGACGACATTGCCGCAAAACTGCAAATATTGATTGATGATGAGCATCTTCGCCGGGAATTGTCTGCGGGAGCGATTGAAAAGGCAAAACAATTCGACAAAAATGTTTTTTTTGCGAAATGGGACAAACTGATTGAAGAAGTTGTCGAGAAATGAAAATTCTGTTTTTTATCAACAAATTATATGGCGGCGGCGCCGAACGTGTGTCGTCAATTCTTATGAATCATTTGTGCGAAAATCACGAAACGACTGCTGTGGTTTTCGATGATAAAGAAAAATCATACCAAATAAACAGCAGCATATCTGTACACAAAATCTCAGTCAACAACACAAGCAGAATAGTACGATTTATTAACCGTATAAGAAAAATCAGAAAAGAAATCAAAAAAAATACACCAGACATTATTATCTCATTCCTAACACCAATCAACATATATGTACTGATAGCTAGTTTGTTTTTAAAGAAAAGAATTATTATTTCAGAACGCAGCACTCTAAACAGAACAAAATCAAGATTTGTAAGATTAATACGCAAACTAATCTATCCGATGGCCAACAGAATTGTGTTCGTAACAAAAACAGATTGTCAGAATTTCTGGTTACCCCAAAAAAGTCTCACTATTTATAATCCAGCAATATTTGAACCATTTAATAACTATGAGAACCGACAAAAAACTATAATCACCATAGCATCCAACGGACGCTGGCACATAAAGGGCCTTGACCTACTCATAAAAGCATGGGCTATAATTGCACAACAGAATCCAGAATGGGCATTAGAAATTTGTGGCAAAATACGCAACACCCAATTGCCCGACGGGATTACACTTCAAAATCAGGAAAGAGTCAGATGGATTGGATGGACTGACAATATCACAGAAACATTACAGATAAAAAGCATATTTGTCCTGGCATCACGATTCGAAGGATGCCCCAATAGTTTAATTGAAGCCATGAGTCAAGGCTGTGCATGCGTGGTTACAGACTGCGACTGTGGTCCAAAGGAAATAATAACCAATGACGTTGACGGACTCATAGCCAAAAGCGAAAACGTTGATGACATTGCCGCAAAACTGCAAATGCTTATTGATGATGAGAATATGCGTCGCCGATTGTCAGCAAAAGCTATTGAAAAAGCAAAGTTATTCGACAAACACATTTTTTATGCAAAATGGGATAATCTGATTTCAGAAACAGCTACAGAATGAAAATTCTTTTTTTCATAAGCAAACTATATGGTGGCGGTGCCGAACGTGTCGCTTCCATCTTGTTAAACCATTTATGCGAAAAGCATAATGTTACAGCTGCCATATTCAACAATGACGGCAAACAATATCCCATTGATGATAGAATCAATATATTAGACCTTTCCAAAGGCACAAGAATAAGGCCTTACCAACTCAATAGAATTATAAAATGCAGAAAGGCTATTAAAAACGTCAATCCTGATTTAATAATATCGTTTCTTGTTGGATTAAACAAATTTGTAGTGCTTGCCAACTGTTTCATTCGTAAAAAATTAATTCTTTCAGAACATAATACCATGCAAGTAAAATTATCGGCAATGGAATGGTCAACACAACACTTATTATACCGATTTGCTTCTATGGTTACCTTCATATCAAAAAGCGACTACAATTATGCCAAATGGTTGAAAAACAAAACACTCATATATAATCCTCTAAGTTATCCGATATCAACAACCATTCATAACAACGAAAAGAACATTATTACAATTGGTCCACAAAAACGTTGGAATGCAAAAGGCTTTGACATACTGATTCACGCATGGGCACAAATTGCACCATTACACCCCGACTGGAAACTGCAATTCGTTGGCACTATTGATGACAACAAGATTAGCGATATGGTAAAAACACTTGGTCTTGAAAAACAGGTTGACTTTATAGGTTGGACAAATGAAATTGACAAAATACTACAAACAAAAAGCATTTACGTATTGTCATCTCGACGCGAAGGTTTCCCTTGCAGTCTGCTTGAAGCTATGAGTCAGGGGTGCGCATGTTTGGCATTTGACTGCAAAACCGGACCAAACGAAATAATCACTGATGGTGTTAGCGGCATACTTGCTCGCAACGGCGATGTTGACGACCTTACAGCAAAACTGCAATTGTTGATTGAAGATGGCCCATTGCGGAAACGGTTGGGTGCTTCAGCAACCGAAGAAGTGCGCAAATTTGAGAAAGAAAAAATTATGCAACAATGGGACGAATTGATTCAATTAACAGTTGAACAATGAACGACTATTCCCGTCTATCTTCATAAACAAAATACAACATTTTGTCAACAAAAACATCCTTATATTATAAATGGGTGTATCTTTATTTTTGGTTTATAGTATAAAGACCTTGTATAGAACAATTGAATAAAAACGAAATAATAATTAATAACCTAATAATAATTGTACTATGAAACGCAGATTTACACTTTTAGCAGTCGCATCATTTTTGTTTGGGACTATTATGGCACAAACAGAACCTCCAAAATCAACAGAAGGTAAGTATCAAGTTTCCACAAAAGAGCATTTGCTATGGATAGCAGATCAAGTAAATAACAATGCAAAAACTTTCTCTAATGAGTATTTTGAGCAAACTGCAAATATTGACCTTGGTGGCATTCAAAATTCCGATGGCACATGGAAGGGAAGTCAATGGACACCAATTGGCGACAACACTCACCTATTTGCCGGTACGTTTGATGGCGCTGGAAAGGTAATTTACAATCTATATTATTATAACCCTGAAAAAAGTTATGTTGGATTATTTGGTGGAATAAACGGTGCAAAACTTAAAAACATAACATTAGCAAGCGGACTTGTTTATGGAGACTCCTATTCTGGTGGTATTTGCGGATATGCTAAAGGCAATAGCGAAATTACATGTTGCGCTAATATTGCATCCGTATATGGCAAACAAGAACGGAATGGTGGTGTCGTGGGTAGCATCGAAGGAAACACTAACGTAAGTAATTGCATTAATTACGGCATGGTATCTGCCTTCAACTATTCTGGTGGTGTTGTTGGTTTCTGCAGCAAAACCACATCCAAAGTATCAAATTGTATCAATGTAGGACAAGTATTTTGTATGCGATACACAGCTGGCAATTGCTTTGGTTATAATAAGGCTTTTAATTGTCAAACAAGTAATTGCTATTATGACAATCAAATAAACACTTCAGAAGGCTGGTCAAGGCAAAATCCTTTAGAATCGAATCTGGATGTTGTTGGCAAAATGGAAGGCAAATCCACTTCCGAAATGATTGGCAACGGTTTGGAATCTGCTTTAGGCTCAGAATTATGGACTTATGATGCAAATTTATATCCACGACTAACTGTAAACAAAGACCAACCGGCCATTATCCTTGCAGCATCGCCGGTTACTTTGAATGCTGGCGACAAAGCCGATAATGTAACTGCAAATTTTACTGTTTCCACCGCAAACAGTGTTACCTGGACAAGCGGAAACATTTCAAACCTTACTATTAGCAGTAATGGCAAGGCTCAAATTTTAAAATCCACAAGCATTGTCCTGATTGCCACAAAAGACGAATTTACAAAAAAAGTTTACCTTAAAACTAACAAAACCGATGCAACTCCTATTGGTTCAAGCAAAGCACCTCTGACAATCGAAAAAGAGAGCGACCTTATCGATTTGCGAAATGCAGTAAACAACTATGGCACATATAAAGGGTGTGCCGCTTACGACGGATTCAAGGGTATTCATTTCAAAGTAACAATTGACTTGGAATTATCTGATTGGACAGAACCGATAGGGGCTCACAACTCATTTAAAGGCATTTTCGATGGTAACCATCGTACCATTAGCGGCATTAACACCAACCAACCTAATATTGCAAATATTGGAGGATTGTTTGGGTGCGCATCGTATGGCAAAATAAAAAATATCACAATAGAATGCGGTGAAAATAAAACAATTAACAGTAAAGGGTTTGTCGGCGGTATTTGCGGTTCTACTTTCTGCGAGACACTTGAAAATTGTATTTCAAATTGTACCATAGACATTAGTACCATATCGAATGTGGGCGGAATTGTTGGTGTTGACAAAGGTTATTCTACTTTGATAAATTGCGAGAACAATGGTGATATTACTGGAGCAGCTGCTTTAGGTGGCATCTTAGGAATAAGCAATATGGGGTCAACATTTATCGGATGCAAAAACTATGGAACTATTAATGGCTCTACATCCAATATTGCGGGTATTTGCGGAAATGGTGGTATTAAATTCACAAATTGTGAAAATCACGGGAAAATCAGTGGTGGCACATCAAATATTGGTGGTATTGTTGGCACAATTAATAATTCCGAAGAACAAGCAAAAATAGAAAGCTGCATAAATTCTGACACAATTATAGGCGGTGAAGCAGCCTGTGGTATAGCAGGGCGTCTTTATAATACTATTGAAGTATCCAATTGCTTAAATTTAGGAAAAATCAGCGGTACTGATATTAACGGTATATGCAGCATGGTTACCGGAACTGTAACTGTTAAAAACTGCTTTAATGCCGGAGAAATTGCCGCCAATGGAAATGGCATTTCTAATGCTCCTTGTTCAAAGTGCATCAACATAGGTAAAATACAATCCGGCAATGCCATCGGTGGCAATTCCAACAATTCCAAATGCATCAATGACACAAAAATGTGTCCTACAAGCTCTGGAAAAGCAACTTCCGCAATGTTAGGTGATGCTCTCCAAGACGATTTAGAAGGCACAACCGATTGGACCTACACTGAAGGGATGTATCCGATGATTACCGATTTGAAGGAATCGGATTATATGAAAGTGGCCGCTGCACCTATCATACTGAACGAGACAGATAATGCGACCACTGTTAAAAAAACGCTCAATTACGACCCCAACAGTCCTGTTGAATGGGAATGTAGTAAAGCAGGAAGTGTGATTCTTGTTTCGTTTGTAAATGGCAAAGGTTACATTGCCAACCCAGCAACGGACACCGAAGTAGTGCTTACTGCTAAATTGGGCGATGCCAAGAAAAACATTCCGTTGAACATTACAAGAAAAGATAATTTGGAAGAACCACAAATTACTTGGACAATTAATGATGAAGGCTTAGATTATATACAAAAGATTGGCGATAATAAATATGAGATAAATTACGGTCAACCCATAACCAACGATATGCTTTGCGCTACTAATAGCAATAACGATTGGGGAGGACATGAAGAATACAATGTAAAAGTTGACAGCATTCTTCATGCTGGCCATCATGTTTTGACTGTAACATATATTCCAAACAACGAAGAAGAAGGTGCATATAAGACTGAGTTTGTTGAGTTGGAAGTAAACAAAGGCGATGCAACACCATTCATTACATGGGAACCTGCAGCAGAAATCACCTATGGGGATGAAGATTCTGACAGCAAACTGAAGAACGCCACAACAACTGTTGATGGCAAATTCTACTATGACATTCCTGCACTTACCGTTGGAACTCATTCGCTTAAATTGGAATTTGTAGGCACCAACTACGAAGCCACAATCGAACTACCTGATGCAGTGGAAGTTGTTGCCGCCACCCCTGCCATTGCATGGGCAACGCCACTTGCTGCCATCGATTATGGTACACCACTGTCGGCTTTGCAACTTGGCGCAGTTTCAGGTGTTGAAGGAGAGTTCACTTACACTGCAAAGAAAGGTGATGGCGATGCAGAACCTGTTGACATCGATGCTATTCTTGATGCCGGCACTTACACTCTTGAAGCCACATTTGCACCAAATTCAGGCAACTATGGCAGCAAAACTATTGAAAACGAGTTGATTGTAAACAAGCTGAAACCTGCAATCGCATGGAAAGATGACGTAACATTTGCAGAAATCACATATGGTGAGACTCTTGATGAAGATGCTTTCAACGCCAATATGGATGACGAATTCTATAGTTTTGGTTCATTATCGTATTTTGAAAATGACGAAGCAATCGACATCAGAAGCGTACTTCCGGCTGGCACTCATACAATTACAGCTAAATTTGAGCCAACCAATGATAACTACGATACCAATACGGCTGTGGCTACTGTGAAGGTTAACAAAAAGGCAACAGAAATCACATGGGAAACTGCAGATGAAGATTTGACATTCACCTACGGGGCAGCCCTTTCTGCTGACAAGCATTTGAATGCCACATTCACACCTGCCGATGCTATCGGCGAAATCGTCTATACCGAAGGCGAAGACACCCTTGCAGTAGGCGACATTCTCGGTGCTGGTACACACGTAATATTTGCCACACTGGATGAATCTGACAACTTCCTTGCTGCCGCCCCCAGGACAAAGACAATAATTGTAGATCCGATTGAAAGTGAGATTACATGGGAAACACCGGCACCGATTGCTTTCGGCACACCAATTTCAGCAGTCGAGCTCAACGCTACGGCAAATACTGACGGTAGCTTCACATACACGTTGAATGGTGAAAATGCAGAAGGTCTGACACCAGAAGCCGGCAATTATACCATTATGGTATCTTTCACACCTTCATCCAGCAACTACACTACTGCTAACGCATCAGTAACGCTCAAAGTCACTTCTGTAGCAGCAAAAATCACTTGGGCAACACCTGAAGCAATCACCTACGGAACACCAATTAGCACAGCACAACTGAACGCAACTGCCGACACCGAAGGCGAATACATCTATTCGACACACGAAGGCGAGTCTGTCCGTTATATTCACATAGGCGATGTACTTGCCGCAGGAACTGATTCACTTTTTGTAAAATTCATTCCTGAATCAGAAGACTATGGCAGAGCTGTTGACACCGTTATTCTGACTGTCAACAAGGCTGAACTTGCCGTTACTGTTGCCGACACTACAGTTACACAAGGCGACGAAATGCCAGAATTCAAACTTGTTTACACCGGATTTGTAAACAACGAAAACGAGAGCGCTCTCATCATCGCCCCCACCGCAACTTGCGCGGCCACAACGGCTGAAGCTGGCGAATTCGACATTGTTGTTTCGGGTGGCGAATCGAACAACTACAACATCACCTGCACTAACGGCAAACTGATTGTGGTTGAAGCAGTAACGCCTGTGATCACTTGGGCAGATCCCGCTGCAATCACATACGGAACGCTCATCAGCGCAGACATGCTTAATGCCACAGCCAATGTTGACGGCTCATTCACCTACTCTGTCAGCGTAGGTGATACTTTGAAACCAGGCACACACAAGTTGATTGCAACATTTGTCCCGGTAAATAACACTTTAACGCAAAACGTATATTTTATTACCGACACAGTTACTCTGACTGTCAACAAAGCCAACCTGACTGTTTCTGTTGCCGATGTAACAGTAAATCAGGGCGATGAGATGCCGAAGTTCAATATCGAATACAAAGGCTTTGTATTAGACGAAACCATTGCCAATCTGACAGCCGTTCCAAGTGCGAAAGTCAACGCCACCACCGATCAAGCCGGAACATTCGACATTGTTCTGTCTGGCGGCGAATCGGCAAACTACAACTTCGAATACAAGAACGGCAAACTGACAGTGAAGGCAAAAGAAGACACCACCGCCATCGCCGACAACGAAGTCAAGATTTCGGTTTACCCGAACCCGACAGCCGATGTGGCCATTGTTGAAACCGACAGCGATGCCGACTTCATCTACGTCTTCAATATGAGCGGCAAACTGGTTCTGACCGAAGCCAACGTTGGCAAAACACAAATCGATTTAGCCAATGAACCACAAGGAACCTACTTTGTAAAAGTTGGCGGCAAGACTATCAAACTCGTCAAATTCTAAAACTGACATAGTCATACAACAAAAGGCTGATGCAATGCATCAGCCTTTTTGTTTTTGTCGGTTCCAGACGTGTTTGATGATTCGGTTATTGACGCATGGCTTTATCAATTACTGCAGCAAACTGCAAAGCCTGTGCTTGACGGGTGAATTTTATCTTCTCATCTTGATTAACAGGTTGATGCGTATACCCCACCGACTTCCACTCGTTATATTTTTCCGTAATAAAATCCTTAACATCAGTCACATTGCTACCTGCCAGTCCGGCATTGGTTCGACCGATGGTCGCTGCAAGGCAGTCATCATCGCTGCGGACGCACAACACCGGCTTTTCACAACCAACCGCTTCAAAAAATTTGGTGGTCATAATGCCGTGCGGTCCGTTTTTGGTGGCCTTGTTCGACAACACCAGAACCAACGAACTTGTGTTCAAAATATCAGGCATCAGGTCGGCACTTATAGTTTTCGAGATTTCAGTGCAAGCATCCAGCCCATAATCGCTTGTGAGTTGAGCGATTTCTTCCGCGCTCTTTGCATCTACAAACCACCGTATGCAAATGTTTTGAGCGAACGTTTCGTCCTGACAGAGTTGACTGACCGCTTCAAGGAACAATCGCGGGTCGCGCAAGTTGATGTCGAGCAGACGGCCAGTGTAAGTAACAATAAACTTATCAGTTTTGACGGGTTTGAATGCAAACTTTTCCGCATCAAAACCATTGTATATCAATTGAGTATTCGGATTAACCCGTGAGAGTGTGGCGACATGCCATGGCGATATGGTGGTAACTGTTTCGGCGCATTTCAATATTCTGTTTCGCCGCAATTGGTTCAGCCAGCGCAATTTGGCGAACTGCACAATCTTATTTATTCCTACTGGTTTGGCATCTTGTTCCATAATGTCGCGCAAATCGATGCATAATGGTGCACAGAAGTGCGCCGCCAACTTTTGTGCACAACGTAATGGGAAAATATAGCAAGAAGTGCACAAAACAACATCAAAAGTTTGATTTCCAATCGTTTTTAAAGCCATCCGATACAATTGGCGGTCACCCAACGAGAACAGATAGTCGGCAATTCTATGCGTAATACTATCCATACCATTGTACGACAACAAATTAAATCGCAGAAGTCTGAAATTTTTACGTTCGAAAGCGACTGGCCACAAATCGGATATTGGCTCAACAGTAACAATTGTAACATCGTATTTGTCAGGCAAATACTTGCACAAATTGCCAATCCGCGGGGCAAAATCGGGCGGAAATGCATCGCAGACTATCAGGACTTTTGCTGACATAATATATTGATGATTTTATTTGCACTGTCGCCTGTGCCATAGTCGCTGATGGGCTGGCAGGCGAAATCGGCACCCACTGCACGACAAATACTGTCGGCAGTTGTGCCTGCAATCACATTCCAACCTGCTTCAACGGTTTCAACCCATTCGGTTTCGTTTCTAATTGTTACACAAGGCGTTTTATGGAAATATGCTTCCTTCTGCACACCACCAGAATCTGTCAGAATCAGTTTTGCGTGCTTCTCAAGCATAATCATATCAAGATAGTTGACAGGGTCGGTTATCCGCAAAGATGGATTTTGCGAACTAACCGCCTGAAGTTCAGTGCTTGAAGCGATAATATTCCGCGTACGCGGATGCAACGGCAACACTATCGGCAAATCGGGGGTGGCAATTCGCGCAAAGGCCGAAAAAACACTCATAAGCACTTCGTTATTAGTATTTTCGGCACGATGAATGGTTGCCAGATAAAACTGTTTGCTAGTGAGTTTCAAATCGGCCAGAACCGATGATTTTTGTTCTGCCACACTGGCAAAAAGCAATGCTGCATCGTACATCACATCGCCCACATTATAAATGTTGCCAGCGACATTTTCGTTTTGCAAGTTCTTGACAGCCAAATGTGTAGGACAAAAAAGCCACTTCGAGCGCTTGTCGGTTTCAATCCGATTATGCTCTTCGGCCATAGCATTGTTGAAACTGCGCAACCCCGCTTCGACATGAGCGATGGGGATACGCCGCTGTTCGGCAAAAAGCGCCCCCGCAAGTGTCGAATTTGTATCGCCATAAAGCAGCACACAGTCAAACGTTTCATTGCCAACCGCTTGAGCAATTTTTTCAGCCATTGGCTCAGGCTGCATCGAACAGCAATCGAGCAGCCACGCCGGACGCGGAAGCCCCAAATCGTCAAAGAAAATCCGGCTCATGTTGTGGTCGTAATGCTGGCCGGTGTGAAGAATTTTCTCTTCGATGCCGGCACACCGCCCAATCGCGCGACTCACAACTGCCGCCTTAATAAATTGCGGTCTTGCCCCTATTATTGTTAAGATTTTCATTGATTTAGCATTTTAATAATTTGCGGATACAACACGCGGTGATAATCTGTTTCCAACGATGAAAACACTGTGTTGTGCCATAAAAAGACCACTTCGCCGTTGTGCTGCTTAATATGTTGAATTATTTCGCAGACTCTTGTTTCCGCTTCATTTTCAAACAGATTCATATATTCAGAGTTACTTAATGTGCAGTCCATCACCGTCAACGGATGAAGCCGCAGACTGCCGGTTTCCTTTGTTTTCGGATTTATCCAATTGACAGCCCGCGATGTTCCTAATCGAAATCCGATTCGGTCGGCATAACCAACCGTGAAATCATCTTCAATTCCACAATTGGCAATAACTTCATAATCAGTTGGTTGAATCGTTCGCAAAAAGTGCCATCGATTCATTGTCACTGGTGTGCCCAAAGCATCTTCAAGTTGATGCTTTTCGCTGATAATCAATGGCAATTGTGCACCTGAAGCATAACTTGCATGCAATCCCAACTTGCATCCCGACTGCCGCAACAATGCCATCAGCCGTCGAAAATCCTTACCTTTCAAGTTATAGCCAGGATAATCGAATTTATGTTGCTTAATTGTTGATTTTATGAAAAATAGCGATTGCGAATTTTTCACTAAAGCATCTTGCTGAAGCATCCACTCAAAAGTGTAAGCCGGGTCGTTTTCGAAGGCCGACAACGATTTGAGTACCTTTTTCATTCCTGCCGCCGAAATCAGGTTACGTGCCACACCGCCGACAAATCCGCGCAGACGGCGGTAGTAGGTCAATTGGTCAATGTCGTGAGTTAGGTAAATTGCTGCATACTCACATGGCGGCATGACGGGTTTCTGTCCTGCTTCCGATAGCCATTTCAGCAACAAATCGCTGTACTCATCAACTATGGGGCGATGCAGAAATCCAGCACGGCCCAGCAACGACTCGCAGCCTAAAAAACGCCCATGCGCGTCACGGCGGTCGGTCGGATGCAGATACTCTTCATACCGCGAAACGAGAAAATATGTGCTGGCAACAATGTCGGCATAAACGACCAGCGTTGAGCCTTGCCGCTCGATTTTCGGACTGCCAAAAAGCAGCGGAATACCTTCAACGGTCAGTAGCGGCAACTCTGGTTCCGACTGTTTCGTGCCGTAAACACCATCGTCGAAAAAATGCGAAGACACTATAACAACGCTGTAATTACCGAACTGCGCAGCATCGGCGGTGTACCCCACATGCGGCGCAAGAGCGGGATTGTTGTGAAGCAGAAAGCCAATTATATATTCAATGGTCTTATCCATCGGCATTTTCCATTGTAAATCACAATGTTACAACATCAGAAAATAACTATTGCCAAATGTCGAAAATACGAACTTTAAGCCAATTAACTGAACCAATGGCAAAAAATCCCAAATCATTTTTTCTAGCACAGAATCAAGTTATTGCCAAACATATAAAAACACGACTAGGCTTTTTTGATAATTCCGTGCAAAATTACACCTTTGCCGACGAAACGAATTGACGGCATACGACTGCCAATTATCAGTAAATCAAGAAAATGCAAAAAGCAATAAACGCACATTGCCACATATATCCCGCCAACATCGCCGCCCGCGCTGTTGATGGAATCAAAGATTTCTACAGCCTACGGATGTCGCTAAATGGGACAACCGAAGGGCTAATTGCCGATGGCGAGAAAAACGGCGTAGTTCATTATCTGGTTCATTCTGTGGCAACTACACCAAAACAAGTACGCACAATCAATGAATTTATAAGCAGCGAAGTGAAGGCTCACCCGGGATTGTTCACCGGATTTGGCACTCTGCACCCCGAAAGCACTGACATTGAAGGCGATTTCAACCATTTGCTCGAACTCGGGCTGAAAGGTGTCAAACTGCACCCTGATTTTCAACGTTTTCCACTCGATGGTGAACGCGCTTTCGAACTTGGCAGAGTCATCAGCCGTGGCGGCGTGCCGGTGCTAATCCACTGCGGCGACCACCGATATAACTACTCAAATCCATCGCAGACAAAAAAATTCCTTGAAGCCTTCCCCACCCTAACCGTTATTGGGGCACATTTTGGCGGATGGTCGGTTTGGCAGGAAGCGGCCAAAACGCTTGCAGGAATACCAAATCTGTATGTCGATTGCTCGTCGAGCCTGTCGTGGCTTGCACCCGACGAAGCCGCAGCCATCATCCGTGCCTACGGTGCCGACCGCGTGCTATGGGGCACCGACTACCCGATGTGGGAAAGCGGATCTGAACTGGAACTGTTCCACAAAATCGGACTCACCACCGAAGAAGAACGGCTGATTCTGTTCGATAATGCGGCAAAACTTTTGAAAATTAACGATTGAGCCTATTGAAAAAAGCACGATATTGCCAACAACTTAAAAGCATACGGAATATGAAAATAAAATTCTTCTCAATAATAGCATTAACATTATTTTACTCAACTATAACAAGTTGCGATATCACAAACGATTTGGACGACGACAACTCTCTGACTGGTAACAACACGGCCACAAACACCGCCGCCACCATTGCCGATGCAACAAAAGCTTTCAGCCAGGAACAAATCGATATGGCAAACACAGCCAAAGATGCATCGTATCTGACTGACGAAGAAAAACTTGTGATTCAGTACTGCAATTTGGCGCGACTCGACGGCGATGCATTCAGTACGGCTTTTCTTGCCGACCTGAAATCGTCGGACAATAGTTATGAGAAATCGTTGCTAGACACACTTGAAAGCATCAAGAACCTGCCAATGCTAGTGCCAAACGAGCAACTCTGCAAAGCCGCAGAATTTCACGCAAACGACATCGGTCCGAAGGGTGAACGCGGGCATAACTCAACTGACGGCACTTCGTTTGCCGACCGCGTACGCAGCTATTATGATGGTGTATGGGTTGGCGAAAATATCTCGTACGGTTACAACGACGCCCTGAAGATTGTGCGTCAATTACTTATCGACAAAAACGTTGAATCGCTTGGTCACCGTAAAAACATTTTGAATGATAATTACTGTCGAATCGGCGTGGCTATAAGAGAGCACAAAGAATACAACAATTGCTGCGTACAGGATTTCTCTGACAGTAAAGGGGATAAATAAAAACTGCCGCGTTTAATTAGTTACAATTCAACGTTTTTTCTTTGTCGCTAAACGAGAACACCAACCGGTTCTGTTCCGTTTGCATTTCGACGCCGGGAACCGAACAAATCAGTTTCGACAACGTTGGGAAACCATAATCCGAAGGCCTGAATGTTGGGTTTTCTTCTCTGATTTTCTTGCCGATAATATCGAGCGGGTATTTGTTCTCGCCTATCTCCTCACCTGAAATTGCGTTCAGCAGCAAATCGATGAATTTTTTTGTTGTTTTGGCCGTCAGACGCGCTTTAGCCACTTCAACTTTTTTCTTCAGCGATTCGTTATTTTTCTGAAGTTTAGCCAATTGCGATTCAAGTTTCTTGGTACCGCCCGCAGCTGTGCGCAACTCTTTTTTCACTGTCGACAATTCTTTGCGCAAATCGGTCATGGCCTTATTTTTCTCTTTCATCTTAACCGCCTGCGCCTTTATGGATTTATCTTTTTCAGCAATTTTAGAGTTCAAAGACTCGACCATATTTTTCAGCCGCATTGGGTTGGCCGTATCAACAGATGACGCAAGTTTATCCTGATTTATAAACAAATCACAGATACTCACAAAGTTATAATTGGTTTTGCGTTGTCCGACACCTACCACATATTTGCCTTCGTTGCGAATTCTTACGGCAAGATTGCTGAAATCACCATCGCTCGAAACAATTGCAAAGGCGTCATAATTGCCCGTATGCAGCAAATCCATGGCATCAATTACCATTGCAATATCGGTTGTGTTCTTCTGCGTGCTATGGACAAAATGGTGCATGGTACGCAAAGCGCACATCGAAACCACATCGCTCCAGAGTTTCAGCTTGTCTTGCGACCAGTCGCCATAAACTCTTTTGGTTGCTATTGTTCCCAACTGTCCGAGCCTTGCCAATATAGCTTCAACCTTTTGTCTGTCAACATTTTCACCATCAATAAGGACAGCCATTGATGTGAATTTTGGCAGTTGAGACCGTTGTTGTGCTTTTGCCATGATTATCAGTTAATCAATTTGATTTATAACGACTTACATCAGCAACTTCAAATCCGCCAGCGCAATTGCCGTCATTGCCTCGACAATTGGCGGAACGCGCAATGCGATGCACGCATCGTGGCGGCCTTTAACTATCAGTGGTTCAACCTTGTGAGTCTCAAAATTGTAGGTCATCTGCTCGCGGGCGATGCTTGCTGTGGGCTTCACTGCCAGACGGAAATAAAGTTCGTTGCCGTTGGTGATACCGCCGTTGATACCGCCAGCGTTGTTGGTGGCTGTGGTGCCGCGCTCGTCGATGATTGCATCGTTATGCTGCGAGCCAACCATTTTGGCAGCCGCAAAACCGCTTCCGAACTCAATTCCCTTGACGGCAGGAATGGCAAACACGGCGTGGCTGATGAGCGACTCCGCCGAATCCCAGAACGGCTCGCCAAGCCCGACAGGCAGACCGTTCACGCGGCAATCGACAATGCCGCCAACCGAATCGTTCTGCTCCATTGCCTTTGCCACAGCCGCCTCGATATCGGCTTGACCGCCAACTTCAACAATCGTCGATTTGATGCTGATGCCGTCGAGAACCTTCTTTGCCACAACACCCGCAGCCACAATTGCCACCGTATTACGCGCCGAGAAATGCCCGCCGCCACGGTAATCGTTGAAACCGTTGTACTTGCAGCGGCCTGTGAAGTCGGCGTGACCAGGACGGGGCTGCGCCACAAGGTTCGAATAGTCAGACGAATGGGTGTTGGCGTTTTTGAACAAAATGGTTATCGGGGTGCCAGTGGTGTGACCGTCGAACACGCCCGAAACAATCTCAGGCTCGTCGGCCTCGATGCGCGGCGTGGTACCTTTCGCGCCACTTTTGCGACGTTGCAAGTCGGCGGTGAAATCGCTGTCAGTCAGTGCGATACCTGCAGGACAGCCGTCAATCACAACGCCCACCTGCGCTCCGTGCGACTCACCAAAAATGCTCACTCTGAAGATTCTACCAAATGTGTTCATAATCAATATTTTATTTTTTCAATTCGATGATTGTACTTATCTGCTCCGCCAATTTCTCCACAACAAATATAGTGTCATCGGACTGATTAACAACTTCCAAAATCAGTTCATCGGACAGTTTGGCAGTTTTTTTAAACTCAACGCGCATATTGCGGACCTCGAAATCATCAGGCAAGGTCTCGAGCGACAAACGAATGTAGTTGGCGTTGTTCATATGGCGGTTATAGTCGATGTCGTTGCGCTGCACCACATAACTAACTGTGCTTGTTGGATTTATCTTCGGCACAATAATTCTGCGGTCGGCATAATTCATCTCAAGTTTAGGCTCCCGATTGAAACTTGAGACCAATTCGTCGCTGATTTTGTTCAGTTTGCCAGTGTCGAGTTTTACAAACGCGCCCGTGCTCCAACTTTTGTAGCAAGGCAGTCCGTTGGCATCGTAGATGAACGTATTGCGAAAACCGAACATCGGATTAATATCGAAAACCGATGTGGTAACTTTCAGATTCTCTTTGTATTGCGGTACTCGCACAACTTCGACCTGTCGCGATGCCAGAAGTTGAGCCATTCCGTTTTCGGTAAAATATTGGTCGTAAACAGGTTCCGATGTTTTCCAAAGTTCAGAACAATCCTGCATCATCTGCAGAGCCGAAAACAGTTTTAAACGACCGTCGGCATCGCACATCGAAACTGTAACTTTGTAATCGAGACTATACATTTCTTGTAACTATTTCAAAATCAACAAGATTTCATCAAGCACATTCAAAATCAAGGAAAAATATTTATTCAAGCAACAATAAAGTATGTTTACTCTATGATTAAAAATCATTAGAAATAAGCAATTCTTCCTTTGTCACAAGATGAGTTGTTTGCATAGGAATCGTCATATATGGTAAATTAAATTCGTCCGCCCAACTTCTAACTTCTAATGTATCATCGTATGTCATTAAAAAATGGCCTTGCATTTTGCTTGCTAACTCAAATATGCGCCGATGGTCAACATCAAAATGATTATACAGCCTACGACCGGCAATTGTGTACGGCGGGTCTATAAAGAAATATGCATTAGGGTCAAATAGTTTTTGCTCCATAAATTCAAATGCATCACCATGTATAAATGATATTCTATCCCGATTCCTATTTACTTCAGAAATACGTTTAATCAAAGTTGCCGGATACCATCGAGAAGATAGTCCCTTCCCATTTTCTCCGGATTTTATTAACCCTGAACCTCTTGCAAGAATTCCTCCATGATTAGTCCGATTTCGTACGATTGTAGCAAAAGCCCTTTGTTTTATTCCATCAGAAGCATGATTAATCACATAATTGATGTTTTCTGCTGTAACATCAAATGTGGATATTTGTTTAATGAGCCATTGGTTATCATCAGAAAGTATTGTCTGCCAAGTCGCAGCGACATCATCATCCAATTCAACCATTGTCACATGCTTGAAATATCCTTCTGCTGCCGCAGTAAGACTTATTATTCCTCCTCCAGCGAATGGTTCAACAAGATATGAATCTGCATTGGCAAGAGAGAACCATTTACGGGCTGTTGGAACGAGCCAAGTCTTCCCTCCAGGATAACGAAATGGGCTTCTCTGCGGAACAGAAGCCACATTTGTTACATTGTGCATAACTGCAACTAATTCTTTTTCTTCTTCCGGAAACAAATCAAATTCTAATTGTTTTATGCTCATAATAATTCATAAACTGAATGAGTGTCAGGTTCATTGCTTATACGTTCATCTAGTTTTCCTTGTAAAAGCGACACAAAATCAGACATTTTCCCAGGTTTTGTAAAAATAACCTGTTCTAATGCGGCTTGAAATTCTGTATAAACTGTATCTATCAAAACAAGATGGTTCTTTTTATCCGCATTGTCATATTTCAAATCATATAGAAACCATGCTATATCCGCTTTCTCTTTGGTGGTTTTGGGAAGATTCGGAAGCGTATCAAAAAATGATTTCTGAATGACAACACATTGTTTTTTATTCCACGCCTTAAATATACCCCCTTTATAGAGCATTTGTGGAATCAATCGCTTTCTTGAAGAAGAAAGGTAATCGGGATGCGGGAAATTCTTCCCATTCCATTCAAAATTGATTGATGGATTTTTCATATATTGATTGAATGGATTGCGCAAATTTCCACTGATATAAACACCTTGTACTTCTATGGAAGCAAAATCAATTATGTGACCTTCATCATTATAACTAACAATCACATAGTCAATATTTCCCGCAGATTGTCCTGTACCATCAACAAGTTTGATTTCGGGAAGAGAAGTCCATTTTGTTCCTTTAGGCCAAACAAAAGATGCAGCATTATATAGGATTTTCCAATCCTCGCGAAAACGAGACGGGCAAGTAATAACCATATCATTACCATGATTAACGCTGCACACTCCTAATGGGTCATCGGCTTTATCTTTAGTACAATTAGGAAATCTGTTATGAAAAGGACATAACCTGTTTTCTCTGTAGTATTTAGCATCCTCCGTGCCATTTGACATTGGATAACCAAAAACCTCTGCTATTGGATTAGTATTTAGCATATATAAAATGTTTAAGAACAAAGATACAGTATTTGAAAATAATATCCGTTTACTCTTGTGTTAAATCTTTTTCTCAAAAACTAAATCTCAATTCAATAAACTAAAATATGGTTTAAATCATCGAAAAAGCCAGGATACGACTTACCGACGCACTCCGTGCCTTCGATTGTCACAGCCGACGAAGCCGTCAAAGCGCAGAGAGCCAGCGACATAGCCATACGGTGGTCGTTGCAGGCCGAAGCCGTGCCACCGCTTATCGGGCCGCCAGTCACAACCATACTGTCGCCTTCAAACTCAACGCTGATGCCGAGTTTGCCAAGTTCGCGCCTGATTGCTTCCGCACGGTTGCTCTCCTTATGCGTCAGGCGATGAACGCCCGCAATGGCCGATTTTCCCTTGCAGTTGGCCGCCAGAGCCGCCACCACGGGGAATAAATCGGGGCAATTGGTGGCATCGAATTTGAATGGTTGCAGATTATCGTTTTTATTGACAATCAAGCAATTGTCGGCATCGAAAGCGAACTGTGTGCCCGTAAGGCGCAGGATGTCGAGAATGGCGCGGTCGGCTTGTGCCGATTGCGGATTCAAACCGTTGATTTTCAGCGTTCCTGCAATGGCCGCAGCAACAATGAACGCCGCAGCCCCGCTCCAATCGCCCTCAACACGGTAATTGGCGTTAGCATACTCCTGCCCGCCTTTTATGCTGAACTGCTCATAGTTGGCATTTTCAACCGAAACACCAAAATCGCGCATTATCTGAAGTGTCATATCGATGTACGGGCGGCTTGTCAAATTGCTGACAGTCAGCACCGAATCGGTTTTGAGCGTTGGCAGTGCGAGCAACAATCCCGTCAGGAACTGCGAACTTACCGAACCGTCAACCGTGGCTTTTCCACCTTTCATCGGGCCTTTGACCTTGATTGGCAACAGACCTTTATCCGACTGAATGTCAACACCTAACTGACGCAAAGTGTCCTCCATAAAACCAACAGGCCGCTGCTGCAGCGACCCCTCACCTGTCAGCATCACATCGCTACCGAGCAACGACGCAACGGGCGTGAACATACGAAGTGCCAAACCCGACTCACCGCAATGCAAATGACTGCCACTCAATCCGTTGACAGGCGGAACAATCTTCAGTTCAGCATCGGAAAGGTCAACCTCGCAGCCAAGACTTTTGGCAACGCCAATCGCCGCACGGCAATCGTTGCAATCCGATAAATTGCTGATTATGGTCGGTTTATGCGACAAAACAGCAAGCGCAATGGCACGCTGCATATAACTTTTCGATGGCGGCGCCGTCACGCTTCCTGCAACTTTCGATGGCTTTATCGTTAAATTCATTTTGTTTCAGTAAGCAATTGTTTCATTTTGAGCATAATACCTTCGTCGATTTGGCCAGGTGCGGTTGCTCCGCCGTCGGCTGTGGCGACAAAAGTGAATGGCGCGCCCATTGTGATAGCGGCAATGCGCGTCAAAGCGCCCACACGTCCCATTCCGATTGCGAGCATCTGATAATCTGCATTATACAGATTCAACAGATTCATAACATCGGTTTTGCTATGGCACATACAAGCCAACTTGACCACATCAGCGCCCATTGAGTGAGCGATGTTGGCAATCTGTTGCAATTCAAGAAATTGCGGTGTCTCGTCGTTGTTGTGATACGACACAATCACCTTGCAGTTGTGCTTGCGGGCAATGCTGATAATGTTTTTGCGATAGTCGTCGTCGGCCTCAACCTCAACATCTACCCACGCGGCGCCACCCTCAATGGCGGCCTGCAAATAGGCGGTTTGTTCGGCTTGCGACAGACCGACAGGGCGGCACGTAGCAAGCATATTCTTATGAGTACCAAATAGTTGGCGAGTCTCGTCGATTGTCAGGCCCGACTCCTCAAGTCGGATTTCAACCATTTCCGCCCCTTCAACCAGACGGCAGATGCTGTCGTAACCCTTTTGCGCCACCGAACGGCATAATGCTGTCATAACTCTATCTGTTTCAGTTCGTTAATATCAATTTTCTCAATCACCACATCACCAATTCCGCGCATCAGCACAAAATTGATTTGCGAGCCCTCGCGCTTCTTGTCAAGTTCGAGAGCGTTGTAAATGGCTTGTTTATCGCCAGTTATCACTGTTGGCAGGTTCAGTTTGCGCAACAGCGCCACAATGCGGTCGGCATCGACCTGCGAGAGTAGTCCGCGCTTGACCGAAAGCCGCGCGGCAACCACCAGTCCAAGGCTGACAGCGTAGCCGTGACTCACGCCCAGCACCTTTTCGGCTGCGTGGCCGTAGGTGTGCCCAAGGTTGAGTTTGCGGCGCTCGCCGTGCTCCTTCTCGTCGCGGTTCACAACGCCCGACTTGATGTTGACCGAATTGTCGACCAGCGTCTCAATGACGTTCATATCGAGATTCAAAGCCTTTTCGGCGTTTTTTTCCAGATATTCAAACATTTGACGGTCGGCGATGAGCGTGTGCTTCACAATTTCGGCAAAGCCGCTGTCGAGTTGGTCGGCAGGCAGCGTAGTGAGCATCTGCGGGTCGCAAATGACGAACTGCGGCTGATTGAACGTGCCCACCATATTCTTGAATCCCTCGTAGTTGACGCCGTTCTTTCCGCCCACGCTCGCATCGACCTGCGACAGCAAAGTGCCTGACACAAAGCCAAATGCAATGCCTCGCTGATAGATTGACGCGGCAAAACCAGCCACATCGGTGACAATGCCGCCGCCAACCGCCAGCACAAAGCCTTTGCGGTCGATTTTCAACTCAAGCATCCGCCCGATGATTTCCGACACGGTGGCAAGCGTCTTCGACTTCTCGCCCAGCCCAATCTCAATTATCGGATAATCAGCGAAATACTTACCGTAGATGCGGTTGACATTGGTGTCGGTGACAACCACAACCTGCTGCGTGGGCAGATATTTCTTGAAATTCAGGAAACTCTCCCCAATCAGAATCTGCGATTGCCCCTGCTGACCGTTTATTGTTACTGTTCTCATTATCAGGTATTTGGTATTAGGTGTCAGGTGTTAGTGTTTAGTCAGATTGATAAATTGAAAGGCTGTGAGCCGTGAGCGTTGAGCGCTTTCATTGTTAATTTTTAATTGTTAATTATCAACCACTTGCAACTAATCACTATCACTCAACTACTCCTCATTCATTATTCGGTTCTGCTTGTTGATTGACTCTTGGTGGATAGCCTTGAAAACGGTGGAAAGGAACTCCGCGCTCAAGTTGTGCTCCGCACCTTTGGCAACAATCTTGCTGATGATTTCGTCCCAACGCGACGGCTGTAAAATGGTGATATTGTGCTCTTTCTTGTATTGACCGATGGCTTCGGCAACCTTCATACGCTCATCGAGTGTCTTGAGCAAATCATTGTCAAACTTATCGATTTTCAGACGAAGGTCATCGAGAGTCTCCTTCTGCGCTTGGTCGATTTCAACGTTACGCAAAACCAACGATTTCAGCAATTTACCCAAATCTTCGGGCGTGAGTTGCTGTTTGGCGTCGCTCCAGGCCTCCTTCGGATTGCAGTGGCTTTCAACAATCAAACCGTCGTAGTTCAGGTCGAGAGCCTTCTGCGAAACTTCCTGAAGCAATTCGGTGCAGCCCGAAATGTGCGACGGGTCGCAAATCATTGGCAAATCGGGCATACGGCGGCGGAACTCAATGGCCATCTGCCACTGCGGAACGTTGCGGAAACGAGTCTTCTCGAACGACGAGAAACCGCGGTGGATAACGCCCACACGCTTGATTCCCGCGCCCATAATGCGCTCAACGGCGCCAACCCACAACTCAACGTCGGGGTTCACGGGATTCTTGATAAGTACAGGAACGTCAACGCCTTGAAGCGCGTCGGCAATCTCCTGCATAGCAAACGGGTTGGCCGATGTACGGGCGCCAATCCAGAGAATATCAACACCTGCGCGCAACGCCTCGTAAACGTGTTTGAAGTTGGCCACTTCGGTCGATGTGAGCATACCAGTTTCGGTTTTTACACGTTTCAGCCAGGTAAGTCCTTCAGAACCAACACCTTCAAAAGAATTCGGACGGGTACGCGGTTTCCAGATTCCCGCACGGAAAATCTCGATGCCCTGCTCTTTCAGGCCGCGAGCCGTTGCCAGCACTTGTTCTTCAGTCTCTGCACTGCAAGGTCCCGCAATTACTACAGGACGTTTTGTGTTTTTTATAATTCCCCACGATGAAAACGGGGTTTCGTTTGTATTCATTATCTTATTTTTTTGACTTCGGACTTCAGACTACCGACAACAGACGACTTTTTGGTGAATCGGCCAATCGGTGAATCGAAGCCTAAATTGTTAATTATTAATTGTTAATTCATTTTTTATTGGTGTTGGGTGTTAGGTTTTGGGTGTTGGTTGGGGCGAAAAATTTTTCGCCCCTTCTAATGCCTTTTGCCTAATACCTAATGCCTTCTATTTCAGCACTCTGCGAATACGGTTAGCCTCGTCAATCATATTGTAAACTGCCTCGTTGTTGTCGTCCTCGAGATTCTTCTTAAACTCCTGAAGATATTTAATATAAGTGTCGAGCACGATGAGAACGTTGTCTTTGTTCTGCTCAAAAATCGGCTGCCACATTGCTGCCGAACTCTTTGCCAGACGAACTGTCGAGTCAAAACCACCCGAAGCAAGGTCGAAAATGTGTTTTTCGTTCTTCTCCTTGTCGAGAACGGTGAGCGCCAGCGCAAACGAACTGATGTGCGAGATGGCCGACACGTAAGCCGTGTGAACATCGTGATTGGCGCTGTTCATAAAGATGATACGCATATACATAGCCTCGTACATACTGCGCACCAGGTTGACGGCTTTGACATCGCTGTCCTCCGTATCGCAAAGAATGGCCACCTTGCCTGCGAACATTCCCGCTTTGGCCGCCCACGGACCCGAATACTCCGTTCCCGCCATTGGGTGCGAAGCCACATAACGCTGACGTTTAGGATGATACTTCACCCAATCGCACAATTTGCCTTTGACTGAACACATATCGGCCACAACCTGATTGTCGTTCACAAGGTCGAGCACCTTCGGAAGCACTTTCAGAGCCGCGTTCACGGGCACGGCCACCAGAATCAGGTCGGCACGCTTGACACCATTCTCCAAATCACAAATTTCATCAACAAGTCCGATGTGCTCCGCTCCTGCGGCGTTTGTCGGGTTGCTGTCAACACCGATGATGTGGTCAGCAAACTTCTGCTGACGGATGTCGATTGCGGTTGAACCGCCAATCAAACCTAAACCAATGATTGTTACTACCATAATTATTTATTTATTGATTAATTGATTTTACTGATTTATTGAATTATGATTCTCGCACAGACGACACAGATTACACAGAATACATTTTTAATCACTTATGCCTTGTGCCTTATGCCTTATCGTCTTTCAATTTTCAATTTTTAATTTTCAACTTTTAATTTTCAATTTTCGCTCCGTGATATTCGCCCAAAACCGACAAATTTGACACCAGCGTTAGCACGCGGCTGATGGCTTTGTCGAAGTTGTGGCGGTCGCTCCACTCCAAATCGACATAGAACGAATATTGGAACGGACTGCCGAGAATAGGCAGCGACTGAATTTTCGTCAGGTTGATGTTGTTGTTCTTGAATTCGGCCAGCACATCGACAAGCGAGCCAGGCTGATGCGTCAGTTCGAAACAGATTGAAGCCTTGTTGGTGTCGGGCGCATCCACCGCCGACCGACTGATGGCCAGAAAGCGAGTGTAGTTCTTCTTGTGAGTCTGAATCTGCGCTGCAAGTATCTGAAGACCATAGAGTTCGGCTGCATATTCGCTAGCAATGGCCGCCGTGTGAGTAAGTTTCTCTTCGGCAACTTTCTGTGCCGCCGACGCCGTATCCGACCAGTTTACCATTTTGATATTCGGATAGTTATCGAAGAAATCCTTGCTTTGTTGAATAGCGATTGGGTGCGAGTAAACTTCAGTGATGTCCTCAATCCGCGTACCAGGCAGAGCCATAAGGTTTTGCGTAATGTGAAGATTAAGTTCACCAATCACTTTAAGTTTTGAGCGTTTGAGCAACAGATAGTTCTCCAGAATGCTGCCAGCAATGGTGTTCTCGATGGCCACAATGCCGTAATCGGCAGTGCTGTCCTCAACGGCGCGGAACAAATCGCGGAATTGGTCACAATTGACCGTCTCAATATCAGCACCGAAATACTGCCTTGCGGCTATTTCGTGGAAGGCTCCGTTCACTCCTTGAATTGCAATTTTCATATTCATTTTCAAAAAAAAAGCCCCGCAAAACGCGGGGCCTGTATTCATTATCATTTACACGAACATCACCCCCGCCTCAATTACTGAAGTAGTAAAAGAAATAATAAGCGAAGTAAGATGCAGTGTTCAACATTGTTTTCTGTTTTTAACGGCGCAAAAGTAATAGGAATTTCAAATGTTGTTCATGGTTAAGGGGATTTTTTCAAACTATTACGTTCAAAACGTACGGTAAAGCCATTTTCATTTGACTTTTTCACAAAGTGCAAATAACTTTGTAGGCAATATCGATTATGGTTAGCAAATTGAAAATAAGCATTTTGTCGGACAAAGAAGCCTTCTGCGGTTACGGTGCCGAACACGGTCTTTCGTTCTTGATCGAAGCCGACCGCCGTGTACTCTTCGATACGGGGGCATCGGATTTGTTTATCAGAAATGCCGAAAAAATGGGCATCGACCTTGACACCGTTGACACTGTTGTGCTCAGCCACGGCCACTACGACCACGGCAACGGTCTGCAATGGATTAGCGGCAAGCGGATTGTGACACACCCAGGGGCATTCGCGACACGCATTTCGGGGCGCTCAGGACGCGATATTTCATTGGCTGTGAGCCGGCAAACGGTTGAAAGCCGCAACAAGATAATCGAAAGCAAAGAGCCACTGTGGATTACCGAAAACATGGTGTATTTAGGTGAGATTGAGCGTGTTCTGCCGTTTGAGCAAGAATGCAGCACACCGTTTCATTTTGCCGATGGCACTCCAGACCCCGTTGCCGACGATTCGGCACTCGCCGTTAAAACCGCCAACGGACTGATTGTGATTTCGGGATGCGCCCATGCCGGCATTTGCAACATTGTTGAACAAGCACGTCGCGTTACCGGCACCGACAAGGTTTTCGGCGTGATTGGCGGCTTTCACCTCACCGCAATCGACAACCGCCTGACCGACACCATTAGCTACTTGAGAAATATTGGCTGCGAGATTGTTATGCCGTCGCACTGCACAAGCGACGAAGCCATTGTCGAATTCCACAAACATTTCAAAGGCGAAACCGTGAAAACGGGTATGGTGCTTAATTTTTGACCGATTCGCTATTTCGCCAATAATCAGCACACTTTAATCACAAAACGCTCCAACTTGCAAAAGTTTTGAGTAGATTTGCAACATGATTCGCAGATTGCTACCCATATTGTTATTATTCTTCTGTTGCCCAACCATATACGCACAGAACAAACAACTATTGCCTGCCCACGGCAACCGACACGGCAGCAATGGACTCACAATTAAGGAAAGCAATCATAGACAGTTGAAAATGTCGGCAAACATTGGCGCCATAAGCCTTAACGACACCACAACCAAAAAAGGCGACTTTCTTGAACTTCAAACCGAAGGCTCCTACATGTCGGGCGCCGAAGGCGAGCCACAGTTGCCTGCTTTCAGAAAACTTGTGCAAATACCGAACGGCGCAAAGCCTAAAATTGTCATAAAACACGCCGACACAACATTTTATGCACTGTCGGACCTTAATATTGACAAAAAACTATCGCCACGACAGCCATTGCAAAGCAAAAGCGGTGATGTTCGAAAATTTAAATACAAAAAGCGCGCATATCGCCGCAACTATTTCACTCAAAACAAGTTAGTTACAATTACACAGATCGGTTCGATGCGCGGTGTGGAAATTGGACAGGTGGCTGTGAACCCGGTACGCTACAACCCGAAGCAAAACACGCTGATGGTTTTCAGCAACATCGACTTTGAAATTGAATTTGAAGGCGGCTCGGCAAAAGCGGGCTCAAACGATGCAACACCATACTTTGAAGGCGTTTACTCATCGCTTGAAAACCACAAAAGCCCAACACTCGCAACATCGGGGCAACCAATTAAATATCTGATTATTACCGATACGGCATTTGTCAAAAGTCTGGCGGATTTTATCACATGGAAACGGCAGAAAGGTTTCAATGTTGTGGTTGCCACAACTGATGTCATAGGCAAAAGCGCAACCGAAATAAAAAACTGGATTTCAACACAATACTATTCAGCAACAAATGACAATCCTGCTCCGTCGTTTTTGCTATTAGCTGCCGACACCGACAAAATTCCGGTTGCCAAAACTGGTGAATCATCTCGCTATGGAACAGACCTTTACTATGCCTGCATGGATGGTGATGATGACATTATTCCAGACATTTACTATGGACGTTTTTCGGCTAGCTCAGCCGCACAAATGAAGGCCATTGCCGACAAGACCATCTCATACGAAAAATACCAGTTCGAAGATCCGTCATATCTTGCAAAAGCCACAATCATTGCAGGTTACGATGGTTCTTATCGCTCATCAATCGGAATTCCAACGGTAAACTATATTACAAGCAACCGCATTAACGCAAAAAACGGCTATAGCACTGTCAACAAGTACACCACAAGTTATTCGGGTTGCTATTCAGACGCGTCGGTTTCTGTTGGCCTAATGACCTACACAGCCCACGGCTCAACAACAACCTGGGAAGACCCCGAACTGACACAAAGCAAAGTAAGAAGTTTTAACAATCTGGGCCAATTCCCGTTCGTAATTGCAAACTGCTGCTTGTCAGGACAATTCACTAAAGACGAATGCATTGGAGAAACATGGCTTCGCAAAGAGAACAGCGGTGCTGTGGCCTACATTGGTTCATCGCCAAAAACCTATTGGGACCCTGACTACTTCTGGGCTGTAGGGGCACATAGAATAAAAAGCGGCACAAGTCCAGACACTACCACATCGTCTACCGGCGCATTCGACACGCCATTTGTATCAGATTACGTATGCGGCGGAGTCATTATGTTTGCCGGAAACATGGCTGTATCGGAAGCTTGGGACGAAAACTATTATGATGATGTTTCTCCCCGCTACTATTGGGAAGGCTACAACTACTTGGGCGACCCGTCGCTACTGGTTTACTTCGGCCAGGCAAAAAACAACGTTGTCAGCCACAGCTACGCAATACCTGTGAACACAACCACAGTGACCATCAATGCATTAGGCGGCTCGTATGTTGCTCTGTCGCATAATGGAGAACTGCTTGGCGCCGCCTACGTACCCAAAGGTGAGAACAGCACCAATATAACTATCAGACCGGTAAGCGAGCCTTGCGACATTGATGTAGTGGTAACAAAAACACGTTACAAACCCTACATTGGAAAAATCACGGCAATCTTCCCCGACAAATCGTATTTAGTAATAACAGACAACCCATTCAAAAACAAAAATTTGCAGAATGGCGGATTGACCGGATTCGATGTTACGGTAACCAACCTTGGCCAACAATCATCGCAAACGGCTACAGTTAACATCACCAGCGCAAGCCCGCTCGTAAAGAGCGTCGGCGCAACGCTGACAACAATTTCTTCAATAGCCGCGCTGTCGAGCCAGACATTCGCGAACCTGTGCCGCATTGAACTGACAGACAACATAGCCGACGGCACAAGAATCCCGTTCAGCTTTGCAATTACCGAAGACGGACGGACGACAACCAGCGAATACCCACTCTACGTTACGGCACCGAAGCTGAAACTGGACGCCACGGCAACCATCGATAAGCCTAACGGGCAAATGTTCCCCGGCGAAACAGCAGACATCTGCGTAACACTCTCCAACATCGGCCACGAGCGCATGGATTTGGCCAGCGTTAGGCTGACTGCCGACAACGGGCAGCCGATGGTACAGGTCATCAGCAGTGAACAAACAATTGAAAATCTGAATCCCGGCGACGCCGCAACCTGCAGGTTCACCATTGCCGCCAGTGAATACGCCGACATGATGACTCTGTTCAACTTCAAGGTAACAGCATCGGCCAGCCAACCGCTGCATTCCGACTCGTGCCACTACACTGTGACCATCGGCAAGCTCGACGACAAAATCATTGGCACAGGAACACAAACAGAAGATCTTTATCCGTTCTACAACTACTATAAAAGCAGCCACTCACAGATTGTTTACACAGCTGCCGACCTTGGAAACAAGCCAATAAGACTCGAAGAAGTGGTGTGGCAGTTCTATGGCATCACACCGAATAACAAATTCGACGGCTACAAGAATTTCACATTAAAAATGAAATACTATAAGGATGACAATCTGAAAGGCCTGAAATATTTCGTCGATATGAGCGACGCTGATACGGTGCTCAAAATAGATTTGTTGAAAATTGACAGCAAGACGCTTGAATTGAAGTTTGACAAGCCCTTTGTCTACGATGGGAAAAGCAACGTGCTTCTTGATTTGACGTGGGGTAAGAACAGCAATTTTGTCAGCCAGAGTTACACACCAGATATTTACTGCCATTCGACTAATAAAGTTACTGTTGCCCGCAATTCTTATGATGACTATGACGATGATGGCAACGTAATCAATTGCGGCGCCGACATAAAAGACGTTTATAAATGCTCTTCGGTACGCCCCAACACCACGTTCCGCTATCAGAAACCGAAATATGTGTTCTTCGACGTAAAAGACTCTTATGGCCAGCCAGTTTCCGACATCAAGATTTCAGTTGCGGGCAGCACTGCGCAAACCAACAGCAACGGTTTAGCCAGTACGTATGTTTTCACAAACAGAAGGCTCGAATACGAAGTCAACACCATCGATTACGCTGTGGATGCAGAGACAATGACCACTTCGAACGACACTGTGCGATTCAGTCTGCAAGTGCGGCAGTTGAACGTATTCGACGTAACTTTCCACATTATTGATTCGGCAACACACGCAAGCCTGCCAAACGCCCGAATCACCATTTACGACCGTACCGTCACAACTGACGAATTTGGTTGGGCGACCTTCGAAAGAATTCCGAACCGGCCGATAAAATTCACTGTTACAGTCAAAGATTACTTTAGGGGCAATGGCACAATCAATATTAACTCTGATACGCTGATATTGGCCGGCATCAGCAAAATGCCACTTGTCACGTTCAACGTTCACAACAACGGAACGCCAGCCGCAAACGTCGGCATAGTCATAAGCAACACCGCATTACAGACTGACAGCACGGGACTGGCAGCGACAAGAGTTGAGAAAACCGACACCATTCCCTACTCTATAGCCATCGGAAGAGCTGCCCTGACCGATACCATTTTCAATCTGCGCCAATCAGCAATCATCAACATCAATCTGGCGTTAATTGATACTGCCAGTCTTGTGACACCACCGGTTGACACAACTGGCATAAGTCTGCCGCCAATTGACACAAGTACAAGCCAACCGCCAATAAACGACACCCTGCTGCCTAAGACTCACTCACTGACATTCTATCTGTTAGACGGTTTGTCACCGATTGAGTCGGTTCAGATAACTGTGAACGGAATCGACAAAAATACTGACAGCACAGGACGCGCCGTGTTCGACGGAATTGCCGACAGCACACACATTGCCTACACCATCAGCAAAGATGGCTACGAAGTTGCCAATGGTAGCAGAATCCTATCGGACTCAATGATTTGCATAGGCAACACCACCATCAGAGTTTCGATGCGGAAACTTGCCGGCACTGGTTATGGTATTGAAGGACAAGCCGGTTTAAAAATCTACCCGAACCCATCGGATGGTTTGATTAACCTACCAGACTGCAACGGACAAACCGTTTCAATCATTGACGCCAACGGCCGATTGGTGAAAAAAACCATAGTTGATGGCGGAAGAATCGACCTGCGGCCGATTCCGGCAGGTACTTACACCCTGATTGCCGAAACGCCTAATGGCATAGCGTCTGTCATAATAGTAATCAAGTGATACTTAAAAACTTCCAGCCGCCAGAATCAAATTCTGCTGCAAGTTGAAAATCATCATCACAAATGATTATCCGACGCACTAAAAATCCCAACTTTTAATAGTTGTTTTATCTAACCGCCGACACATATTTAAAATACATTTGCGCCCGAAATGGAGAATGGTATGGAGGAAGCGATTTTCAACAAAAAACGGCTATCGGAACTGACAGACAGCAAGCCGGCCATCATCACCAAAGTGCTGGGGCACGGCGCTTTCCGCAAACGGATTACCGAAATGGGCTTTGTCTCGGGCACCAGCATCAGGCTGATAAAATACGCGCCGCTGAAGGACCCGATTGAATATGAACTGCTTGGCTACCACGTGTCGCTGCGGCGGAGTGAGGCCGAACTGATTGAAGTTGTTACCGACCCTAACGCAACGACCAATCAGGGCGATAATTTCGATAAAGATGCGCTGATTTCGGAGCCGTTCCGCAACCGCGCAACGCAAATGAGCCATACCATCAACATCGCTCTTGTGGGCAACCCCAACTGCGGCAAAACATCGCTCTTCAACCACGCCACAGGCCGCCACGAGAAGGTTGGCAACTACAGCGGCGTGACGGTTGACACCAAAATGGCCAGCGTCACTCACAAAGGCTACACTATCAACATCACCGACCTGCCCGGAACCTACTCAATATCAGAATATACGCCTGAGGAACTCTACGTCCGCAAGCACATTTTCGAGGAGAATCCCGACATCATTCTGAACGTCATCGACGCATCGAACCTTGAGCGCAACCTTTACCTGACGACACAACTTATTGCGATGAATATCAAGATGGTAGTGGCGCTGAATATGTTCGACGAACTAAAACGCAAGGGCGATGTGCTCGACTACGATATGCTTGGCAAGATGCTCGGCATTCCGTTTGTACCCACCAACGGCCGCGATGGTGCAGGACTTAACCAATTGTTCGACAGGATTATAGAAGTGTTCGAAGAACGCGACACCGATGTCCGCCAGATTCAGGTCAACTATGGCAACAACATTGAGAAGGCCATCGGTGTTGTGAAATCGGAAATTGAACAGCATCAACTACTTAACGAGAAATATTTCCCGCGTTTTGCAGCCATCAAACTGCTTGAGGGAGACAAGATTTTCATCAAGAACATTGCCGCTCACCCCGACGCCAACCACATCATTGAGTGGGCCGACAAGGAACGCGCCGAACTTGAGCGCGAGTATGGCAACCAGGCAGAGACGGTGCTTGCTGACGCCCGCTACGGTTTCATCCGCGGTGCTCTGAAAGAGACATTCCAACCTTCGCAGCAACCCGACAACGGCAAAGGTTATCGCATTGACAAGATACTGACACATAAATGGTTAGGCATACCTGCATTTATCTTCTTTATGTGGCTGATGTTTGAGGCAACCTTCACACTCGGCCAATACCCGATGGACTGGATTGAGGCTGGTGTGGACTGGCTTGGCGACTTCCTGTCGGGGCTGATTCCCGAAGGACTGCTGCACGATATGCTAATTGATGGCATCATCAGCGGCGTTGGCGGAGTCATCGTATTCCTGCCTAACATATTGATTTTGTTCTTGTTCATATCGATAATGGAAGACACTGGCTATATGGCTCGGGCGGCATTTATTATGGATGTGGCGATGCACAAAATCGGCCTTCACGGCAAGTCGTTCATTCCGCTTGTGATGGGCTTCGGCTGCAACGTGCCAGCCATCATGGCCACCCGCACGCTCGAGAACAAGAAAGACCGTCTGCTCACAATGCTGATTGTGCCGTTTATGTCGTGCAGCGCGCGACTGCCGGTTTTCATACTGCTGATTTCTGCGTTCTTCAGCACACATCAGGCGCTTATCTTATTATCAATCTATTTGATAGGTATTGCTTTAGCGATACTTTCAGCCATTGTTTTCAAACGCTTGTTCTTCAAGCACAGCGAAGCGCCGTTTGTGATGGAACTGCCGCCCTACCGCATCCCCACGCTGCGTAACACGCTGGTTCATATGTGGGATAAGAGCGCACAGTATCTGAAAAAGATGGGAACGGTGATTCTATTCGCGTCGATTATCATCTGGGCTCTGGGACACTTCCCGCAGAAGGTGCACTATTCAATTCCGTACGACGTTGTTATTGAGCAAGTTGAGCAGGATGTCAACCTGACCGACAGCCAAAA
This sequence comes from Salinivirgaceae bacterium, assembly GCA_017557605.1. Lineage (GTDB taxonomy): Bacteria > Bacteroidota > Bacteroidia > Bacteroidales > SZUA-534 > RUG13583. The sequence continues at coordinate 39,172 of JAFYYJ010000105.1, forward strand.
AGCCGTCAGCATTGAGCAACTTGAATTCGAGAAGGAAGCCGAACATCTTGAAAAATCGTACATCGGGCGGCTCGGACATTTCATTGAGCCAGTCATCAGTCCGCTGAGCTTCGACTGGAAAATCGGTGTCTGCCTGCTGACCGGATTAGCCGCTAAAGAAGTGGTTGTGAGCACGATGGGCGTTCTCTACCAAGCAGGCGACAGCGACGGCGACACATCGGCCTTGCAAACCAAACTGCAACAGCAGACCCACAAAAGCGGACCGCACAAAGGCGAAAAGGTGTTCAACCCGCTTGTAGCCTTCAGCATGATGATTTTTGTGCTCATCTATATGCCGTGCATTGCGGCCATCACAGCCATCAAAAAGGAAGGCGGCCGCAAATGGGCCATCCTGACAGGCTGCTACACCACCGCTCTCGCTTGGCTTATGGCATTCGCAGTGTTCCAGATTGGAAGCATGATTGTTTAGGATGTAGATTAATTGACAACAGACATCGGACTTCAGACAACAGACAATAAGATTGGTGAGTCTATGAACTTTCAAATCGTAATTCATAATTCGTAATTAACTAACCCCTAAACAATGCTTCAAACCATCATAGTCTGGATTCTGATTGCGGCAGCGGTCATCTTCTTCGCCAAACGGCTCTACGACCGTATTACGGGCCGCAGTAACGACTGTGGATGCGGTTGTGGTAAGGACTGCCAGTGCGGGTGCGAAAATTGCCAGATGAAGGAGTGATGCTCTAGCGCTAAAATAACACCAAAACATCTTATTTTTTGCCTTTTCAAACGGTCATTTGGACTGCTTGTTTTTTCAATTTTTATTGGTGTTAAGTGAAAAATCCGCGTTTTTAGTCCAAAAATCACTCAAAAAATAGCCGATTTTGGACCAATTTACCCCCTTTTTATTCGCCGTTTGTTAAGTCAAACCCGCCGTTCATTTGTGAAACCCTACCGTTCGTTAAGCCAAACCCGCCGTTCGTTTTTCAGCTATTGTATATTGTAATTGCCGTACCGACATTTGGAATCGTAAACAAGAACAAAAAAAACAACAGAAACGAATCATTAATTTTTAAACTATAAAACTATGAGAAGAAAATTTTTTATCGGGCTCTTTTTTGCGGCAGTTCTTTCAGTGATTACTGCAGCCGCCATGTCGGAAGACTACAACCAAACTGTTGTGGTAACCATCAAAGGCAACAACATGAACTTTGAGTACAATGGTCAACGTCACTCATCTGTTGGCTACACCGTTGAGACCAGTTCACGCTACTACTCTGCCGATGATTTTGTCTGCTATGCTATCGATTCGGTTAGCGCAGTGAAAGCCGGCACCTACAGCATGGGTATCAGCAGTAACGATTTCTGCAATGTAAACCCGAAATACAAAAATGTTGTGTTTGAAGTTGTCGACGGCAGCCTGACAATTGTCAACAACCGCATAATACTGCTTGCCGATAATTAATGCGTTAAGTTGCTGCGATTATCCGATTTGCAAAAAAAATACCTATATTTATAGTTCAATTGGCTTTAGGCAATTTGCGGAAACGCTCATTGCCTAACGTCCATTAAAAATATGAAAGACAAATATTTGTATCCCCCTATGATTAAAAACACATAAAACGGAAATACTATGAAAAAACTTTATTCGCTATTGATTTGTTCCGCACTTGCAGCACACTCGTGGGCATTCAGCTCGACAAGCGGCAGTTTGAGTCCAATCGACCAAACCGATGGCACGGCGTCAACCACACCGGCTGGCTTTTCGTATCAGGCAGTAGTTCGTGACGCCAACGGCGAGTTGGTCGACAACTCGAAAGTAGGTCTGCGCCTAACGCTGACCTCCGGCAAGGACGGACAAGCCGTTTACCAGGAAACACACACACCGACAACCAACAGCTACGGCGTGCTGACAGTTACCGTTGGAGCCGGCACCCACGCCGATGGCCAGAGCCTTCAGAACGTGAACTGGGCAGGCGGCGACATGTGGATGCGCGTTGAGATCGACCCGCGCGGCGGCACCAAATACACCAACATGGGCTCAACCAAGCTGCAGTCGGTGCCATTTGCATACTATGCTGCCAACGGCGGCAATGGCGAGAAGGGCGACAAAGGCGACCCGGGCGAGAAAGGTGAGCCTGGCGAGACCGGACCGCAA
>JAFYYJ010000106.1 GCA_017557605.1 Salinivirgaceae bacterium
TCCCGAGCAGCCGGGCTGGCATCCTGAGAAAATCACTACTGGCATTGATGCCATTGTGCTGGGTATGCACGCCAAAGCCGACAATCCGGAACTGCTCAAGGCGCAACAGCTGGGGCTGAAAATCTATTCGTATCCCGAATTCCTTTATAATCAGACTCAAGACAAGACACGGGTTGTTATCGGCGGAAGCCACGGCAAAACAACCACCACGGCAATGGTAATGCACGTGCTGAAAACTGTCGGCATTCCGTTCGACTATATGGTTGGCGCGAAAGTGAAGGGCTTCGACACTATGGTTGGATTGAGCAACACCGCAAAAGTTGCAGTGTTTGAAGGCGATGAGTATCTGACATCGCCAATTGACCCGCGGCCGAAATTCCACCTTTACAAACCCGACATCGCGCTTATCACCGGCATTGCCTGGGACCATATCAATGTTTTCACAACTTTCGAAGATTACGTCTGGCAGTTCGAGCGGTTCTCGCAACTCATTGAGCCAAAGGGTTCACTCGTTTATTTCGAAGGCGACGAGAATCTGCGCGCCATTGCGGCCAAATGCCGCCCCGACATCGAACTGCTGCCATACAACACCCACCCCTACACCATCGCCGACGGCATAACTTACTTGACCGACGGTGCCGATAAATTCAAACTGTCGGTGTTTGGCGAGCACAATCTGCAAAACATTGCCGGCGCAATGCAAGTCTGCCTGAAACTGGGTGTCAGCAAGGCCGATTTCTACCGCGCAATGACCACATTCGAAGGTGCCGACAAACGCTTGCAACTGATTTACAGCAACGCCAACAGCCTGTCGTTCACCGATTTCGCACATTCACCATCGAAACTCAAAGCCACCATTGCGGCTGTCCGCAAACAGTTCCCCGACAAGAAGATTATCGCTTGTATGGAACTGCACACCTACAGCAGTTTGAGCAGCAATTTCCTGGCGCAGTATGCCGGAACAATGGATTTGGCCGACCGCTCGCTTGTCTATTTCAACCCCCACGCCATCGAGCTGAAGGGGCTGCCGGGCATCACCATACCGCAGGTTGAGGCGGCCTTTGGCAAAAACGGTCTGAAGGCTTACGACAACATCGACGCTCTGCAAGCCGACCTGAAAGCCCAACCGGCAACCAACAGCGTGCTGCTGTTCCTTAGCTCGGGCAACTTTGCCGGCACCGATTTGAAAAAGCTGGCGGAAGAAGTGTTAAAGTGAGATTTTTTTGTTAGCTTTGACTAACAATTAATTCTCACATTATGAACACTAAACGTACTCTTCGGACAGCCATTGCATTTGCGCTTGCCGCAATATGCTCAACGGGCTATGCGCAAAATAACAGCACAACTCAAACAGACGAATCCGTCATTGTTTCAGATATGTCTGAATTTCCCGACGCCGATTCCGCTTTGCACAGATATATTGCCGACAATTTGAAATACCCCGAAGAAGCGAAAAGTAAAGGGTTAAAAGGGAAGGTGTTCGTAAGTTTTGTTGTGAGCGAAACTGGAGATATTGAAAATGTGAAAGTTGTGAGAGGCATTGACCCTTTGCTGGATAACGAGGCTATCCGCGTTGTGCAAAGTATTCCCAAAGAGACTCTTCCTAAACCAGTTCAGCACGGGAAACCGGTTAAGATGACATACACCGTAGCAGTGATTTTTCCGTTGGAAAAGGCGAAATAACCATTAACTAATAAATCTCCAATTATGAAAACCATTACAAAAATCTTGACCATTGCACTTGCCGCCATTTGCACAGCGAGCTATGCGCAAAACAGCAACACTAACAACGAGCAAATACTTATTCCAAAGAATAGCACTGCCGACCAGCCGGTTATCGACACCGCCATATTGGCTAATCCCCATGAAAGAGCGCAATTTCCTGGTGGAGATTCGGCTTTACGCCAATATATTATCGATAATTTGGTTTATCCGGAATCGGCAAAAGACCCAAATTTGAATGGACATGTTCCGGTTTCTTTTGTGATAGGTAAAGACGGGCAAATTGAGACCGAACGTGTACGCATCCCTACCGACATTGGAGGTAAATACAGGGGCATCGAACCTGCGCTTGACGCAGAAATCATTCGTGTGGTGAAAAGTTTGCCAAAATTCGAACCTGCCTACCGCCATTTATATAAATATGGTGAAATAGAGAGAGTGCCCGTAAGAACTCAAGGGGATATATTGGTCCGCATCCGAAACGGGCAGATTAGTTCAGTTGAAATATTTATCATTAATTTCAGATAACATGAATGTACCACGCATATTCAAAACCATTCTGACCATTGCATTTGCCGCTATTTGCACAACGGGCTATGCACAGAACAATGGCACCGCCAATACCGACCAGCCGATTATCGACGATGACAACACCATTTATACATCGGTTAAAATAATGCCAGAATTCCCGGGCGGTGAAGCGGCTATGAAAAAATATTTCGCCGACAGCCTGCAGAGTTGGGAATCGAAAAAATTCATATCAGGAAAAGTGTTCGTTCAGGTTGTGATTGGCAAAGACGGCATGGTTGAGCCTGAAAATGTGAAGATTACCTCAGACCTTGAGCCTGTTGTCAACGAAAAAGTGGTTAGTTTGGTAAAGAGTATGCCAAAATGGACACCGGGTATGCGATACGAGTCGAAATCAGGCAAAGTGATGAAGGTGCTTGCACGGGTATCGATGACTATTCCTATTGAAATATCGATTAAAGGCGAAGAAGGAGAACAAGTGTTCTTCATTGTTGAGCACATGCCTGAATTCCCAGGCGGCGATATCGCTTTGCGCAAATTCATTGCTGAAAACGTTAAATATCCCGAAGAAGCGAAGGAAAAAGGCTTGTCAGGCAAGGTTTTTGTCCAGTTTGTAATCGACAAGAATGGCGACGTTGTAAGTCCCAAAATAGCAAGGGGCATTGACCCGATATTGGACAATGAGGCAATCCGCGTAATACAAAGTTTGCCAAAGTGGAAACCCGGGGAACAAAGCGAAAGAATAGATGGCGAAAAAGTATGGGTTCCCAAAAACGTGTCGTTCACTGTGCCTGTGAATTTTTCGCTGGATTAAAATGGGAGCGATTATATATAATATGTAACCCCAAGGGTTATTATATAACACTATAAGAGGTTTTACCCCATATTTTTCTGTTGTTTCTTATTGTTATACAGCAGTTTACTGTTTGTTGTAAAAATATTTTCAAAAAACCACGGGTTGCCTCTTGCGGGTAAGGAAACTTTCTCTACTTTTGCACCCGCTTTCCGAGAGGGAGCGGGTTCTTTAGAGCGGACGGGCTGAGGATGTGAGGAGAGGGATGAGGGGAAGGAACAGCGTCCGTTTGAAAAAATAGTGAAAAAAGTCCTTGGAGGGAACGGAAAAGGCATTACATTTGCAGTCCGTTTCCGCGAGGAAGAAGATAGGGCCTGCGGGTCCGAAGTTCTATGACATTATGAGCACAAAAGAGAGGTAAGA
>JAFYYJ010000107.1 GCA_017557605.1 Salinivirgaceae bacterium
ATCGGAAACAGGCGTGAGAGGGGGCTTCGGCGAACACTCACGGAATAAGGCGGTTGGCAACTGATGCGTACTATTGTTGCTGATTTTTTGCATAGTGATGAATTGTGATTTTTGCCCAAATTCGGGTAATTCTTTCCGAAAACCGTCTAAACCAAACGGGAAATTCGTATATTTGCCATTATTAAAATGCTATGAAACAGTTTGATACAAAATACATTGCGGTCGACCGCGAAATCTGCAAGGCGTGTTGGAAATGCTTTGAGAATTGCGCCCAACAGGTGTTCGGCAAAATCAACATTCTGGGCATTCACAAGCACATTTATGTCAAAAATCCCGACAACTGCGTCGGTTGCAAAAAATGCGTGAAACTATGCGAAAACGGGGCAATAACAACACCCACGCCATAATGTCAAACATTCTCAACATAACCACTCGCGCCGATTTTCGCAAAGGCAACCTTTTCGGCGATTGGAACGCCAACGGAAGGTTGATAGAACATTGAATACAAATAGTTTATGAATGTCGAAGAAGTCAGAACCTACGCATTGAGTTTGAGCCAACAGGTTACCGAAGACCTTTTTGCCGACGAGTGGATTTCGTGGCGTATTGGCGGCAAATGGTTCCTGCTGATGCAGTTAGATGCACCCGAGCCGCGCGTGGCGGTGAAACTTCCGCCCGAAGTCGGCATTGCTCTGCGCGAGCAATACAACGGCGTGCAACCCGCCTACCATATGAACAAACGCCATTGGAACGATTTGTATCTAAATCGGTTACCCGACAACTTTGTAAAAGAGCAAATCAAAGCGTCGTACAATTTAGTAGTCGGCAGTCTGCCCAAACGAATGGGGTTGGAAGCGGTTTAGACTGGTTCCCTGAATAATTCATTATGAAATATTGTTCGTAATATTGCGAACAATATTTTTTTGTGTATATTTGCAACGCAATAAATAAACAAATGGATAAGCAAAAGCAGGATTACACAAGCAAACAAGCTCGTTTGGCACGTTATGCAAAAGCATTAGGCAATCCGACGCGGGTAGCAATAATGGAATTTTTGGCCAAGCAGGAAACTTGCTTTTTTGGCGAGATTCACGAGCAGCTGCCCATTGCAAAAGCCACTGCCTCACAGCACCTTGCGGAACTTAAAGACGCAGGTTTGATACAAGGCGAAATCATTCCGCCCAAAGTCAAGTACTGCATAAACAAAAACAATTGGATAGAGGCCAAAACACTTTTCGGCGAGTTCTTCGGGCAGTGTGTCTGCCAAAACGGAAAATGTTGTGGCTAACAGATTTTTTTAGAATATATGTTCGTAGTTTGGCGAACAACAAACAATATAGATTATGTCTAATTTTTAATGTAAAAAAATGAAAATCGTAGTGTTAGGAACAGGATGTTCAAAATGTAAATCGCTGTATTCCACAGTAATGAGAGTTGTTGACGAGACGGGCATAAACGCCGAAGTTGTCAAACAAGAGGATATGGCGGAAATCTTGAAGTTCAACGTGATGACCCTTCCCGCCCTCGTGATTGACGGAAGGGTTGCGGGCAAAGGATTGTTGAGTGCCGACGAGGTGCGGAATTTAATCAATTTAGCTATGTAACTATTTAATACACAATATTATGAAGAAAAAGCTGATATTAATGATTTGCATTGCTTTGACAGCAATGATTTCTGCTTGTGCCCAATCCGCAGATAATAAAAACGTTGCAACGAATGAAGATGCTCTGAAACTGTATTATTTCCACGGACAGCAGCGGTGCGCAACGTGTCGTGCTATTGAGGAAACGGCCAAAGAATTATTTGACAATCAATTTGTTGACGAGCAACAAAACGGCAAGCTGATTTTCAGCGTTATTGACATTTCCACCCCCGACGGCGAAAAGATGGCAGACCACTACAAAGTCGCATTTTCGTCGTTAGTTATTGACAAATGTGGTAGTGTTAACAACCTGACTGATATGGCTTTCCGCTATGCACGTACCGACCCCGATACATTCAAGGCACGTCTAAAGTCAGAAATCGAAAAACTACTCGAATGATGGAAATTTTGCAACAATTGCTTGATAACAGCAATTTGTCGGTTGTCTCTGCTTTTCTACTTGGTTTGATGACCGCAATAAGCCCTTGTCCGTTAGCAACCAACATTGCGGCCATAGGTTTTATCAGCAAGAATATCGAGAGCGGACAACGCATTTTTCTGACAGGCTTGCTTTACACTGTTGGACGGATATTAGCTTATACAATATTGGGAATCATTCTTTTAGGTGTTATCAGCAATGTCGGAAATATGTTCGGTATCGAAAAATTTCTTGGCAAATACGGCGGAAAATTCGTTGGCCCATTGCTTTTTATTGCAGGGTTATATATGCTACTTGGAAAATGGCTGAACCTGCCGTCGTTCGGATTCAAGGGTAACGGCGACAGATGGGCAGGAAAAGGCGGATTCGGCGCCTTGCTGCTTGGTTTGTTCTTTGCATTGGCTTTCTGTCCGTCGAGTGCGTTTTTTTATTTCGGGATGCTGATTCCGCTTGCCACCGCCAATAGTGCTGGCTTACTGCTGATAATAGTTTTTGCTGTTGCCACAGCGTTGCCTGTGCTTGTTGTTGCGTGGATTTTGGCATTCAGCACCAACAGCATTGGAAAATTTTACGGCAAGGTGAGCGAAATCCAAAAATGGCTCAATGTGATTGTCGGCGGATTGTTCGTTACGATTGGACTTTATTATTGTTTCAATATGTTTTAATTAACTCTAAATAATTATGATACAAAAACTTGCGGATTGGATAACTTATGGTGTGCTTGGTTTGAGTGCCGACACAAAACTTGGCAGTGCCCTCAACTTTTTTGTTTATGACAGTACTAAAATTCTGATACTCTTATTCTTAATCAGTGCCATAATGGGCATAATCAACGCCTATTTCCCGACAGACAAACTTCGCAACTACTTGCAGACACACAAAATGTTCGGCTTGCAGTATCTGTTGGCTGCGGTTTTCGGGGCGGTAACACCTTTTTGTTCGTGCAGTAGCATTCCGCTGTTTATAGGTTTTGTGAAAGGCGGCATACCGTTAGGTGTAACATTCTCGTTTTTAATTACTTCGCCATTGGTCAACGAGGTTGCGGTGGCAATGTTTTTAGGCACTTTTGGTGTAAAAGCGACGGCTATTTACGTCGTATCTGGCATAGTTTTGGGAATTGTCGGCGGTGTGTGTCTGGGGCGTTTCCAACTTGAAAAATGGCTCAGCCCGTGGGTTGCCGACCTTCAGCAAAAAAATATTGCCGAAGCCGAAATATGGGACGCCGAGAAAGTGAACTTTCTAAAAAGGCTTCCAAACATTCTTCGTGATTCTTGGGGAATTGTCAAAGGCGTAATTGTTTATGTGATAATCGGAATCGGTGTCGGGGCTGCTATGCACGGCTATGTGCCTGAGAATTTTTTCGAGACGTATTTGTCGAGTGACAACTTTTTTGCCGTACCGTTGGCAGTGGTGTGCGCCGTGCCGATGTACGCCAATGCCGCGGGCATTGTCCCCATTGTGGAAGTGTTTGTGCAAAAAGGTGTCGCTCTCGGAACGGCGATAGCGTTTATGATGGCTGTTGTGGGTTTGTCGCTACCCGAGGCGGCTATGCTCAAAAAAGTGATGACGTGGCGTTTGATAGCGGTATTTTTCGGAACTGTAACAGTGTTTATCATTCTTTTAGGGTATTTGTTCAATTGGTTATTGTAATTTTTATAATTGCCTCCGTAATCAAAATAATTTTTTCCGAAATCACACAAACCTTTCCCCCACAAAGCCACGACCGACTTCGCCTGTTTCGAGGTCGAAATGCGCCAAATCCGTGCCCTTGACAAGGAGCGCCGCTACTTCAATATGTCGTACGAAGAGCAAGTGAAGTGGTTTAGCACGTGGAATCCAACCGATTGATAATCAAATTGTCACATTCCGTCCGTAACTCGTTTTTTTGGGTTGCGGACGGATTTTGTATTGTTTAAATTTCCCCAAATTCGGGTAATTCTTTCCGAAATCCGTCTATCTGCCGAAAGGCAAAGCCGCCGTATATTTGCTTATCAAAATCGGAATGATATGAAACAAACATTGCTAACACTATTTAGTTTGCTGATTATGAGCACAGTATCGGCGCAAAACCGCACTTTGGTGGCCTACTATAGTTACACGGGCAACGTGCGCGCCGTTGTGGAACAAATTACCGAGCAAATTGCCGCCGATGTGGTTGAAATTCAGCCCGCTGAAGAAGGTCTGAAATACGAGGCCGACAACTACGCCATTGGCAGCGCACTCATTTCGGCCATTCGCGAGAACCCCGACAAGGCCGACAGTTACCCCGAA
>JAFYYJ010000011.1 GCA_017557605.1 Salinivirgaceae bacterium
ACCCGACGCGTGAGCTCTTACCTCGCGTTTTCACCCTTACCCCTAAAGGCGGGATGTTTCTGTGGCACTTGCTGTTGCCCTTGCGGACACCTTCCTGTTAAGAAGTATGGTGCTCTGTGCTGTCCCGACTTTCCTCGCGCCGGCTTTCCCGACCCGCGACAGTCTGCCTGAATCGCGCTGCAAAAATACTGTTTTTTTGTTGAATGGCTATTGTTTTTTCGGCAGGAGTTCCGCTACGCTCCACAACCTGCCTGATGTCCATCGCCCCTACGGGGCTATTTCAATAGCACCCGTCAAAAACAAGTTCAAGACTATCAGGACTATGAACCAAATATTTCCGTCCTCTTGGATCATAAGTCCAGCCTGTGGCAAATTCCGAATTCTCATCCGGAAACAAACTAGGAAAGTCCTTTTTCAGTTTCGAATTGTCAACCACACCATCCAAACAACTATTATCATCATCAACCTCATCGCAATAATATGCGACCATCTTCCCTTCAACAAGTTGATAACCTTTAAGGAGAGCAGTAATATAACACATTTGTGTAGCCAAAGCAATCACACATTGCCCGTCTTTTTCTTCTACCCATAAGACCACAACAGATTCCAAATCATCTGTATAATCATTGATTAATGACTTGATTGCAGCCAACAAACTCGGACAAAAGGCGATAGTATCTTCTTCGCACAATTGCGCGTCTGCGCTATCATAATGAGCAGTATCAGAAACTTTAGAAGAAACACCTTTCTTACTATTAGTATCACAGCCTACAAGCAAAAGAAGCACTGCTCCGATGACAATAATCAATTTGTTTTTCATTTTTAATATGGTTTGTATTAGGTTGCAAATATTAAACTACTCTTTAACTACAGCGACAAAATCTTATTTTTCCAGCAAAATCATATAAAACATCCGCATCAAAGCCCATGCAAGAGCAAAGTTTCACCATCTCCTCTCCCATCTGTTCGTTGATCTCAAACCATACTTGGCCGTTGGGAGTCAGTCGGTTATTGGCTAATTCCAAAATCTGTCGGTAAAACAGCAAGGGGTCGTCATCGGGAACGAAAAGGGCATTTTCAGGTTCCCAGTCGAGGACATTGCTTTCCATCATGGCGCGTTCGCTGTTGCAAACATAGGGCGGATTGCTCACTACCAAATCGACAGGCCGGCTGAAGAACTCGGATTTTGGATTCAGGACATCATCTTGCACAAAAGTCACTTGTACACCATTGCGTTCAGCGTTCTCCTTGGCGATTTGCAGAGCCGCTTCCGAAACATCAAAGGCAATAACTTCAGCATCTGCGAAATGCTTGGCCAAGGCAATGGCGATACAACCTGAGCCTGTGCCGATGTCCCAGATGCGGATGGGTTTTTCTTTGGGTAAGCATGTGCCAATTTTTAGCACAAGCTCCTCAGTCTCGGGGCGTGGGATAAGCACGGCTGGAGATACCTTTAATAATAGGTCGTTGAAACGGGCCATACCCGTCACATACTGCACTGGCTCACCCGAAAGCAGACGCTTGACGGCTTCGCCCAACTGATAATACTGAAACTCATCGATGCGCAGATTGGGGTTCATCAGCTGCTGGTTCCAATCGATGCCAAAGAGGTCTTCCAACAGGATGCGCATCAGCTGCTCCGCCTCGCGTTGAGGATACTTTTCGGCCAACAGGGCGGTGAAATGCCGTTTCGTTTTCTGCAAATTAAAACCTATCATGGGGCAAAATTAGGCAAAAATCCATAATTTTGCCGCAATATTTTCGGACGCATGCGATGCGTCCCTACCACGATGGTTTATTTGATTCTTGCCATATTATGCTCCACGGGCGTTTTCGTGGCCATGCGGCTCTTCGAACGCTTCAACCTGGACAACCACCAGGCGTTGATG
>JAFYYJ010000108.1 GCA_017557605.1 Salinivirgaceae bacterium
AATTCCCATTCCAGTTATTACAACTCTCTTTTTCATAATTCAAATTGTTTGAACGGCCTGCCTCATTGTGGCCATATTTGTTTTATATCTGTCTATAGTGTTGATTATCTGATTAAAATACTTTGCATTCGACGATTCCTTGTCGGTTTTCAAATCGATAGTGGTGTTGAGCAGATAGCGCACGCTGTCGCACATTCGCTCAAACTCATCGAGCAGTTCGAAAAGGTTCTGTTGGTTCAGCTTGTAATAATGCCGACGGCCGCTCTCGACAACCGCCACACGGCATTCGGATACCAGGCGGCGTAAAACCACGCTTGCCGAGCCCTTGCTGATTTTCAGGCGGTTAATGATTTCGTCGAACGATAGCTCCTCGCGGTCCGACACCGACAACAGCCCGATAATCCTACCTGCAATTGGTTGGAAACCAATCGATTCAAAGTAGGCGCCAAATCGTTCTATAAGTTGGTCTTGTCCCGATAAACGTTCGCTATCTTGCATTGTCGTGATGCATTTTCGGCTACAAAAATAGCAATTTTTATTTAGTTTAATCGCGATTGAACTAAAAAAACAGGGAACGGAAAATCCGCTCCCTGCTTTCATCTTATCACTTTTATTTATCAACGTGTTCTTTGCGGCGCTTGCAGCGGCTCGCCAAGCGACGAGTCTTCAGCGTCCTGCTCGTTCAGCTTGAAGCGCATAAACTGTCCGTTTTCAGATGTGTATGGTTTCCAGTCGCCACCATTGGCTCCGTTGGGGTCATTGTATTTTGCAAAATTCGACCACGCGGTGAGCATCTTCTCCGACAAGTCCCAGTCGCCTTGTGTCCACGGGCGCCAGCAGTGCTTGAGCGATTTGAACACAAACCACAAGTCAGATGAGTGGAACGCACCCTTCAGGTAATCCTCGGGGTGGCTGCCGTCGTCGGGCAGCGGGCGGGCAAACTGATAGGCCCAAGCTTTTCCGCCGTTCTGCTGGCGGTTGAGGCAGAAATCGGCAATCTGACCGGCCATATTTCCGGCATCGTTGAGGGTGAAGCCAATCATATAAGGCACGTCAGCCAGTGTGTTGTCGAGGCAGGCGTCGTCGAACGATTTATCCATTACATATCCGTCGATGTACGGCGCAATTGGGCCGGCGTTGAGGCAGGTGCGTTTGCCGGTAACACGTGCGTAGAGCGAGCCAAGGGCGAAAATTTCCTCGGTCGATGCCGAACGCAAATCTTTGAGTGTCTTCAGGTTTGCCCAGTCGCACACTTCCTTAATCTGTGCTTCAGCCTCTTTAAGCGTCAGGTGCGACTGACGGAAGAATGCCGGAACATCGGTGCGCTCGGGACTCAGGAAACCGCTTGCGCTCATTATCACAGCTTTGTTGAACAAGCCTTTGGTGAGTGGAGAAGCCGACAGGAATTTGGTGCTGCGGCCTCCGGCGCTCTGTCCGAAAATCATCACGTTTTCGGGGTCACCGCCAAACTGCGCGATGTTTTTCTTCACCCATTTCATAACTTCAATCTGGTCGAGAGTGCCCCAGTTGCCGGTGGCATGCTCAGAGTCTTCGGCAGAGATTTCGGGATGAGCGAAGAATCCGAACGGCCCGACACGGTAGTTGAACGTTACCAGCACAACATCTTTGGCAGCCCATTCCTGACCGTCGAACTCGGGCTCCGAGCCCCAGCCTTCGCGCAGGCCGCCGCCAAAAATCCAGATGGCCACGGGCAGTTTCTTCTCGGGCTGTGCCGATGCCTTGGTGTAAACGTTGAGGTAGAGGCAGTCTTCGCTGTAGGCTTTCTCTTCGCCATAGCCCCACTCGGTGGTGTATCCGCCCGGATAGTGCGCGGCTTGGAATGCCGGATGTCCGAACTGGTCACATACTTTGACGCCCTGCCAAGGCACAACGGGCTGCGGAGCGCGCCAGCGGTTCTGTCCGATTGGTGGTGCGGCGTAAGGAATGCCCTTGTAAACAACAACGCCCGGAATTTCGGTGTTAACACCTTGAACCTGACCTCCTTCGATGGTCAGCACGGGATTGGTGTTGGTGCTGTTTTGTGTCGAGCACGATGCCAGCATAGCAGCACCAATAGCTAAATAGAGAAATTTTTTCATATACAACGATTTATAAGTTTTTACCCGATAAAAGTAAGTGTTTTGGGTTATATATGGACGGCGCTGGTCGAATTTTTCGTGCGGACGGCAAATCAAATTCACTCGTGATAGTCATCGTCGCGCCATTCGAACTTGATGGTTTCGGGCACCATATACTTGCCAATCTTGTAATCGATATTGGCTTTGTGGGCTTGGCTTAGTTGGTAGCAGCGCGGAATGCGGTACATTCGGCCGTCTTTGATGAAACGCGCACCAGTCTGATGAAAGCGGAAAGCCACATTGTGGGCCACGCACTGTTCCCTGACGTGCAGAATCCAATCATAGTTGCAAGGCCGCGCCTCGGTGCCAGATTCGCCGCTCGTGGCCACCTCATCAATTGCGGGCGTGAGGTACGGCTCAAGGTCGATGTCGGTGAGCATTGGGGCCACCATTATGCTCTTGTGCTTGATGGGCATATTTAGGAAAATCGGCAGCCGGTAGTCGGCCATTGCTTGATTCTCGACAGTGCAGCCTACTAGCACGTTGTCGTAGCCGTCGCCCCAATCGTTGGGAATGCACTCCAAAAAGCGGTCGATACGCTTGGTGAAGAAATAGAACCAGAGGTCGTTGCGCTCGCGCATCATCTGCCAGCATTCGGGACGCCACTCGTCGGCATCTTTCAGCAGAAAATCAGAAGTGAAACATGTGAACACAATCCGTCCGGAGGGAATCTTCCAACTCTTGTTGCGCTTGCGTTTTAGAGGCAGATTGAAGTTGGCCGTTTTGCGGCACTCGCTGCTTGAAATCTCGCTGCCGTACATCTCGTCCTGACGGTAGACATAGCAATACTTGCAGCCGGCGCTAATCTTGGTGCAACCGTGCCAAGGGTTCCAATCGGCGTATATCTCCCAATTTTCGGACATTAATTAGTTCTCTCTTTGGTGCTTCCATCGCCGGTGCGACCATACCCAATTCTCCGGTGCCTCGCGGATTGACGCTTCGAGCAATTGGTAGAAACGGTCGGTGATAGCGTGCTCAGGCTCTGTGGCGGGCGATTCGGTGATGAGTGTCAGTTTTGTGTCGAATCGGCTGAATCCCAAGCGTTTAATTTCGCAGTAGAGTACAGCCATATCGAATTTTTTTGCCAGCCTTTCGGGCCCCACGAACACGCCCGTGTCCTGATTCAAAAACGGCAGCCAGTAGTGGATTTGGCTACGGGTGGGGGTCTGGTCGGCAACGCTCAAAAGGGCAAAGCGGCGGCCGCTGTCGCGCAACTCAACCATCTTGCGCATTGTGTCGCGCATTTCAATTGGCTCAACACCTGTTTTTGAGCGCATTTCCATGTAGAATCGCTCAAAAATGGGGCTGCTCAACTTCTTGTAAACGGCTGTCGTTCTGATGTCGAAATTGGCAATTTTCGCGCAGCCATATTCCCAGTTGCCGTAATGCCCAAGGATGATGAGCACGTTGCGGTTCTTGTCGATGAGTTGCTGGAGTGCTTCGGGATTCTGCACGCCCATACATTGTGCAATGCGTTTACGCGGTGAGAATCTGAGGTTTACGGCCTCAATAATCATATATGATAGGTGCCGGTAGTAACGCCGTGCAATGCGGTTAATCTCTTTTCGGCTTTTCTGCGGAAACGATTTTGTTAAATTGGTGATAATCACCTTTCTGCGATAGCGCAAAACGTGCGCCACAATCACGTAAATGAATAGCCCCAACAACATCTGCAGTGGTTTCGGCAGAATCCATACCGCCAGAAAGAGCGTCATTGTAAGGTAGTAGCCGATTAGTTGCAGAGGTTTCATCTTGTTGGTGAATCGTTTTTTTGAGGACTACAGACTACGGTCATCAGACAACAGACGCAGGCGGTTCGTCCCCAAAACATCCGTTCGTAATTCGTAATTCATAAATCGTAATTTAAAAATCTTAAATGTTACTATTTCAATTCTTTACGCATTCAATCAATCAGTCCTTCAATTCTTCAATCCTTCAGTCCTTCAATCCTTCAGTCCTTATTGCAGTCCTTCAAATATTTCCGTATCTGCAGGTTGAGGCTCTCCTTTGGCGAATAACTCGGTTTTCCAACCATCGTTTTGGTGTTCGCAGGGCATGTTGCTGTGCAGAAGCGTGTAGGTGCCTTTTTGCGGTGTGAACACGAATTTGATGTTTGTGAGGTTGCCGATTTTGTAGTAGTGCCAAACTTCGAACGGCTTTTCATCGTTGCGTCTGTCAACAATTGTGTTCGGGATTCCGTAGCGCAGCATCAGTTGGGTTTGGTTGGGGCTGCAATTCTGCTGGCGGGCTGCATTGGCGCGGTTGACAAAGTTGGCCAGTGCGCCGTCGGGGTCGAACTGGTTGCGTTGAACCCAGAAGTCGTGGAGTGTTTGCTGCATCACAATCATATCGGCCGACGCAACGGCTTTGCTAATGATACCGATTTCGGTGCTGTCGGCAATTATCTTCATGTCGTTCAGTATCATAGCCACAGTGTCAGAATTGCTGTATGTCGATGCGCTGCGCAAAGTTTTTCCGGTTTGGTTGTAGCTCGGCACTTTGAATCCGGGGTTTTCGCGTTCAAAATATTTTGATGCCGTACCCACCGATTTGTTGTGCTTGTCGCGTATTTCGACAGTCAGAAAATATTGTCCCGACGGCAGTTTTTTCACGTTTATCTCCTTCATATACTGATAGTAGTTCATGGCGTTGACCGATGCGCTTGACGAGTGTCCGGCAATGGTTCGCAGCGAGTGCGCGTCGCGGATGCTGGTGTAGATGGAGCATTCGCCAAGTCCGTTCAGTTCGGCGGCCACGTTGTATAATTCTACGTAAAACCGCAGATATTCAGTCTCTTGCGGCAACAGACATTTGCAATAGGGGAGACATTCGTAGCCGTTTTTAAGGTTGATGGTGCGTTCTTTTTTTGGAATGAAACTCTCCAACAGTTCTATTCCGCTGAGCGCCACTTGTTTTTGCGGAATGTCGATAGCGATAATTTCGTGCCGTGTGATGGTTTTCTTGAATTCGTCGGGTGCGTTCAAGTCTTTGATTTTCAGCTCAAAGTTGTATATTCCTTGCGGAATGAATATGCGTTGCACATCGGAAAAGTCGGGATGGACTTCAGCGGTGTCGGGCAGGGGAGGGTTGCCAACAATAAAATGGCGGAACTCCACCAAATCGTCGGCGTTTTTGAAAATCATCGACACATCGATTTTCGACTCCAGATTAACATCGTTTACAGTGTAGTTGACTGATTCTCCGTCGATTAACAGATAAGTCTCAACATACGAACGCTTGTCGGAGAGCATGTAAACCGCATAGTCGAAACTGACATTAAGTGTTTGGCAATGAGCTGTGAATTGTATTGCTAAAGCCAATGTTATCAATAAAATACGTTTCATATCAATTCAAATTTTGCGAGTGTAAATGTAGTTAATCTTTTTAGATGATAGACGGAGTTACGGGTGAATCGGCCAATCGGTGAATAGTTTAAAGTTTAACTGGTTTAACAAGTTGAACAGGTTTAAACTCTTAACACCTATCACTCAACACCTAACTTAAAACTTTTACATTTTCGCTTTCAAGATATCCAGCACCTCTGTATAAACCTTCGGACTTGCCGCAAATATCTCACCGCCAAATAGATAGTCGGTGCCGCCGCGGTAGTCGCTGACAATGGCGCCAGCTTGCTGTGCGATAAAGGCGCCGCCGGCCACATCCCAAGGATTCAGTCCATACTCGAAATATCCGTCGAAGCGTCCGCAGGCCACGTAAGCGAGGTCCGATGCAGCTGAGCCTGTGCGGCGGATGCCCTGCGAGTGCAGCACAATCTCTTTCACGGTGGCAACGTGTCCGTCCAGACGGCCGTATTTGCTTATCGGAAAGCCTGTTACTATCAGACTTTGCTCTAGGTTTGGCGCTGGCGATGCGTGGATTGACTGTCCGTTGCAGAAAGCGCCATTGCCGCAAGAGTAGAAAAACTCGTTGCGGCCAAGTTCATATACTATGCCGAGCACCGTTTTGTCGCCTTGCTGCAGCGCCACGCTGATGGCAAACGGATAGACGTTGTGCAGAAAATTGGTGGTGCCGTCGAGCGGGTCAATAATCCATACAAACTCCTCGTTGGTGTGCCCGGCGGTGTTCTCCTCGACTAAAAATCCGCTGCCCGGCAGAATCTTGCTCAATCCGTCAACAAGCTGACGTTCAGATGTTTTGTCAACGTACGATACATAGTCGTGCAGCCCTTTGTGCTCGATTTTGCTTGCATCGAACTGCGCGCGTTGCTCTTTGATAAAACGGCCCACTTCCTTTACAATCTCCGTGGCTTGACGGCCTATCTCTTCAATGTCTATCATTTTGGGTTTGTTTTTGATTCTCAATTGATTATTGTGCCAATGGCTTCGTTGTCGCCAATGTAACGGTCAATCCGCACGTTTTGCACTGTGTTTATAAACGCCTGATTGGCAGGTGTTTTTATGCGAATGTAGTTATCGGTGAAGCCGCACATCTCTTTGCCAAACGGCTCGGCCTCGAAAAGTACGGGGCGCGTGCTGCCTATCTGACTGTCGATAAACGCTTTAGTCATTGTTTTGCCAATGCCGATAAGGTCTTGGCAGCGGTGTTTGCGAATCTCGTTCGGCACCATTTCCATGCGAGCGGCTAAAGTGTTGGCTCTCACCGAGTAAGGAAACACGTGCAGATAGGATAGGGGCATCGATTTTATAAAATTGCACGCCTCGTCGAAGTCGGCGTCCGACTCGGTTGGCACACCGGTAATCACATCGGCGGCAATGCAGGCGTCAGGCATCAGTTTCTTAATCAGCTCGATACGTTTGGCGTAGAAGCCAGTTGTGTAGCGGCGGTGCATTAGTGCGAGCAGACGGTCGGTGCCGCATTGCAACGGAATGTGAAAATGTGGCATAATCACCTCTGAATCAACCACGTGCTCAATAATCTGGTCGGTGAGCAGGTTCGGCTCAATCGACGATATGCGCAGCCGTTTCAGCCCCTCAATCCGCTCAAGCTCAAGCAGAAGCTGGTATAGATTCTCGCCGTTGGCGCGGCCGAAATCACCAATATTGACGCCGGTGAGCACAATCTCGCGAATGCCACGCGCCACGGCCTCGCGCGCCACCTCAACGGTATGCGCCAAAGTGTTGCTGCGGCTGCGTCCGCGGGCGTGCGGAATGGTGCAGTAGGCGCAGAAATAGTCGCAGCCGTCTTGAACCTTGAAGAAACTGCGTGTGCGGTCGCCAAAAGAGTAAATCGGTTCAAACACACGGCTCTCTTTCGATACGGAAATCACCGGTTTCGGTTGTTTCTGCAGGTTGCCGATTATGTCGGTAAGGTCCATTTTGTTATCGGACCCGAAAATATAGTCAACGCCTTCAATCTCAGCCACTTCGTCGGGTTTGAGTTGCGTGTAGCAGCCAATGGCCACCAAGATGGTTTCGGGCGCGCGGTTCAGAATCTTGTGGATGGCCTGCCGGCTTTTCTTGTTGGCAAGCTCGGTAACGGTGCAGGTGTCAACCACCACCACATCAGCTTGCTCGTGATTGTCGACACGCTCATATCCTGCGTTCTCAAACTGCTGCACAATCCACGATGTTTCGGAAAAATTCAGCTTGCACCCAAGCGATATGTACGCAACCTTCGGCATAAAAACTCATTAGGGCGGCAAAGGTATTTATTTAGGATTTAGGATTTAGGATTTTTGAGTCTAATTGCGAAATATGAGTTACAAACAATCGTTTTTATGAAAAAAAAACATCGTTATATTTTCAATTCTTTATATTTGCACGTTAATTCAACACACCATTTGGTACATAAAAAATAGGAATTATGGCTTTGGCGCCTTTGATTATTGAAAGCAGTGAGGTTACTCCTGAGGTTATTTTGGACAAAGAATGCAACGTGTTTATTTTCAAAGGGAAATCGCTTCCAGAGAACCCAATGGGTTTTTACCGTCCAGTTTTGAATTGGATTGACGATTATGCCATGCAGCCAAACGAGAACACGCAAGTCAACTTCAAGATGATTTATTTCAATACTTCGAGTTCGAAGATTTTCCTTGACATCATGAAGAAGTTTGAAAGTATCAATCGCGCTGGAAATAAATGCTGTATAAACTGGTACTACAAAGATGACGATGAGGAGATTCTTGAGGCCGGTGAGATTTACGCTGAACGTGTCAGTCTGCCTTTCAATCTGACTGTCGAAGACTAACATATTCTCTCACAATAAGATGAAGAAAACAATTGTTGCGCTTGCGGCGTTTCTGCAAGCCTTTTTTTGTTATGCCCAAACCGAATTTGAGCGTTTTTTTACCGGTGAATGTCTGCGTGTTGATTATGAGCTTGTAGGCGACAGTAAATCAGTAAGTTTTGTGTTAAAAGAGATGAAAATGCAGGGCGTGTGGGCCGGCAACCTTAATGTCGGTGACACTTGCCAAATGGGTAGCTACCGATTTTCATTGCTCGATTCGGTGTCGGGTAAAGTGCTGTATCAGAATGGATTCAGCAGTCTTTTCGATGAGTGGCAACAAACGCAAGAGGCTTGCCGATGCGTACAGTCGTTCTATCATGTTAGTTTGATGCCGTTTCCAAAGCAGACGGTGAAATTTCGGTTTGAGCAGATGAATCGTGATAAGGCGGGGTTCTCGGTTTTGACTGAATTTTACATTAATCCGAAGAATAAGTTTATCCGCCGCGAATCGGTTAATAGCTACAAACACAGCATTGTGCATGGCGGCGGCGATGTGAATAATAAAGTGGATCTCGCTTTTTTGGCGGAAGGTTACACGGCCGCTCAAATGGATAAATTCCGCCGCGATGTGGAGCGCGCATGGCAGTATATGTCAGGAGTGGAGCCGTTCAAAACTTATAGCGATATGTTCAACATTTATGCGGTGGAGTCATTGTCGGCAGAGAGCGGCACCGACATCCCTGTCAAAGGCATTTATCGCAATACGGCTATGAACTTTACTTTCAGCACTTTCGATATTGACCGATACCTGACAACCTTCGACACAAAGGCCATTCACGATGCGGCCGCCAGCGTGCCATACGACCATATTATAATATTGATAAACAGCGATGAATACGGCGGCGGCGGGTTCTACAACTTCTACTCGGCCGGCACATCGGACCACGAGTTGTCGCTAAGGGTTATTGTTCATGAGTTCGGGCATGGCTTTGCTGGTTTGGGCGACGAGTATTTCTATGCCGACGAGGCCAACGAACAAATGTACAGCCTTAACCGCGAACCTTGGGAACCCAACCTGACAACACTTATCGATTTTGAATCGAAATGGAAAAATATGCTGAATCCGTCAACACCTGTTCCGACACCGCGAACCGCTGAATATGAGAACGTTGTCGGTGTTTTTGAGGGTGGGGGATACATGACCAAAGGTATGTTCAGTCCGGCGCAAGACTGCATTATGCGTTCGAACACACCTTCGGAATTCTGCCCCGTCTGTCGCAAAGCAATTGAACGGGCAATATTGTCGCACAAAACGAGACATTAAGGTAAAGTGTCATAAGGCATAAGTGAACAAAAGTGAAAAAGCCGAATCTGTAACAGACTCGGCTTTTTCGGTTATAAACATTTAAAAAGGGGTTCAGAACTTGACAATCTTAAGAATGGTAGATTCGCTGTCGGTTGTGTATTTGGCAATGTAGATGCCGTTGGCCAAATCGCCGATGTTTATTTGCTGGTTGAAGTTGGTAACTTCAAACTCCTTGACAACCATTCCGTTTTGTGTCATTATCACAAGTTGTCCGCTGTTGCCGCAGTTTTGCAGCGTGAACAAACCGCTTGTCGGGTTTGGCACAATGCTGACAGCAAGCTTGTTGTTTGCGAATGTCACAGTCACAACCTTGTCGGCATACTCGCGTGTGCCATCGAAATCGACTTGCGACAGACGGTAATAGAGTCGTCCTTGCTCAGGTGCGTTGTCGTTGAAGCTGTAGTCGATGCGGCTGTTTGAATTACCAGCACCTTCAACATAGCCAATGGTTACAAAGTTGATACCATCGCTTGAGCGCTCAATTTCGAAGTAGTCATTGTTGTTCTCCGACAGAGTTGTCCACTCAAGCACAATGCTGTTGCCCTCTTGGTGACCTGCGAAGGCGGCGAAGGTTACGGGGAGGGGATGCTCCTCTTCTACAGTTGAGCCGAATGTGAACGGGCTATAGCTGGTAACTTCTCGAGATAGTATCCAACCGTCGTCAGATTTGTCTTGTCTGATTATTTCCCAACGACTTCCAGTGTAGTGAGCAACTACAAGTTTGCTCAAATCATTTGTTATACCGCTTCTTTCAGCATCGTCCCAGAATAGTTTGATTTGGCTTTTCTGCGAGTTGCCATTGCCGTCATCACCGTGTATGTCCCACATATCAATACTACTTACGCGAACCAACCCTTCTACTTTGTTTTCATTTGCAAGGTCTTCGTTTCCTGTAGATGAGTAGCTTACAGTGAACCACGATTCGCTTGATGCTCCAATCGGAATTATTTGAACCATAGCTCGGTGGTCATTGTCACCTGTTGGGAAAGTGAATGAAGAACTGCCGAATTTCTTCATCTTTCCAATAACATAAGCATTTGCATTTTTGCTATTTGCTGATGCTGATGTGCCAAATGTCAGGATTTTATTATCAGGAACAGTAACTAAACCAGAATTGAGAGTTAGCTCTCCGTTTATGGTTATATCGCTGTTGATAGTAACACCAGAAGCATTATCTACAGTTACACTGCCATAGGAGCCATTGCCAGTTATCGACTGCTGTTTATCGGTGTTGTTCAGCACAATGTTTCCGTTGATTGTTCCGCTGTTATTAATGTCGCCTTTAATGGTGTTTGTGCTGTTGAAAGTAACATTTCCTGCGTTATCGACATCAGTAAAAGTATTTTCACCTGTTACATTGTGATTGCCTGCAGTAAAGGCTATTTTGCCACCATTGGCTGTAATTTCGCCATTGTTTGTTAAGTCACCATAAACTGTTAGTGTGTTATCGCTTAATGTGATGCTTGCGCCAGAGTTGATGGTTATGTTGGCTGCTTTAGCTGATGCTGAAGAAATAACAGGCATATTTGCAACATTAGACGGGATTATCACATTGTCGCTTGTAGAAGGTTCTGTTTTTGCCCACCAGTTGTTATCTGTATTCCAAACATTTGATTCTGACCCGTTCCATAGATAGTCTTGCGAAACTTCTTTTTCAATCTTATAATCGCTAAAACAGTCATGGCTTGTTTCCTTTACTCTTAAAGTGCCTTCAAGTTTTGTTGCGGTTGTTGCTATTGGCAGTTCAATATCAACATCATTTGCCGGATTGGGGAAATTGCCTGCAATATTATTGCTACCAATTGTGTTTGTGAACTCATAGCTCATTTCATTGAATTCGCTTGTTTGCTCTAAATGCAAGTTGGTGGGTTTGCCAATGTACAAGTCTTCTCCAATTACCCAAGTAATATCTGGGTTTGGACTGATTTTGATAGGTTTACCTTCTGATTCTGTTGAGCAACCATCGTTTTTGGCTATTACCTTAATCTCGACATTTGTTCTAATAGCATCAATAGTAATATTCAAGTCTTCGCCAGTACCAGATTGGTAGCCGCTATATACAATACTTTCGTCATTATTATCGCAAACCATATATTGCAATGTTGACTTAGTATTTTTGATAGTAACCGTACCTCTTGTGTTGTCGCATACATATTCTGGAGGCACAATAGTTCCTATTTCTGCGGCAGGGTAGAAGAATATTTCTTTAGTTTCACTTCCAGTACCATTACCTTGACCTGTTTCGGAAATGGTTATTGTTCCTGAACCGCTATTACCCCATTCAACAGTGCAAGTATGTGATTTTAGGCCACTTGTTATTGTTCCTCCAGTAACACTCCATAAATATGTATGGTTGACAACTTCAGATACAGAGTAAGTGTGTGTTTCTCCATAACATGAACTAAATGTGCCATTGTCAGCCACAATCTTAGGTTGAGGTTTTTTCTGTATGTTCACAATCTTATTGCTTGATGCCGAACAGGTAGTACCGTTGCTATTAGTATATGTGTTGGTAAGAGAGAGTGTGTATGTACCAGTGTTAGTATTTGCATTTGACCCGGGTCGTTTGAATGTCACATTTATAGATGACTGATTAGTGCTTGACAAAGTTGCATTACTATTGCCAGTGCCGGACCAAGACCACAAATATGATGTCGAATTATGACCGGTTGTTGTTGTCGAATATGGATGCGTGTCGCCTTGTCCAACAGCATCGTCTCCTATTATTGTCGGCACTTCGTTGTACCATACAATTACATTGGCAACATCGTTGGTGAAAGCATTACCATCACCACTTGGGTCGCTGACACCGGCAAGCCGTACTTCATACGGCAATGGATTACCCTCATTATCGTGTTTGTGTCCGCCTAATGTTGATGCTGAAAGTACCAATTTGTATGAATCGGAAGTGATGTCGGGTATTGTGATTGGGGCACCGCCATCAACCGTATATTGCAAGGTGTAGTTTGGCGTACCAGTCAATGTCACAGGTATCTCAACACTGTTGTTACCATCGCATACATAGTAGTTGCCTGGAGTTAATTTGGCGGTTGTGCCCAAATAACCCAATGTGAACTCTTTATTGGAAACAGTTTGTGCATCCTCGGTTGAGGTTATTGTTCCTGAAGTTACGGTTCCGCTTGCCCCACTATTTTTAATAATAGCCCATTTGTCAGGATTTGGGTAGCTTACCATAGTTAGCTTTTTCAACTGGGCAGCGGTTCTGATTTGCGGGTACGATTGTTCATCGTAGCGCAATGTCAAGTTAGCCGTTGCATTTTCGTTTCCTGTCGGAGGATAGACTTTCCAGTATTCGTTTTCGCTAACTCCGGTCAATGGGTCAGTCATTGTGGCTGTAACGGCCTCATTTCCGCTTTGTTGGTTGAAGTACTGAACTTTCCATACACCGCCAACGCTTACATTGTTAAGTGTTGTTGATGCAAAGCGGTTGTCGTTACCCACCGGATATTTAGGATTGGATTTGGCTATTGCATAAATGCCGAGAGGACCATCAACATACGAATCTTCGCTGCCGCCTGTTATATTGGCTGTTGGCTCTGAAACAACTAAGCAATTGTTTAAGTCTGTATGTACATGGCCTTTAGTTAGTGTTAATTTTGAAGAAACACTAATTCCGTGATTAATAGGCTCTTCGGTATCGCAGTCGCCAATAATTATGCTGTCGCTTTGCGTGCCAGTATTGTTAATTATTAAACTCGGGAACACCGTATTGTCATTGTAGACATTGAGACGTTGTGTTGAGTCGCCATTGAATTCCACAATCGAACTTCCGGCATTGAATCCTGATACAGATGTGTTTTTATCAGTCCAATCGCCACGGACGATTATCTTGATGTTGTTAGCGGTATTATTAAGAGTAGCACCATCCACGATAGTCAGGTTACCGTCTATTTCTTCGGTAGTACCGGCAGGAAGTGTCTTTATGCCAGTGCCCGAAAATTTCACGTTAGGCAGTGGACGCGATGAGTTACCAGGGCTTGCCGGAAGGGTTCCATTGTTGTCACCGCCAAATTCCACAGTACTTGTACTGTATTTAAGGAACTTATCGAAATTGCCTGCGGGGAACATATAATTGCCTTTGTCGGTGGCGTCTATTTTCAGAGTGCCGGAGCCGTAAACGCGGCCAAAGTCGTTGCCGCTCTTTGTTCTACAATCCAAAGTTGCGGCAACATCATCAAAGTATAAGCAATACGATTTAGTGTCATCGGCATCGACTATTACAACATCATCTCCACGAAGATGAACAGGGTTCTCACCGATATCCTCGGTTGGCCCTAAATCGATATAGTTGTCGTTTTCATCTTTTTTCTTCCAAGTGCTTTTTTCATGCCAATTGCCGCCACCGGTGCCATTTGAATAAAGAACGGGTAAACCAGTATAAATAGTATCGTGAACTATACCGGCAGTGTATTCTCCTTCAAGATGTCCGAATGACGGATTAAATATTATTTGGTTGTTGTTTGCATCTAAAGATGCTTTTCCTCCGGTTTTGAAATTAACCCATTCATATTCGCCAAGAGTGTGTAGATATTCAGGCAACATATCCGATTCTGATTGTGATGCATCTACCACAAGGTGAGTGGCATCATCAGGATAAGTGTAGGTTTGTGTTACCGTAAAGTTACCATTCGCAGCATCTTTATCTACATTTTCTTCGTTAAAGCCTTCTGTTGTGACAACCCAGAAATATTTTAAATAGGTGGTGGGTGTTTCTGTCAGGTTCTTATTCAGATAGTCAACGGTTTTAACGGTTAGCGAAGTCTCTTCGCCTGATATGTTTTTGGTGAATACATATTTCGCCGGGGTGTAGAATCCGTCAACACCTATTGGAATCGTGAAACTTGAACTGCCACTATGGATAATCTTTCTTACGCCTTTGTCTTCTTGAGCGCCGTTCAGCAATATCATCTTGGTCTTGTCAAAACCAACAGCTTCATCTATTGTTGCGTTCTCTCCAAGAGTCAATTGGTAAATGTCGGCGTAAAGTATTGCGTTTAGAGTGAGTTTGTTGTCTATACGTGTGTCGGTGTAAAGGAATAGTTTGTGCGGGTTGTTTATAGTAACAGACCCAAGCACACCTGTACCCACACCTTTAATATATTGCTCGGTGATAGTTCCGCAGAAGTTGAGGCCTCCGGTCGATTCATTGCTTACAAAAGTGCCATAGTTCTCCAAATCGCCAATAAGGCGGATGTCACTGCCATTGTCGGTTACTGTTCCGTAGGTAAGTGTCAGATTTTTGTTAACCATAATGTCGGAGTAGGCGTCAGTTAGAGTGAGTCGGCCATTTACAATCACATTGGCAAAGTTTGTCAGGTTGTCGGCAGCTCCGCCAAATCGAACATTATTGCCAGTGAAATACGTGGTTTGAGTGCTGTTTCCTGCGATGAAACCACCAGCATCAATTCCCGAAACATTAGAATTGTTTTGGTTTCTAAATCCCTTTTTAATTGTAAGGTCGAAACCACGAGAGTCGAATATGGCACCATTGGCAATTTCAAGCGAATCGGTAGTTATCGGGTATGAATAAACGTGAAGTTGGCTGCCGCTATTTACAACTATTCTATGCAAACTTGTTGCCGACAGTATTTTTTGCTCGTCGCCACCATCGAAGATGATGCTGCCGCCAGTGCAATTGGCTATTGTTGGCTCAATAAGCACGTCGCCAAAACGGTCGCCTCCGTCTGTGGCTTTAATTATTAACTCGCCACCAGTGGTTATAAATTCACTGCCGTCGTTCATAACCTCAAATGCAGAGTTGCCATCGGGGGCATTTACTGCACGGTCGTTGCCTTTAATAACCACAGTGCCTCCGCTTTGATGATAGATGAGCGAACCATAGCGTGTGCCTGTTGTACGGCGGATGATACCATTCACATTCATCTGGCCGCCACTGACATTTATTGTTGGCGTGCTGGTTGCCGAATAGACAATACTATTCGATTGTTCTTTACTTTGGTCGCCAATATTTAGAACGCCGCCTTGCACATCGATTGAACCATTAAGTGTGAGTTCGTGATTGTTATCGTAATTGCAGACATTTACAGTGCCTTTCTTTACTGAAAGTCGGGTAGGAGTTGCAATTGTAAGGGGGCAGTTAGTGTTCAGGTCAATGCTGTTGTCATCGCTTGGGAAATCGACTTGGAATGTGCCGTGCTTCAATACCAAGAATGCTTCATCGTCTGCATGTTCAGTTGATACATGTGGGTTTTGCAAAATTAGCATCGATGAGGCATCAAAGCCTTTGTCACATATTACTCTATAAAATTTGATACTACCATTGCCTGTAATGCGAGATGTATCGCTACCAAAAAATGTTGTGGCGATTTGAAAAGCATCATTTCCGATAGTGCCATATGAAAGGTTAAAAGTACCATTAACATTCAGGTTGCCGCCAATTTCCAAATTGTGTATTATTTTAGATTTTCCAGAAACTCTAAAACTTCCGGATTCTTCGACATCTACATTTCCATTGATTATATAATTCATGGTTTTATTGGCTGATGCTTCTGCCATATAAAATTCGCTATTGGTTTTTACAATTAAATTGCCATGAATGGTTACAGTGTGAGGGTTCCAAACGTAGGCAGAATGCATAAAACCTTTTGCAATTAAATTTTTATATATGGTTATATCTATATCCATAGGTATACGAATTCTATGACCATAAACATCTCCTCCAATTATCAGATTGCAATAATTTGTAAGAGCTAATCCACTTTCAGAAACAGACGGTATATAATAAGTTTTTGTATTACCATAGTAATGTACTGTGCCTCCGTGTTCTCCAAGAAATTTCACAAAATCGCCCGAAGGGAAACTACCTCTATAAACACCATCGTATACTAAATCATTATTTCCCAATGACGCTATTTTCAACGTTCCCGCACCTTCTTCTGCCGATTCATCAACCTCTACTAATGAGAATGTATGTCCGGTGAAGACCCCCAAATCCAGAGTCGAACCTGGCTCTATACGGAGAGTGGCGCAGGATTCTCCATTTTCTGTCATCATAATGGTGTGATTATGGCTGGCAGAACCAATGCGCACGGCGGTTGTGGCAGTTGGAGTAGGTAGAGATGAGTTAAACACACCTTCTGACTCGTATAATTCTATTTCGCTGCCAGGAACAATATCATCGCCAGTTGCAGGATTGTATTCTACATATTTAGTGTTACCATTGTATTTATAATAGGTGTCACCAATCTTCACATTAGGCACACCATTAACACTATCTATTGACCAACTGCGAGGGTCATTCCAATTGCCGGTATTGCTATTTGTGGTTACATAGTTCGACGAGTAAAGTTTCAGAATATCAGTAAAAGAATCATTGGGGTCGCCACATGTGTATTCTCCTGAGGCGTTCGTTGCAGTATTGTAATCAAAGTTATTGGCTCCTTTATGCATATCACCAGTCACACCTTTTTTCCATTCGGCATTATGATAACGGGCGGGTACGTAATTACCAATAGTCCCCCTTACATGACTAGCTTGATAGGTGTAATTTTGCTCAAGGTCTCCAGCTGGTACACCGCTGAAACCGTCTTCTTTTGTTACCCAGTAATACGCTAATGCTTTGCTGGCATTGCCAATAAGGGGATGTGCTCCTAATACTGGCATTGATGTTATTGTTCCATAAACATCTGCCTTTTTGTATGTTATTAGGGCTGGTGTGTAGTAGTAGTTACTTCCGTTTTTTGTTCCAAATGGGAATAAGAACGAGTTGGCATCCTCACTATATACTTTAGCCACACCGCCACTTGACGACAGACCATTGGTGTATATTATCTTACGTTCGCCAAAATCCTGGCCGTCAGCTTCGTCAGTGTATATATGTGCCTCGGGACCGAAAGTCAGTTTGCTTGTGCCCTCGACAGAAACTCTACCGGAACTGTTATTGCCGCTGTTTAGCAATCGCAAATCACCATTAATTGTGATGTTTCGTGCATTAATAGCCAAAACTCCCGATGTTAACTCTACATTCACATTGTTGAGCGAGCCGTTGCCATTGCCCGATATGGTTGGAGAATCTCCTTTGAATTCTATTTTTCCTGCTCCCGACACTGGCCGCAAGTGTGTTCCGTTAATAGTTATATTTTTCCCTTGCAGAGTATAGGTGTTGGCAGCACCATCGCGCATTTTGGCTCCTTCGCCCAGCGTGAAGTCATTGCGCACTATAATATCGCTGTTTACCTGCACGTCGGCATTGTCGTCGATAATGAGATTGTAGTAACCAAAAGTCGACCCGTTATCCTTTTTCACTGTGCCATCTGATGTGAATTGTTGGATTCTGCTGCCGTCACCATTCAATGTGATGGTGTTGTTGCCATGAATGAGAGTTGCACCCGATTCAATAATCAAATCTCCGCCAACTTCTATGTCTTTTAAAACTCCACCGGTTTTTGTCAGGAAGGTTACTCCGCTGCATATTTTCAGATTGTTTTTCACATACAATTTGTCGGCTTCTACACTGACCGGATTCCCGTTCACATCACCACTGAAGTCAGTGTATGTGTGATTTGTATATACATCGCTTCCTCTTCCATCCTCATTGGCAAGGGTAAGGTTGTATAGCGGAATAGAGCTTATCATTCTGCATTCTGTATGTTTGGTGGTCCAGTCGGTTTTTACCGCACTCACAATAATTTCTCCGCCGGTTATTTTGCTGTTCTCTGGATTGCATTTTATGGCAAATGAACCACCTATAGTACTTTTGCCGGTTTTATTCTGAGCTCCATATATCTTAAGCGTTCCGCCTGTCATTTTAAACGTGTATGTCTCGAAAGGCATGTGGAATGTAGCGTATCCGGCTTTTTCCTCTCCTTGGCTGTCAAATATTGCTGTGCCACCAGTTTGAACGTAGGTTGTTTTGCCACCGTCAACATTTTGTGACGGACGCAATTGTGCCGCTCTGAATGTGCCACCGTTTATATATATTTCTGAAGTGTTGCGGAATACAGCGCCAGAACCACTACTGGCATCGAACAAACCTGCGTCAAGAATAAATTTTCCGGCAGGCATAAACGCTCGGTTTCCTTTACCACCATTTATACATACATACACTTTGACATTTTCGCCATTCAAGTGTAGGCATCCGTTGAGCGGAATAAAGAAATTGTCATCACCGCCTTCCGATAGTGATTTAATCTCCACATATCCAGTCAGTTCCAACGTGCCGTTACGCAGCCATAATGGCTTTAAAATAAGCGGAGGATTATCTTGATTGGTGAAGCCATCAGGTTTTGTTTGTGGTTTGATTTCGCCTTTATTACCAAAATTTGTTGCATTACCCATTAATTGGAAGTTGCTTGTGTTGCTTGAATATAGCTTTACACGATATGTTTGGTCGGTTCCTTTATCAATTATAAGTTGGCTTAATTTTGTGGTGTTGTAGCAATTAAATTCAACATTCTTTTCTCCAACAAATCTAATAATGCCTCGTCCATCAGAACCTTCGGCACTAATGGCTTCGTCTAATTCATATTTGGAACGCTGAGTCATAATTACTTGGCCACGGTTTATGAAGTTGCCGCCAATAACTATTGTGTCGGCTTGCGTTTTACTGCCGGCTCCATAAACATAAATGCCGCCTGTTGTAGCAATGTCAATATTTCCACCTACATATATCGATTGATTGGCTTTTGTAAATGCCAAAGAACCATTGGTTAGTGTCAAGTTGCCGTTTATCACTAAGTTTTTCGAAAGCTTGCGCTCCACATCGCCGCTATATTCAAGTATCAAGTTATTGTATGTGTATTGATGTGGTATGGCATTGGAAATGTGTGCGCCATAAAACCTTGTTGTTCCACCATCGGGCGACACAAACAAACTATAGTTGCCGTTATTGGGGAAATCGCCGGCTCCAATACTTAACGTTCCTTGTCCGTAAACGTTCATAAAATTATGTCCATCGGCATAAGTGCCCATATCCAGTTCGGCACCAGCGCAAATTTTTACTGAACGAGCGGTCTCGTTTCTGACCGTGGTTACTTTAAATCCGTTTAAGATAACCACGTTGTGGTTCATATCGGGAATTTCTGCACCAACGTGAGTTTTGCCAGTGGGGTCGGTTGTCCATGTGGTGAGTTCGTTCCAATTACCATTGCTACAAGTGTATAAAGTAACAACGTTTGGCTCCGCTGCTGTCCATACACCATTGATATCGGGTGTCGTAACCGTTATTTTGTTGCTTCCAATTGTGGCGTTTTCATTAACTTTCAAACCATTATGATAAACTTTCCACACGCCTAAATCGCCATAGTTCAAACCATCGTCGGGGTCAACGTATGTGAATTCCATTCCGATAGAGCCTTCGGCAAGGCCTGAGCCTCCTATTGTCCAATAGCGCTCAAGGTCGGTGGAGTGTCCTGACTCTGCAGTATCCATAACTTGTACCGTCACGTATGAAGATGCACCGCCCGATATTCCTGACACGAATTTTACAGGCGAGTATTCTTTGCCAGTTGTTGCGCTTTCTGTGCCAACATGCAGTATTAATCCATTGGATGGATTCATGTATTTGAGCGTGCCCTCGCCTCCGGCAATAAACATGTGGCTTTTGCTTAATGCAGTACTTGCTGAAATTGCTTTAACAGACAATAAATGTTCGTTAAGGTATATATATGAATTATTATTCCATGTCAGAGTACCTGTTATCTCAACATCTCCACAAAGAGATAAACTATTGCCAGTGGTTAGAGTTGCAGTCAAATTTGGGTAATTGCCAGGCAATATGCAGGTGTTCGTACTATTGTATTCAATACTGTTTTCAAATACAAAGTTGCCGCCAATGCATGTTGTTAGGCCATTTATTGTGGCGCTGTTTTTTATAAGGATTGTGCTGTTTCCGGCTGAGTGGCTGAAATCAGTTGTGCCGGTAAATGTTATTTGGCCTCCTTTCAAAGTGAGAGTTTTTCCGCTTCCCAAACGTATATCGCCTGACAATGTGACATTTTGGTCTATAGTAAGGTCGGCGTTAATTGAGAGGTGGCAGCCTTCTTTGACTTTTATTGAAGTGACACCTTTGATGTCGAAATGTTCGTCAATAGTTAAATTTCCGTTTACTTCTAATTCCTTCTCTAAATAAAGTTTATAGTTATCAGCAACTACAATACTTCCGCCGTTATAAGTTAGTTTTGTACTTACTTTTGAATTGAAATTAGAGACGTATTTGCCGTTTTTGTTGATTGTGAGATTTTTAATAATATTAGTGTTATTATTATTGTTTCGATTGTTTGTGAAAGTTTTATTATTGATGGTGAGGTTAAAATCAACGAGTCCCCAACTGAAATCAGTATCAGTATTATTTGTTCCTCTGTCGGCAAAAACATCAACATTGGTTTCTAAAGTGTAATTATTACCTTTGATTTTGTGTTTCAATATTAAAGTGCCATATCCATTATTATACCCCCCAATTGTTGCATTTGCGCCTAAGGTGAAATTGGAACCAATTCCCACAGTTACCGTTTTCCCTTCTGCAATGTTAATCGTTCCGGAAGTTATAAATTCTTTGCTTGAAGTATTTAAGTCACCGTTTATTACATTAAGGGCTTTATTGCTGTTTATGGTGAATTTATTGTTAGTTGAATAATTGACGTCTAAATTCACATTATTTGCTATGGTAATTTCTTTATTTGTGGGAGGAACCCCCAACCACCAAGTATTGTTGTTATTCCAATTCCCATCTTGTCTGGTAGTGTAAGTTTGTCCCCACGTCCCATTGGCCAAAAATGCGAGCACTGCTAAGCACAAAACCTTAGCATTAATGCCTCTTGTATTTAAAAATGAACGTTTCATAATTAATCCTCCCCCTAATTTGCTTGTTTATAACGCCCCAAAGATACTAATAGTCTATTATTTATACTAAGGTATAGCGGCGCGTTTTTTTGGCTGATAAATACTTGCTTTTGTGATATATGTCATAAAAAAAACAGATGCAGCTCAATGTGCGGCTCCTCAATTTTGATAAAAGGAACAAACAAAAGGATAATTGTTGTTTTGCGGTTGATAACCGCTTTTGCGGCTTGAAAGGCGAAAAAGGAGAGGATAGGGATATGTTGAGAGAGTAAAGTGTAATGTGCAAAGAGTAAGGTTGAGTTTCGAAATTTAACTCCTAACTTATCACTTCCCAATACAAAAATGTGAGAAAATATTCCCCAATACCTCGTCGGGCGTTATCTCAGAACCGAGAATTGAACCAAGGTTGTCGATAACATCGTGAATGTCGATGGCCAGCAGGTCGGTTTTGGTGTTGCAGTTCAGTTTGATAGTGGCGCGGTCGAGCGCTTCACGGGCAAGCAGCAGTGCGTTGTAATGACGGGCGTTGGTGATAATGACATCATCGGTGTTCTGTTGGCGCATTTTGCTGGTCAGCAGGTCGATAAGGCTGTCGATATTGCCGCTTTTTGCCGAAATCGACACTTGCCCGAGCAGTTTCCGGCTGTTAATTGTCGGCAGGTTGGAGTTGTGAATGTCGCACTTGTTCAGCACCACAATCAGCGTTGCGTCTTCTGTCATTCGGGCTTCAATCTCGCCAAGCGACGCGGTGATTTTCTCTACAGTGTCTGCGGCATCGAACATTGCAATCACAATGGCGGCGCGGCTAATCTTCTGGAAGGTCTTTTCGATTCCGAGATTTTCTATCGTGTCAGTTGTTTGGCGGATGCCTGCCGTGTCAATGAAACGGTAGGTTATGCCGTCGATGTTGATAGTGTCTTCGATGGCGTCGCGGGTGGTGCCGGCAATGTCGCTCACAATGGCGCGGTCCTCCTTCAGAATTGCGTTCAGCAATGTAGATTTACCCACATTCGGCTCGCCGATAATGGCAACTGGCACACCGTTTTTGATGGCGTTGCCAAGGCTGAACGATTTTATCAGCCTGTCGATTTCCGCACCTATATTATTTAGTAGTGTGCGTAATTGCGAACGGTCAGCAAACTCAACATCTTCTTCGCTGA
The DNA here is from genome assembly GCA_017557605.1 of Salinivirgaceae bacterium. Lineage (GTDB taxonomy): Bacteria > Bacteroidota > Bacteroidia > Bacteroidales > SZUA-534 > RUG13583. The sequence goes on from JAFYYJ010000108.1 coordinate 22,632, forward strand.
AATCCAATTCCAGTTCAACAAGCGATATTGTTTTCAGTAACTCATCGCGCAGGTGAGCCAATTCTGTCGATATGCCGCCGCGCATTTGGTTAAGCGCCACGCGGTGCGATGCAGCGCCCGTTGAGGCAATCAAGTCGGCCACGGCTTCGGCTTGTGACAGGTCCATCTTGCCGTTCAGAAAGGCGCGCTGGGTGAACTCGCCTGGGGCGGCCATTCGTGCGCCGTTGGCAATGAGCGTTTGAAGAATCTGTTGCTGGATGAACGTTGAGCCGTGGCAGCCAATCTCAACAATATCGTCGCCGGTGTAGGAGTGGGGCGCGCGGAAAACGGTCAGTAGCACCTCGTCAATTGGCTCACCATTATTGCTGATGGTTCCGAACACTGCGGTGTGCGACGGTTGGCTATTGATATCGAAGCTCTTTCGCCGTGCGCTGAAAACCTTTTTGGCAATAGCTGTGGCCTGCGGTCCGCTAAGCCTTACAATTGCTATGGCGCCGTTGCCTGTGGCTGTTGATATTGCACAAATGGTGTCGGAAAAATCCATCAGTTCAAATTTTCCGCAAAGATAGTATTTTGCTGTTGGCTAAAAACAGTTGCTTTTGTTAGTCAAAACAGCAATGCTTATTTTACAACTTTTGAATCCTCTTTTATTAGTCGGTTTATCTCTTTGTATAACAAGATTATATCCTGCTTTTCTTTCATATGGATGTGATGTTGGAAGCAGAATTTGCGCAGCTCGTCTTTGTGTGTCGGATATTGATTGAAAATAGCTCCGCGGCGCTTCGGAACAGAGTTCAGTTCTTTGCCGTTCCATGTGTAAGTTGAGGTTTTATGCAATATTTCACCAGTTTTGCCGCTGCTGTTTATCGTGTTGTATTTTTCTTCCATTGCTTCGTATTTTCTGATTACAGAAATACTGTCTTTCAGCATTATGCACATATATCGGCCGCTCATTCCTCGCAGGCCTTTGTCGTACATCGGCTCAAAAAGTTCGACATCGCCGTAGTTGTTGTCAAGCGAGAAACTGACAATTGAGTTTTTATCAATAATAATGGCGTTGTTGTTCACTTCGTTGAAGTAAACCAGCTCATCGCGGAAGGCGTCGTAGCGTAGAGGAAGGCCTTTGTAAACGTCGCCGCTTTTCATTGTAACATCGCCTGCAAGCCAGTTCTGATTGTAAAAAGGCGTGCCGTTAAGCCGTGCGTAGTAATGCACAAAGGCGTTGCCGGTTATGTTCTGTATGGCCGTCTTTTTGAATTTGTCGCCTTGAGCGTGACAGTTGACGGCGGCAAGTGTGAGTATCGCAATAATCAGTTTCTTCATACGGCTATTTAACATTAATCAGTTTGAAGTCCTTTATTATTTCGCCTTTTCGGTTGATACCGGTAAACTCTATCACAAACTCGCCAGTCTCGTCCGACAGCTCAATCTCTATTTTGTTGCCATTGTTTGCCGAAACCTTTGGATTCCAATATGTTGTCTGTCGTAAATCGGGCAATTTGTCTTTCGATTGTTCTGGCCGTCCTGATTCCAAAGACGGTTGAAATCCTTGTATAGTGAAGCTGAACGTGCCGGGAACAGACAGCTTGTCCCAAAAATCCTGTTTGTGAGTCCAAACAATCAGTATTCCGTTTTCGAAGATTATGTTGCCGAAATATCTTGGCCGTGTTTGCGTATCGACTTGCTTGATTTTTGCCGAGCCACAGCTTAGAAGCGGCGATATCTGCGACAATGGTACACCGTCGACTATGATAAACGGATTGGCGTTTACTGTTCTTTTCAGTTCGAAATCGGTTACTATTCGCATTTCGGCTATGCCTTTGTTTTTGCGGATGCGTATGAACGGCAGCACCTCGCGAGCTATCTCGTTGAAGTCGGTAAATGCAACATAATCATCTGTTTTTATGCTGTGAGCCGGGGTGCCAATCACGTACTGCTCGTAGTTCGATTCGGGGCGTGAGGATGTTTCCTGCGGTTTGTACAGATGAAGGTCATACGCCTTTGATATTATGGCCTTGTTCAGTTCCATGCTGTCGGTCTCCTGATACGATTCGGTCAGGCTGTTGTTGCTGTCGGTGCGGCAAAATTGATTATCGAGTGTTATGCGCGCGTTCAGATACGGCTCCAATTTGCTGTTGAAAGCGTTCACAAATATCTGCTGCTGACCATAATATTCATGTAGCAAGGTGCAGAACCGTCCGTTTTCGTCGCTGATGTCGTAACGCAGGCGTATCACACTGTCTTGGAATGAAGTGAACACCACTGCATTGTTAATGGGTGTACCAACCGAGTCAGTTACGGTGCCGGTTATCAGAACGCCATCGTATGGTGTAAGCGGGCAGAAGCCGTCATTGAAACTGAACGGCTCACATTTGCCGGCAATTGGTTGCCACTGTCTGTCCCACTGTTTTTTGCTGATGATGCGGACAATCGCGTTGATGCTGTCATCAGATTGCAGTGTCAGCTCAAATCTCTCTTTTGTCCGGAATTCGGTTTTAGTCAGTCCGATGATGCCTCCAGATACAGGCTTTTCTGTTTCTGAATTGTTTGTCCGTAGTGTCTTGTCGGGTGATTTTCCGAAACGGTTGGTTACATAAAATTCGCGCTGGCAGAAATAGTTGTCCACATTTGGGTAGTTTGTGTAGGCGCGTATGCGGTAGTAGCCTGTTTGCAGCGAGTCGGGAATGTTGATAAGCCCAGAGGCAACACTATGGTTTCTCTTTGCCACAGTGCCGACAATCCAACTGCCGTTGGCGGCGGTAATGTCGATAAGTACATCGTTGCCGTTGATGCTGTCATTCAGTATGTTAGTGTCGAGCAAAACGCCAAACAGCAAGTCGTCGCCCGAAATGTAGCTACTGCGGTCGATTTGCAGAAAAACTGCCGTAGGAGTGGATGTCGCCGCTGCCGTCGCAAACAGTCCCACAGATATTATTAATGCCGATAAAATCTTCTTAATCATTGTGTTGGCGATATCAGTTGCTGAATGTCACTGCAAATTTTGGCACTCCTTCGAAAATCATCACAGTGTCGGTGTCGGGGAAAGTGTCGATGTCGTAGGTGCGAACCGTGTTGTTATACTCGTGCAGACCGAAGGCACGAATCTTGCTCTTGGCTGCCGATGCTCCAAAGAAACCTAACGCTTGCTCACCCTCATCGGTGGTGCATTTGATGTTTCCAACCACTTGATGCTCAAGCTCTCCGAAAAGGTAATTCTTGCTCTCGAGCTGATGGCTGATGGCTTCCCAGTAATTATACTGCGCCTCTGTCATCGAGTATTGGGTTACCTTGACATATTCGCCGCAGTTCCGAACTTCGTAATCCAAGCCTTGGATAATATTATCGTCGGCGTGGCGGAACATTTTTGTCGATGTGCTGTATAGCTGATTGCCGGTTATATGCTTGTTCTCATAATCTTTAGCGTTGGCAATGTACAAGTTGCCTTGCGAGTTATATGGGCGGAAGATATACCGTTCTATAGAAGGTGCGGGCTCGACAGAATAGTGTTGTTGCGACTGCAGAATCAGCCGGCACTCGTAGCGGTAGTAGGGTGTGTAGGCGGCGGCGTTGGTGGTGTTCATCACTTGCAGGCCTTTTTCAACCTCGTCGCGATATGTTGTGCCGTCAAGCGTTATTTTTTTTGTTTCATAATACTGAGCTGTAAGCTCTTCAATTTCAGGACATTCTAGCATCTGCTCATATCCCGACTCAAACTCTTTGCCGTCGGCGGTCACAACTTTAAGCCTGTACGATTTGTTGATTATGCCAAGGAATGACGCGCTGTCGGTATAGTAGTTGCCGTAGGCTTTGTGTGTCAGAGGGTAGATTTGGCCGTCGTCGCATTCTATTGTCACCGAGGCGTCGGTAATGTATTCTATTGGTTGTTCGGCATTGTAACCTTTTGATTTCATTACTTTTACGCAGTAAGGGCCAGGCAGGTTTGTTACATAACCGTCAAAAGCGTAAACAGGGCGCACCGAATCAATATTCGGTACAAAATATTCTTCGCACCCGGCAAACAGAAGAATTAGTAATATCGGTTTTAAATGCCTCATTATCAGAGTATAATGATGAGTAAGATGGTGTTAGAACTCTTGTTATATTAAAAAAATAAGCATAGAAAGAAAAAATCTTATTTCTTTCTATGCTGTTTACCAAGCTCTTTATAAAGCATTTGTTGGAAATTAACTAATCTTTTATAGATAGTATCATTATTCCAACATTGCAAATATAATGTTTTTTTGTATGTGAGCATTTCCAATATATACAATTTTTAAATTTTAGGGTATTTAAGGTCGGAAATAAGAGGGGGAGCTGAGTTATTATCTGCCTTCTTAACCATTATTGTTTCTGGAGCATAGAAATACAAACGTCTGTATTTATTGAAATGGTGACTATTGGGTCTTAATCCATCCCAAGTATTGTACCAATCGTCATTTGACCCACCCCAGCCATAATTATAATGAAATTCACATGCAGCATTAAACGATTGCTTGCTTTCTAAAATATTCCGATTGACTTTGCAACCATCAATTATTAAAAAATGACCAGTCCATATTTTGTAATCTAATTGAACCCAAACTAAAACCGGAATTTGATTAATTACAATAGCTTCGTATAGTAATTCGGCTGTTTTTTCATTAGATGTCCAGTGTTTGTTACATCTCATTTTCTTTAGAACATTTTTTAGCTCTGACTCTCTAGGTATACCTGATGAACCTTTAGCTAATGAAAATTTAAAATCAATAAATCGTTTTAGCCTATACATTAAAGATTTTAAGTCCTGTAGATTGTAACTTTTATATGGGTTGCCGTTTTTATATGCTGTAGTTGTATCAGATTGAGCATCATATTTGTATTTTTCAAATAGTCGGGTGATGGATGGAAATCTGTTTTGAACTTTATTATAGTATCTATAATAGTAAAATAATTGTCCTAATGCAATATATATGCAACCTGCGGGATTTCTTTTATTATTTGAAGGTGATGTGTTGTCATTTATTTTTTTCTTTCTGAAAGCATTGTAAGGCCATGTTTGATTCCATTCGGAAGTTAAGAATACTTTATTGCAATTTTCTTTTTCTCTTTCTATATAAAAAAGGTTTCCATTAAAGCATAGTTCCTTATTAAGATAAGTGTAACCTCTAATTTTATGGACATATTGAATAATATTAATTGTATTGGCCGAATTAGATGAGGAAACAATGCCTGAATCTGAGGTAGAATTATTCGTTTGGTTAGTTATAGAACTATTTCCTTCCGTTGCATTTTTTGCTTTTGCCATAATCGTTTTTTTTTGATGTTTTTTTAATTAATTGAAAAATCCATGAGGTTTATATTCTGAGCATATCTCTAACTCGTATATATAAGCTTCATTATAATAGTAATTGGTGAAAAACAAATTAACACTATCATTATTTTGAAAATCTTCCATTCCTTTTTCCATATAAAAATCCCGATTATATATATGAATCAACACCAATGTGTCGTTGTCATTTTTATGATAAATTGAACAATTATTAAGGCAGATAGAGTCTAAGTAGTGGCGAGTTTCGTTGGAATAATTAAGAGCAATATCAGAATAATATAGTTTAGTTATTGTTTTTTCATCAGGAGCATTAGTCCGTTTGTCTATTTTATAGAACTGAACGGCATACTTAATATATTGATAAGAATATTGAGGCGTATTCCAATCGCATGACATAAAATTCATCGCAATAAGTAACAATATGATGAATAAGTGTTTCATGTTTACTAAGATAAACTTTTTTAATAATTCAACTAAAAAACTATATCAAAATCTAAGGTTAAGTGTTATTGATGGTATCGGAACTCCTATTATTGATAGTTTGTAAAGTCCGTAGGTGTGGTAGTTGTTCAATGCCGATGGAGCGTTTTTCTTATAGAACACTGAGTATATGTTCTTGTGTCCGTAGGCGTTGTAGAGTGCGAACGTAAGGCTTGGGTGCACCTTCTGTTTTTTGTTCAGATTGCCTTCGTAGGTAGCCGACAGGTCGAGGCGGTGGTAGGCCGGGAGACGGTATTGGTTGCGGCTCGAAAAATGGACAATATCCATGCCGTTAGCCTGGTAAACATATTCGGGATAGGTTGCTGGGCGGCCGCTTGTCAGCACAAAGTTGGCAGCTGCGTTCCAACGTCGTGTTATCTGGTAGTTGGCCGTAATGCTCAGGTCGTGCAAGTGGTGAGTGATGGCGGCATAATATTGGCCTCCGTTTATCTTTTCCTCGGCAAACTGTCCGTCAACTTTCATCTGCGTGTTCGACAGCGTGTAGCTTAACCAGCCGCTCAGGTTGCCGATGCTTTTCTTCAGCATCAGCTCAAGTCCGTAAGAGCGCACTTTGCCGGCCAGAATCTCCTGCTCAATGTTGCTGTTCATTGTTGTCACAGCGCCGTTTTTGTAGTCAATCTGATTTTGCGATATTTTGTAATAAACCTCAGCCGAGAAGTCGAGAATCTCGTCCCATAGGGTTGAGAAGTAGCCGGCTGAGACTTGATGACTCGAAAGCGGAGCTACGTTGTTGTCGGCCAATTTCCAATAGTCTGACGGCATGGCCGATGTGCTGCTGCTTATAAGTTGCTGATATTGTTTTGTGTAGCTGTATCCCGCTTTTATGGAGCGCGTGTTGCTGAGTTTGTATCGCAAACCAATTCGCGGTTCGATGCCTTGATAAGGTTTTACCATTTCGCCATCGGCGTAAATTGTTGAGTCTTTGATTGTTGTCGCACTTTTTGCCGCCTTTGTCGAGTATTCGTATTCAGTGCAAGGGCCAATCTTGCTGAACAACGAGTATCGTACACCGGCAGAGATGCTCAGGTTGTCGGTTATATTGTAGTTGTCGGCTATAAACGCGGCAGCTTCAATGCCGTTCTCGTCGGCGGTTTTTGCTGGTTTTATCGAGGACTGGCTGTTGTAGGCCGACATCTTGCCCGGGTTTATTTTTATCAGGTTAGCTTCCACACCTATATTTAGATTGTGGCTTAGCTGCTCAAATAGAAGTTCGGCTTTGCCGCGAGTGTGGTAGATGCCTGTTTCGACGCTGCTGCTGAGTGTCTTTTGCGTCAGGTCCGACATTACCGATGTGTAGCCAGTGTGGCTTCCCGACAGCTTGAACTGCGCTTGATGTGTGATGAGCCATCGGTAGTTTATACCTATAATCTGTTGAGTGTAAGCAAATTCACTCAATTGATTGTAGTTGAAAAAGTCGTTGCTGTAGTATCCGAAGATGTCGAAATGGTGCTTGCGGTTGGGACGGATGTCGATTTTGCCAATCAGGTCATAGAAACTGGCCTCACTGTTGCGTATATTGGCGTTGTGCATCTTGTGCAGCAGCCAGTTGGAATAGGTAGTACGGCCTCCAGCGTAGAAGCTGATTTTCCGTCCAATGGGCGCTTCAACAAACAACTGGCTATTCAGAATTCCGATGCCTGCATTGCCGTGGAGACGAGTGGTGTCGGCATCTTTCAGCCCTATGTCCATTACCGCCGATATGCGGCTGCCGAAGCTGGCCGGCTGTGCGCTTTTGTACAGTTCGACACTGCTTATGGCGTTAGGTATGAAAGTCGAGAATAGACCGAACATGTGCGATGTGTTATAAACAGGTGCCTCGTTGAGCAGAATCAGGTTCTGGTCAACATTGCCGCCTCGCACGTTGAAGCCCGTCGACATCTCGCCGGCCGTTTGCACGCCAGGCAGCAGTGTCATGCTTTTCACAATGTCGGCTTCGCCCATCAGCACAGGCAACTTACTTATGGTGCGCATATCGAGGTTCTCAACGCCAAGCTGTGTGCGGTTTATACGGTTTTTTCCACCGCTTGATGTTATTGTTACACCCTCAAGCGCAATGGATGCTTCCATCAGCTCCACATCGAGTGTGCCGGGGCTCAACACGTCAATTTTAATCACCTCTGTTTCAAGTCCGATGAACGAGAATTCAAGCTCGGTCTGTCCGGCAGGCAGCAGCAGCTCATAATGACCGTTCACATCAGTTGTGGTGGCGGAATGGCTTTTTGTATCCAGCACCACGGCGCCTACAATCGGTTCCATTGTCTTGCCGGCCAGTACAGTACCTTCAACCTTGTTCTGCTTATATCGGCCTTTTTCCATAATGTTGCCAATCACCTTTATATATCCCACCATGCCTTCCATCAGTTTGTCGTTGTCAACAGTGAAGCCTTGCGGAATGAAGATGATGTTGCGTCGCTGAAAGACAATGTAGGTCAGACCGTAGTCGGCAATGGCGCGGTCGATAGTCTGTTTTATTGTCTTGCCTTGTGTTGGTTGCTGAATGGTGATGCTGTTCACCCAGTTGTCTTTGTAGAAGAAAAGAATGTCGGTTTCAGCCTCGGCTTTCGATAAATAATAGGTTAGGGGCTGGCCGATACACTCGCTTTCGATTCTTGTGAGAATACTACTTTGGGCAAGCGTTGCCGCCGCCGTCAGAACGACAAGAATCAATGTCAAAAATAGTTTTTTCACGGAGCGCAAAGTAAATGCATTTTGCCTATTTACAGCGCTTTTTGTTGTTTTTTTTACTGACTAACAAAAATGATAGGTGGTCCGCAATTAGCTGTTTTTATTGGCTTTTTTTGTTCGAAACAAGATGATGAAAATAACATTCTATGTTAGAAGAGCTTCCCAAATACGAATTTTATTCTTTCCCAAATTCAACAATTCTGGTCTGTCCGTCTTTCGTTGTGAGCAGGAAAGCTTTCCGGCAATCCAAATCGGCAAAAGAATTCTTTATGACGGGTTTCTTTCGCAATTGCGTATGCCCGAATACTTGATATGTTTCCTTAAGAAAATCAGTCTTTTTTGGTTGTTCGCGCACATCTGCCCATACACACGAGCCAGCTTCGGCGTCGCCTCTGCGTAGTTTGCTGATATTCATTAGCGCATCATCAATAAACTCTACGGATGTTGCCGAGTCTTTCATCTTGCTATTCAGAGCGTTGCAAATTGATGCTGCATCTGTTGGCGTTTCCGGGAAATACTTTTTCCACCATGCTTCAAGTATGCCCGAATGTGTGAACAGATAGCTTTTCCCGTCCAATTCCACATGTGTGGCCATCAGAAACAAAGGCAGATTCTCGTGCAGTAATTGATGGATATATTCTGCATTGACGGTGTCTTTACGGCTGAACCACAGGGCGGTGTCAATATAATGAACTTCGTGATTACCAATCAACAGCGTTACTCTGTCCATATTTGCTTTCTTGAAGGCTAAAATCTCTTTGAAATTAGCCAACGCATCTTCCGGGGTGATTCCTTCGTATGAGTAGGGGTCAAGATAATCGCCAAGGAAAATGACCGGCAAATCCGGATGTTTAGCTGTGGCTTCTTTCCAATATGTGCGCCCGTGAATGTCGGGGATTACCAATACTTGTGCTGAAAGTTGTAATGCAAAAAGCAGCGCGATTGTTGTTGATATTACTTTATTCATAATTGTAAGTTTTAAGTTGTTATTGAAATACACCCAAAAGACTGATGCAAAGGTTATGCTGTTACACTTATTTTAATTTTTGTGAACAACTTATGCAATATGAATAAAGAGCTTGGTCGAAGTATGAGAACAGGATGGCTAATTTCCATTCATACGTTACGGTTGGGTTGTCTTCTGTATATATCTATTGCTAATTACTGTCGAACCGTTTTGATTAACAAATTCATATACAACATCATATGTCGTATCGTTGTTGGTAAACGAAAATGTAAATGCCGTACTCTTAACAACAGACTCTATTCCACCGCCATAATACATTGTATTGAAAAAGTGCATAAGGGGGATGGAACCATCTTTTTCATACTCATCATTAGGATTGATGGTATATAATTGGTTATCAGAGTTGTATGTCAAAATAACGGAAGTTGTGTCATCAATTTTGGAAGAATCTATTCGAATTGAATCTATAACAGGATGAGCAATAACATCATACGCCACCATTTTGCCAATTTTCTCTATATAATTGTTTGCCTGTTTTTCGATTTCGTCCAAATCGGCTTCCTTGTTTTTGAACGTTTTAGTGAATTGTTTTAAAATCTTATCTTGCTCTTTTTGTGAAAATTGACTTGTTTGCGCAACCAACAAAACAGGGAAGAAAACAACCCACAATAACAATAAGTAACGTTTCATTTTATTATAGAATTAGTTGTTACTGATACAGATATGGCAAAAAATATGCCAAAAGCTTGCAACCCATATTTCTATGAAGTTTAGCTCATAAATCGTGTTTTATGCGGAACTATTTATATCTTAGCCATCGCTTAAAAAACAAAAAACGATATAAAAATGAGTGAGACAAAAACATACCAGTTGTCGAACAAAAACGGTTTGACAATTGAATTTATGCCGCGCGGTGCAAAGGTTATTTCGGTTCAACTGCCAGATACGCAGAATCCAGGCAAGACGGTTGACGTGATGATTGGTTACGACACCGTTCAGGAAGCCATCGACGGTGACGCTTACATTGGTGCCATCTGCGGACGCTTTGCAAACCGCATTGCCAAAGGACATTTCGTGCTCGATGGCAAGGAGTACCAGCTTGCACTGAATGACGGTCAGAACCATCTGCACGGCGGCCCGACAGGCTTCAATAGCCGCGATTGGAATGTGAAGGAGACAAAAATTGCTGGCCGTGCCGGAGCCTATGAGCTGACACTTCACAGCCCCGACGGTGACGAGAACTATCCTGGCAACCTTGACGTTAAGGCTACCTATTCGCTTAGCGATGACAATGAGTTCATCATCGATTTTGAGGCCACAACCGATAAACCGACAGTCATCAACCTTACAAGTCATCCGTATCTGAATATGCGCGGAGCGGGTAGTGGTCCTGTGTTTGGTCATCAGATTGAGGTGAACGCCAAACAGTTTACACCTATTGCCGACGGCGTGCCTTCGGGCGAAATCCGTAACGTTGAGGGCACCCCGATGGACCTTCGCAAACCGGTTAAAATCGGTGATGCTATCAACACACCTTACGAGCAGATTCAGCTGTTCAAAGGCTTCGACCATAACTGGATTATCGACAAGCCGGTTGGCGAGATGGGCTTCTGCGGCCGCGTTACCGACCCTGAATCAGGACGTTTTGTTGAAGTATACTCAACACAGCCTGGCTTGCAGGTTTACACTGCAATGCACTTCAACAGCTCGCAGACAGGCAAGGGTGGCATTCCGTTCTGCTCATACTGCGCCGTGGCACTTGAGCCGCAGGGCATTCCTGACGCACCAAACAAACCGATGTTCCCGTCGGCTGTTCTGCGCCCTGGTGAGGTTTACCGTCAGACGCTGGTTTACAAGTTCGGTTGGGAATAATCCGACAAATAATGAAAACGAAAAAGCACCTTTTGGTGCTTTTTTTTGTTTTGAATCTTGCCATAAAATTTACGCACTAACTTCTAAAAAAAGTGCTAAATTTGGGTTTCGTTCGTATGCTGATAATCGCATTTGGCGATGCGGCTATAAATATTGCGAATATGAAGTTTTACAAGTGGTTACTTATCATACCGATGCTCATGCAGTTGAGCGTGTCGGCCTCTGACAGCATCAATGTTTACTCGCAGATAAACATCTATCCGTATTATTTCGACGGCGATGAGGCGAACATTGGAATTCTGCCCGACGCTCTCGACCAGATGCTGCCCTACAGCAAGGTAAACTACTACACTTATTCATGCTCTTCTTGCGACGAAAGCCTCAAGCCCGATATCATCTGCCTACCCGATGACGAGCCGACACCAGTTGGTTACACAAAACACTCGCTGCCGTTGCAGATTGAATATGTTGTCTGCTACCGCCGCAACGAGCCTGTCGAGTCGCTTTTCAGCCTGTCGGACAAGAAGGTCATCATTGTGCGGAACGACTATCCGTTTGAGGCGCTCTATCGTCACCGCACATCGCATATACTCAATGTTAGCAGCGTTTATGAGGCGTTGCGCGTCTTGTCGGAGGGATACGACGACTGCGCCGTGCTCCCGTTGCAGGCTGTCCGCAAGGTTTTGGAGGAAAACCGATACAACAATATCGATTATCTGCCCACACCGTTTATTGTTAAGCCGTTGGCTCTGGCTGTGAAAAAAGTGGACCCGACGCTCGATAGCGCAATAAACTCATCGCTTGGCACTATACTGAAGAATGGCAAGTTCGAGTCAATCAGCCGTCAGTGGCTGATACGCGAAGGCAAGGTGCATCAAACTGGCAGTTGGCCTTTTGTGCTTATTTTCTTCTTGTTGCTGACTATTGCAGTAATGTATCTGTGGATACGCACCTTGTACGAGGAGATTGACTGTTCGGCGCGCGAGGAGGTGGGTGGCATCATAAGTAATATTGTGTCGCCGATGATGTTGCCGGTGGGCACACCAATAATGGATACCATAATGGAAAGCTCGCCGTTCTGGTTTATCATTAGCGACCAAGACGGACGCATCTACAAAGCCAGTCGCGCTTTCTTGCTTAGTGCGATGCATATCAACGACTTGTCGCCTGACGCAAAGTGGACCGACCTTGTTGACGCCGCCACAGCCGAAAAACTGGCGGAGTACGACAACATGATTTATTCCGGTCAGTCCAACTCCACGGCTTGCTCTGTCGATTTTGTGTCGAAGCATTTCAGCGGCGAGCGCTGGGTTATCAAGCACCCGTTCAAATACGCTGACCGCTCTGAGTTGTTTATCCTTTCGGCCATTGTGCAGCCTATCTACAACAAAAATCTGTTCTATCAGAATCTCGACATTCAGGATATGCTGCAGACCGTCATCGACGCATCAACCAGCATGGTTTACTTCAAAACCACCGACGGACGTTATCAGCAGGCCAACAAGGCTTTCTGCCAGTATTTCCAGTTCGATGTGGAAACTATTGCCGGCAAAAATGATTATGAGTTGTTTGGCGGCAAATTGTCCGATGTCTTTGCCGAAACCGACAATGTTGTCTTTAAGGAGGGCAAGGTTTGGACCGAGCAGACCTGGAACGTCGATAAGAACGGCGACGAGCATAAATTTGAGAATTGGAAGTTCCCGATGTTCAACAACGAACACAAGATTTTCGCTTTGATGGGCATCTCACGCGATATTACCGACATCGACCGCTACGCCCAACAGGTGAAAGACGCCAACGAGAAGCTGGCCGAGTCCGACAGACTGAAATCGTCGTTCCTTGCCAATCTGGGCAACGATGTGCGCAACCCGATACGCGCTATTATTGAGTACAGCGACATGCTTGCCGACATCGACCTGACATATGACCAGCGCATCGAGATTATTGAAATGGTGCAGTCGAGCGGCAATATGCTCATCGACCTTGTTAACGACATGATTGACTACTCGAAGATTGAGGCCGGCAAAATCCAAATCAAATATTCCGACTTCAACCTGAACTCGATTGTGGCTGAGGTTTATAATCTGGCCAACAGTAAAAAGATGCAGATGAACAAAGATAACATGGTGATATCGTTGCAGATAGATACCATTGAGGATAATATCATTGTTCATTCCGACTCGTTCCGCCTGAAGCAGATTCTTAAGAATATGCTCAACACGATAATCAAATTCGCCGATTCAGACAGACTCTATTTCGGCTACCGCACCACCAACGACAAGGTGTTCTTCTTTGTCAACGCTGACCGCGGCGCGATGAGCAAAAACGAGCTGCTGCAATACGCATCAGAGTATGAGAATCAGGAGATTCTGTTGTCGCAAATTGATGAGTCGTACGGCATTTCAATCATCATCGCGCAAAGCATAATCGGCATGATGGGCGGCAAACTCTGGGTTGAGAACCTGAACAGCGACAAGCCGAGCTTCATCTTCTACATTCCTTATGAGCATGAGGAGGAGACTTCGCAGGTTATCTACGACTCGCACAACAACGAGTTTACAATCCCCGATTGGTCGGGTAAGACTATTTTGATTGCTGAAGATGAGGAACTTAACTTTATCTTGATTCAAGGTTTGATGCTCCGTACCAAAATACGTATTCTGCATGCCTGGAACGGAATTGAGGCCGTCAAACTTTACAAAGACAACCCCGACATCGACCTTGTGCTTATGGACATCCGCATGCCGGAAATGAATGGCCTTGAGGCGTCGGAGCTTATTCTGGAGTTCGACAACAAAGCCGACATCATTGCGCAATCGGCCTACGCCATTCCTGAGATTGTGGAGCGCTGCACCAAAATAGGTATTCACAGAATGCTCGAAAAACCTATTAATCAGCGAGAACTGCTGTTGGAATGTGCCAAATACATCAAACAAACTTACGCCGCAAACGACGGGGAACTGATGAATTAATGTTAATGTGTGATGGATTGAAGGATTGAATGAGAGGGTGAGAGGGTGAGAGGGTGAGAGAATGTTTGAATTAATGATATAATATGGAAACGTGGGATAGGATTGCATTCAGAAATGAAATGAAAAACCGAACTAAACGTTTTGCTGTTCAGTGTGTTAAATTCTATCAAGGTTTGCCTAATAATCAAGAGGCTTGGGTAATAGGGAAACAATTTCTACGTTCTGCGACCTCGATTGCGGCAAATTATCGAGCAGCTTGTAGAGCACGTTCTGGGAGTGAGTTTTTTAGTAAACTTTGCATTGTTGTAGAAGAAAATGATGAGACTTTATTTTGGTTGGAATTGCTTGAAGAAACGGGAATAGTAGCAAAAGAGACTATTAGTCCTATCTATAATGAATGCGAAGAAATCCTAAAAATAATGGTTACATCGCGAAAAAATAGTGACCCCAAAAAGAATAACTAATTCTTCCAGACCTTCAATCCTTCAATCCTTCAATCCTTCAATCCTTCAATCCTTCAATCTATGGATAGAATAGATTTCCTTCGTTCCGAGCTCAACCGCCACAATCACCTTTACTACGTTGAGGCCGCGCCGGAGATTGACGATTACGAGTATGACCAGCTGATGAACGAGCTGATGGCGCTCGAGAAGGCCAATCCCGACAGGTTTGACCCCGACAGCCCGTCGCAGCGTGTGGGCAACGATATAAACCAGAATTTCCAGCAGGTTTACCACCGCTTTCCGATGCTATCGCTTGGTAACACTTATAATAAAGAAGAGATTGTTGAATTTGATGAGCGTGTGCGTAAAGCGTTGGGGCACAGCGTAAAATATATCTGTGAACTGAAATATGACGGAGCGTCAATCAGTCTGACCTACGAGCATGGGCGGCTCATCCACGCCGTTACGCGCGGCGATGGTGAGAAAGGTGACGATGTGACAGCTAACGTGCGGACAATCAAGTCGGTACCGCTACGGCTGCCAGAGGGCAACTATCCCGATTTGTTCGAAATTCGAGGCGAGGTGCTGATGCCGCGCGCCGTGTTCGACAAGCTGAACGAGGAGCGTGAGGCTTCGGGTGAGGCGCCGTTTGCCAATCCTCGCAATGCAGCTGCCGGTTCGCTCAAAATGCAGAATTCGGCGCAGGCCGCCAAGCGTCAGCTCGACTGCTGGCTCTACTTCCTGTTTGCCGACCAACTGCCAACCAACTCGCATTTGCAAAATATGGAGTGCTGCCGCCAATGGGGCTTCAAAGTGCCCACTTTTGTGGCGCAGTGCGATTCAATTGACGATATTCTCGCCTTCATAAATCATTGGGACACAGAACGCAGAAACCTCCCGTTCGACATTGACGGAATAGTCATCAAGGTTGACAGCATAAGTGACCAAAGGGAATTGGGCAACACCGCCAAAACGCCTCGCTGGGCCATTGCCTACAAGTTCAAGGCCGAGCAGGTGCAGACCAAACTGTTGTCGGTGTCGTTCCAAGTGGGCCGCACGGGCGCCGTTACGCCGGTGGCGAACCTTGAGCCGGTGCAACTTGCCGGAACAGTTGTCAAGCGCGCCACGCTGCACAACGCCGACATCATCAAGCAGCACGACTTGCATGTGGGCGACACAGTGATGGTGGAGAAGGGCGGAGAGATTATCCCCAAAATTGTTGGCGTGAACACCGATTTGCGCGAGGTGGGTGCACGACCGGTCGATTTCATCGAATGCTGCCCTGAGTGCGGTACACCGCTTGTCCGCAACGAGGGCGAGGCCGCTTGGTATTGCCCTAACGACGCCGCCTGTCCGCCGCAGGTGCGCGGTCGCATAACGCATTTTGTCAGCCGCAAGGCGATGAATATCGATTCGTTGGGAGAGGAGACCATTGACCAGCTTGTCTCGGCCGGGCTGATAACCAATGCAGCCGACCTTTATGATTTGACTGTCAGTAAGTTATTGCCACTCAAAAAAGACGGCCGAGTTTGGGCGACAAATATTGTGAACGGCATCGAGCAGTCGAAACAAATACCGTTTGAGCAAGTGCTTTTCGCCATTGGAATCCGCTTTGTTGGCGCCACTGTGGCCAAGATTCTGGCACGGCAGTTCGGCTCAATTCAAAACCTTATGCAGGCTTCGTTCGACGAGCTGAAAACCACCGACGAGATTGGCGACAAGATTGCCCAAAGCATTGTCGATTATTTCGCCGAAGATGGCAACCGCTTGTTCGTCAATCGGTTGATTGGCTACGGACTGCAATTTGAGGCCACGCGGCAGGAGGCCAAAAGCGCCAAGCTTGAGGGCTTGACCATTATTGCCAGCGGCAAACTCGAACATTTCAGCCGCGACGAGATTAACCGCACCATTGAGGCGCACGGCGGCAAACCTGTTACATCGGTGTCGTCGAAAACCGACTATCTGATTGCCGGCGAGAACATCGGCCCTAACAAACTAGCCAAGGCTCGCGAGCTGGGCATTCCAATCATTACCGAGGCGGAGTTTATGCAGATGATTGCGGATGATGATGCACCACATGCCGCTGAAACACAAAAAGAAAAGGAAACAGACAAACCTTCGGACACTAAACCGAAAAACGACGGGCCAACGCAGTTGAGTCTATTCTAACAATGACTGATTAATTGATTGATTGATTAATTGAAGGATTGATGGATTGAGGGATTGAAGGATTGAAGGATTGAAGGATTGAACCTTATAAACCAAAAAAGCTGCAAAACTTGCAGCTTTTTTTGGTTTAACCATTAACCATTAATCATTACTCATTGCTCATTAATCATAACCCGTTTCACCACATTGCCGGTTTTTACAATGTAAACACCTGTGCCGTTGATGGTAATTGTTGCTGATGTTGTGCGGGTAACCAAACCGCCCATTGCGTTGTAAACGTAAACATCTTCGGTGGCGTTTTCAACAACTATGGTGTTGCCGTAGGCGTAGATGTTGACGGCTGTTGCGGCCGATTCGTCAACTGCAGAGCCCATTTCGGTGTTCCAAATAACAGTATAGTTGTCATAGTTCCAATCCCAAGCCCAACCCCATGGCTCATATGGGGCTTCACAGTAGATTGTCAGATTCTTGCAGCTTCTGATGGCATCGTTTTCAATTGAGGTTACCGATATCGGGATATACAGCTCCCTCAAATTGCTGCAGTCCCAAATGGACCATCCTTCAATTTCCGTTGTTGAACTGGGGAGGGTTAGCGATAATAGATTCTGGCAGTTGTTAAATGCCTCAGACTTAATGGTTTCGACTCCGTAAGGAACAGTGAATTTTGTATCGGCCTTGTTGCTTGGATATTGTATAAGTACTCGCATGTCGGCGGTGTAAAGCACTCCGTCAACGGCAACATAGTCCTTGTTGTTGCTGTCAACCTTTATCTCGGTCAGTTTGTTGATTCCGCTGAATGGGCCAGCGCCGATGTAAGTTACCGACTTCGGAATCTCAACCGACTCAAGGTTCTCACAGTTGCGGAAGGCGTCGCTCGAGATACTGGTTACTGTGTTGGGTATCACAACCGAAACAATGGTGGTGTTGTTGTAAAAGGCTTGGAAGTCAATGGCTGTTACGGTGTATTCCTTGCCGTCTTTCGTGAATTTCGACGGTATTATGATTTTGCTGTATGTGCCGTTATAGCCTGTCACTTCAGCTGTGCCGTCGGTGTAAGTATAGAAAGTGAAGTTGTCCGGATTTGATGTAGTGTCCAGAATGTCGAGCGAGAAGTTCCAAACAACCGGGCGCTGGTCGCGGTTCCAGTTGGTGGCCCAGCCAGCCGGCTTCGATTCGGCCTCGCAGTAGATTGTCAGGTTGTTGCAGTTTCTGATGGCGTCGTCTTCGATGGTGGTTACCGCTTTCGGTATAATCAGACGCAGCAGAGTGTCGCAGTTATAAACGGCCCAGCCTTTGAGTGTTGCCGCTGTATCGGGCAGAACCACTGTTGTCAGGTTCGGGCAGCCGCTGAACGCGCCATAGTTGATGCTTACCACCTGTGCCGGCACTTTGAACAGCGTGTCGGCTTTGAGGCAAGGATATTGTACCAGTTGCTTCATATCGGCGGTGTAGAGCACTCCGTCAACCGAAACGTAATTATTGTTTTTGCTATCGACATTGATAGCTGTCAGGCAATTGCTCTCGCAGAACGGACCGTCGCCAATGGTTGTAACCGAGCTTGGAATGAGAACATACTCAAGACTGTCGCAGTGGCGGAAGGCTTTGTTCTTGATGGTTGTTACTGTGCTTGGAATGGTTACCGATGCTATTGTCTTGTTGTTGAGGAAAGCCTCCTCGCCAATCGATGTTACGGTGTATTCTTCGCCCTCGTTAATGACAAACTTCGGAATAGCAATGTATTTGCTTGTGTCGGTGTAGCCTGTAACTTCGGCAGTGTAGTTGCTGGCGTTGAAGGTGAAGGTGAAGTTGTCAGGATTCGAATCTTCCGAATATCCCCATACAACCGGATACCCATCGCTATTCCAATAGTAACTCCAATTGTATGGTTCGCTCTCGGCCTCGCAATATATTGTCAGATTTTTGCTGTTCCTGATTCCATTGCCTTCAATATAGCTTACTGATTTTGGTATAACCAATCGTGTCATATGGCCGCAGCCCGATATAGCCCACCAGTAGATGTTTTTCAATGTGTTTGGAAGTATCAGCGATGTCAGATTCTTACAGCTGCTGAATGCGCCATACTTGATGTTTTCCACTCCGTTAGGAATTGTGAATGTCGAACCGGGTTTGGCGCAAGGATATTGCACAAGTGTCTTCATGTCGGCGCTGTAAACCACACCGTCAACCGAGATGAAATCTTTGTTACCGTCTTCGACATAAATAGCCGTCAGTTTGTTGCTCTCGCAGAACGGGCCTTCGCCAATGGTTGTCACTGAGCTTGGAATGACAACATATTCAAGGTTTTTGCAGTTGCGGAAGGCGTTGCTTTCGATGGTGGTGACACTGTTAGGTATCACAACCGAAACAATAGTGGTGTTGTCGCGGAAGGCTTGGTCATCGATGTTTGTTACGGTGTATTTAATGTCGTTGATTGTGGTAGTCGATGGTATCACAATATTGCCGAGCGTTCCTGAATATCTATCAACTTCCACATAGTGAAGGCTGTCGTCTATAATCCAGAAATGGAAATTGGTTGAATCGACCTCAACTCCGGCGTACGGATTGGCGGGAATAGGAGTGTTCACCGGGTTTACCACAACATCTTCGTCGTAAGCGCCCCACACAACAGTTTGCTGGTTGGGGTTCCACTTGCTGTCCCAGCCGCCGGGTTTTGTGTGCACCTCGCAATAGATGGTCAGCTCGCTGCAGCCGGCAAACGCTTTGGCGCCAATGGTTTTCACGGTTTTCGGAATCGATACTTGCATCAGTGTGTCGTTGTTGATGAAGCACTCGCCGTCGATGCCTGTGACTTTGTATTCCACATTGTCTTTCACCACTTTGGCCGGTATCACCACATTGTTGCTGCTGCCGTTATATTTGATTATCTCGGCTGTGCTGTTTTCAGCATTGTAACGGAAGGTGAACGATGTTGAATCGGCGGCCATCAATACAAGCTGCGGGAAGAACTTCTGCATATCGTAGCCCCAAACAACCGGGCGCTCGTCGTAGTTCCACCAGCTGCTCCAGTTCCAAGGTTTGCTCTCGGCTTCGCAATATATTGTCACAGTGTCGCAGCTATAGACGCCATATTGTCCGATATAGGTAACCGATTTTGGAATATACAACCGCTCCAGATTTTCGCAATGAATAATACCATTCCCGTAGATGTCTTTCACCGTGTTGGAAACAATCAGCGTTTTCAGGTATGGGCAGTTGTTAATTGCATAATTATCAATGTACTCTACATGTTTCGGAACTTTGTAAAGTGTGTCGGTCTTGCCGCAGGGGTATTGCACAAGCCGTGTCTTGTCGGCGGAGAAGAGCACACCGTCAATCGAGACAAAATGCTCGTTGTCGGCATCAACATCTATTGCCTTCAATTTAGTCGCACCGTAGAACGGTGATTCATTTATATATATTATTGAGCTAGGAATGGTTACCGACTCAAGTTTTTCGCAGTTTTGGAAGGCGTAAGAATTGATTTCGGTAACGGAGTTAGGAATGGTTACCGACTCAAGTTTTGTGCAGTATGCGAAGGCGTAGCTTCCGATTGTGGTTACGGTGTTCGGGATGGTTGCCCAAATTATTGTTTTGTTATTGTAGAAAGCTTTATAGTCAATTTCTGTAACGGTGTATTCCTTGCCGTTGATTGTGGTTTTTGCAGGTATCACCATGTTGCCGCTTGTGCCGTAATATTTAGTTACTTCCACTTCGCAAAGGCTGTCGTTTGTGATGGTGAAATTGAAGTTGGTGGAGTCGGGCTTCATGTTGGCAAGGTTTGTGACGCCCCACTTAACCGGACGTTTGTCGGGGTTCCATTTTGCGTCCCAGCCGCTGGGTTGCGATGCGGCCTCACAATAAATTGTCAGCGCGCTGCAGCCGGCAAAGGCATTGGCGCCAATGGTTGTTACGGCTGCGGGAATATAAACCGAGTCGATTCTTGAGCCGCCGCTGAATGCGCGCGAGCCAATCTTGGTCACGCCCTCGGGTATGGCAAAGCGCGTAACTTCAACGCTGTCGATATACAGATGGTGCGCTTTTTCCAATGGGTTGGAGTCGTAAATGTCGAAATCGGTGCTGCACAGGCCCTTAATGCTTTTCAGGTTGACTTTTTTCAGCTTGCTGCAACCTATAAAGGCGTTGCTGCCAACGGTTTTAACCGACTCGCCGAATGTAACCTCCTCCAAATTCAAGCATCCGCCGAATGCCCAGTTGGCTACGCTTGTAACATTGTCGCCTATCACTATCGACTTAATTGTCTGGGTGTTGGCGAAAGAGCTGCCTATGGCGTTGGTGTTATAGGTCAGCTTCTGAAGGCTGTCGCAATACATAAACGCATAGTTGGCTATTTTGGTGAAAGCTTTCGGAATAGTCAGCTCTTTTATGCTGTCGCATCTCCAGAACGCTTGGTAGGCAATGCTGTCGGCATAGTAGTATTTGTTGTTGATGATAGCCGTGTCGCGCACCGTCACTTGGTTCTCGTGGCCTATATACCGCTGAATGGTAAGTTTGCGGTTGCTGGTGTTGTATATCTGATATATGTACCAGCCAGCAACTTTCGTATTGCCAACAACCGAAAAGTAGCTGTTGTTCGTACCAAACCAATTGTTTGCCCATCCGGCAGGATGCGTTTCAAAATCACAATTTGCCTCGCAATAAATCGTCAGTTCGTAGTTCTCGTTGAAAGCCTTGCTTCCGATGGTGGTTATTGTGTTCGGAATATAGACAGCCATTATTATTTTGTTGTTGTCGAAAACATTTGCACTGAGTTCTGTTACGGCATGAACTTTTCCGTCGATGGTTACTTTGCGCGGTAGCACCACATTGGGGTTTGTGCCGGTGTAGCCGGTTATTTTAGCTGTGTAAGGCTCCACCGAGCTTGTTACTGTGAATGTAAAATCGTCCGCATTTACAGCAAGTTCGGGATAGTCGGGGTCGGTGGCATCCAGTTCCTGCCATATAACTGTGGCGCCCGACGGGCTCCAGTAATCGTCCCAACCGTTAGGTTTTGCTTTATGTTCGCAGTTTAATGTTACATTGTCGCAACCATAGAACACATGGTAGCCAATTAAGGTAACTGAATTTGGAATGGTGACAGATGTCAGTTTGCTGCAGCTTTTGAACGCATAGTTGTCAATTGTTGTAACCGAATTTGGAATGGTGACTGATGTCAGGCTGCTGCATTCATAGAATGCTCGGCTGCTAATTTCGGTAACCGAATTGGGTATTGTGATTGATGTCAGACCGCTGCAACCATAGAACGCACCATCTTCAATACTTGTAACCGAATTGGGAATGGTGATAGATGTCAGACCGCTGCAATAATAGAACGCATATTCTCCGATGCTTGTAACCGAATTGGGGATGGTGACTTCTGCCAGGCTGCTGCAGCCAGAGAACGCATAGTAGCCGATGCTTGTAACCGAATTGGGAATGGTGACAGTTGTCAGTTTGGAACAACCTTCGAACGCATTGCGGCCGATGCTTGTTACCAAATTGGGAATGGTGTAAGTGGTTCCTGTTTTTTCTGCAGGATAACATATTAAAGTAGTAGTATCTTTATTGAACAATACGCCATCTACTGATGAATATGCCGTGTTATCGTTTTCAACATTTATTTCTGTTAGTTTGGAGCATGCCTCAAATGCATCAGCCCCAATTTTGGTAACCGAATTTGGAATGGTGACAGATGTCAGTTTGCTGCAGCTTTTGAACGCATAGTTGTCAATTGTTGTAACCGAATTTGGAATGGTGACTGATGTCAGGCTGCTGCATTCATAGAATGCTCG
>JAFYYJ010000012.1 GCA_017557605.1 Salinivirgaceae bacterium
AGTGATGGTGAGGTAAATAAAAAGGGATTTGATTCTAAAACCAAATCCCTCTCTTGGTTTATAAATAGTTGCTACGCTATTTCGATAGTCCTTTAATCTTTTCGGTGTAAGCTTTCAGCCAGTTGCTAACGTAAAGCATAAGGCTGTCGGCGGTTTTCACTTTGCCTGCAACAAACAATTTCTGGAACAGCTCTAGCTTGGCAATGAAATTGTCGAAATCTGCTTTGAATGAGTCTTTTCCAGCCAATCCGGATTCATCAATGTAGCTTTCAACCGAGCCGAAATGGTACGAAGCGAAATCAATCAGGCTGCGGAGCGACTCTTTCATCTCTTTTTTCGATTTTGCCGAGCGGAAAGCCGTATAGAGCGTGTTAGCAAGGGTTGCCAGCTGCTGCCGTTGTCCGTCAAACTCAGCTATTCCCGATTCGCAGTCGACGGTCCATTCAATCAGTGGCTGCTCGCCGACTTCGGCGTTGAACTCTGCCGCTTCATCGGTTGTCGACTGATTGGCTGCAGCTTTCTCTGTTTTTTTTGCAGGTTCTTTAACCGCTGTGTTCTGCGAATTGCTCAGTTTCTCCTCAAGTTCTGCAATGGTGGCGTCTTTCGATGCCGACAGCTTCTCAAGTTCGGCCATTGCATTCTTTGCAGCCATTCTTTCAGTTATGTTGACACCAATCTTCACAATCTTGTACGGCTTAGTTTCCAGCGGTTCTGTTATCGGAGTGTATGTCTCGGCAAGCCAGATATCGACACCGTTAAAGATGATATGGCTTGTTGTTGAGCCGCTTATGCCTCTACGCAGGTCGTTCCACATTTGAGTATAGGCGCGGCGTTGTTCGGCGCTCATATCCAAACCGTCGTCGGCTTTTTGTCCTATGATGCTGTCAACAGGCATATTCATCAACTCCGACATAGCGGCGTTGGCGTTAGTTATTTTGCCGTCGGTATCATATTCAACCACAACAAGTTGCTGGTTGATGACTTTCATTATCGAGTTTGTCTCGTTATCGCGGCGGGCGGCTTCCTCTTGTGTCGCTTGCAGCTCTTCCATGTTTTGCCGCATCTCCTCTTCCTGCGATGCCAGCTCCTCGGCCTGAACTTTCGATTGTTTAAGCAGTTCGTTGGTACGCTCGTTCACTTTCACTGTCGATATTGTCGATGCAATACTCTCGGCCAGTTTCTCAACAAAGTTGATTTTGTACTCCTCAAGTTTTGCAAATGAAGCCAGCTCGATGATACCGAACACTTTGTCTTCAACAACTAGAGGGACAAGCAGCAATGCCGATGCGGTGGCACCACCCATTCCTGATGTTATGGTTATGTAGTTCTCAGGTATATCGGTCATGTAGATTGTTTTGTGCTCGTAAGCGCAGCGGCCGACAAGGTCTTCGCCAACGGCAAACCGTTTCTGCATAAACTTGCGGCGGTCGTAGGCAATGGCCGATGTCATTTCGTAAACAGGCTCTTCGCCGGTGTCGTCAAGCACATATATTGCGCCTTGGTTTACATCGATGTATTTGATGAGGTTCCGCAGAATCTCATATGACAAATCGTTAATACTTTGATTGTCAGTGTGTAATATCTCAGCGAATTTTGCCAAACCAAGTGTCGCCCAGTTCACTTTTTCGTCTTCAATCTTGCGTTTTGCGTTTTCCTCCTCGTTTTGGCGAAGGTCGTTGCGCATGTTTATCAAGGCGTTGCCCAATTTGTCATTTTCGCTCAGTGCGGTGAATTCGGAGTCAAGATTGCCGCGGCCAATTTGTTCTGAAAATTCAGCAGCCTTAATCAGTCCGCTGATTACAGATTTCAGCGATTCGTTAATGTTGTTAATGTCGGTCAGCGTAGTTTCGGCCAAAACATTGTCGTTTTTTATGTCACCGTCCGAAACATCAATAAGTGCTGCGTTTATAGTCTTTAACGACTTGCTTATCTTATTGGTAATCAATAGTGTGATTGTTCCGAGAATGACAAAGCAAACAATCATCAGCAATATTGTTGTGAGAGTGATGTTTTTTGCGTCGCCCAGCACACTTAGCTTCGGAATCAGCACGCAGAGAGTCCATTGCTTGTTTTCCGACAGTCTGATAGGGGAGATGCAAATGACATTCGGCTCAGAGCCTGAAATTTTGCATTCATCGATATATGGTTGGTGCTCTTTTACATATTTTTCAATCCCGTATTCGCGATAGTAGGCCGACAAAACGTCGCTCAGTTGTTTGCCGCGGTCGCTGGAGTTGTTGCTGTAAGCCACCACACCTTGTCCGGTGACAATGTAGATTTTCTCGTTCAGAGTGTCACCGAAAGCGTATTCGAAACCGTTCAGCAGACTGTCGACAATAATGCTCGCCGACACTTCGCCGACAAAGGAACCTTCATATTTTATAGGTGTGGCCAGTCGGCACAGATATGCGTTTGCGTTCTTGTTCTGCAGCTTTTCCAATGTCGGTCCCGATACTTCCTTAAAGTCTGATTCCTCGATGTTCCAGTTGTCGTTCATCTTCACCAAATCGGGGTTCTGCTGAAGCACCTTGCGATTGTTTTCATTGGTGATTATTCGACGTTGGTCCTCATCGGTGTCGTAGTAGTTTGCGTACATCGATGCCACGGCTTTAATGGTGGTGTAATAGTTCGATATTTTTGCCGCAATGGCGTCGGCGTTATTCTCACCGTTCATCATTACAATGGTCTTCGCGCGGTTTTTAACCATTTTTTTTGTCCGCGATGCGCAGTAGTAAACCGAAAGCGAGAATGTTACCAATGATGTGAGTAAAATACCCACAATCATCCGTGTTCTGATTGATGTTTTTAGTTTCATCGTACTGTATTTGTGTATGTTACGACGGCTTTCAATGGAAGCCGGCTGTTGTTTAACTTTCAAATTGCTATTTTAAGAAAAAAATCGGAATAGGTGGAAAACAAAATGCTCTTATTTGTATTTTATGTATCAGCTTCCCTAATCATCTTGAATTTGAATTGATTGTTGGTCTGAACTCACAATATTTATTAGCCAATCAGCGTATTAATTATGTTTTAACCATAAATCTTTTAATTATGACAAAAAAACTTCTTTTAATGGCAATGCTCGCAACAACGTTTGTGGCTTGCACAAAAAATGATGATTCTAATATTGTCGATTTAGGCCTTCCGAGTGGCATTAAATGGGCAAAAACTAATGTGGGAGCTGCCAATCCGTGGGATTGTGGCGACTATTATGCGTGGGGCGAAACTCAGGCAAAAACCGATTACGATTGGAGTACCTATAAATATGGTAATAGAGACAAACTTACCAAGTATTGCAACAATGCCGATTCTGGCAACGACGGCTTCACCGATGCGCTCGTTACGCTCGAATCGGCCGATGATGTTGCAACCGCTGTGTTAGGAGCAGATTATTCAATGCCGACCATTGCCGATTGGGAAGAACTATGTAGCCAATGCTATTGGGTTTGGACATCGAAATATGAAGGCCAGGATATAAGTGGCTACATAGTTTACAAGGTAAAATCCGATGCCGATAAGGGTGTGATAGTCAATGCCGAAGGCACTCCGTCAAAGTCCTACTCATTGTCCGACGCACACATATTTCTTCCGCTTGTTGGTAGTCGTTTTAATTCGAGTCTTCCTAAAGAGGGACTTAGCGGCATATACTGGTCGAGTTCGCTCAACGAGAAAAGTCCGAACTGCGCTCGGTATTGCTATTTTGATAGCGGCTCAGTGCGTCCGCATCCGTCGTGGTATTATGACCGATGTAATGGATTTTCTGTTCGCCCAGTTAAGCGGCCGTAATGTCGCCATTGTTAAATATGCATAACAAAAAACGCGCTCATTTCCGAGCGCGTTTTTTTGTGTTATTAGGTCTCACCCTTTATTAGTTTGTAAGTCTGATAGTTCCGCTGCTTCCGTCAATGGTGATTTTCTTCGTGTTGTCCACTTCGCCTTTGATTATCGCCGACGAAAGCGGATTCAGCACTGCACGTTCAATCAGCCGTTTTATCGGTCGGGCGCCAAGAGTTACGTCGTAGCCTTCGTTGGCAATCACGTCTATGGCTTGCTCGTTGGCCTCAATGCTGATGCCGTTTTTTGCAAGTCTTTCGGCCAAACGAGCGATTTGCAGTTTCACAATCCGGCGAACATCGTCCTTGAACAGCGGCGAGAACATTATAATTTCATCGATTCGGTTCAGGAATTCAGGTTTCATTGTGGCGCGCAACAGTTCGGTCACTTTCGCCTGCGTGTCGGTCAGCACCTTGTCGCGGTTGCTGTCGGTCATCTTGCCGAACTCTTGCTGAATAATGTCCGAACCCAAATTCGATGTCATTATTATAATAGTGTTCTTGAAGTTCACCGTTCGGCCTTTGTTGTCGGTTAGACGGCCGTCGTCGAGCACTTGTAGCAGAATGTTGAACACGTCGGGGTGTGCCTTCTCAATCTCGTCGAGCAACACAACCGAGTATGGTTTCCGCCTGACGGCTTCAGTAAGTTGTCCGCCTTCGTCGTAGCCAACGTATCCCGGAGGCGCGCCAATCAGTCTAGACACTGAGTGCCGTTCCTGATATTCCGACATATCGATACGTGTCATTTGATTCTCATCGTTGAACAGGAATCCGGCCAGAGCCTTTGCCAGTTCTGTCTTGCCCACGCCAGTGGTGCCCAAAAAGATGAATGAGCCAATAGGTTTGTTGGCGTCCTGCAATCCGGCACGGCTGCGGCGCACAGCGTTGGCAATGGCCTCAATGGCGCGGTCTTGCCCCACAACGCGCTTGTGCAGCTCATCTTCAAGATTAATGAGTTTATCTCGTTCGGTCTGAAGCATTTTCGTAACCGGAATGTGTGTCCATTTCGATACCACTTCGGCAATGTCCTCAGGTGTCACCACCTCGCGAATCATTGTGTCAGAGCCTTCGAGTTGCGCTTTCTGCTTCTCTATGGCCGCCTCGCACTCTTTGATTCGTCCGTAGCGGATTTCGGCAACCTTGCCGTAGTCGCCGCTGCGTTCGGCCTGCGTGGCCTGATATTTCAAGTCTTCAATCTGTTTCTTTTTGTTTTGGATGTCGTCAAGAATAGCCTTTTCCGACTTCCATTTGGCCATTTTTTCGGTCAACTCGGCATTCTTCGCATTCAGTTCTTCGCTGATTGAGTTGGTTTTGGCCGTGTTGCCTTCACGTTTGATAGCCTCACGTTCAATTTCCAACTGCATAATGTCGCGTTGCAGTTCGTCGATGTCCTCAGGTACCGAATTCATTTCCAGTCTCAATTTCGATGCGGCCTCGTCAATCAGGTCTATGGCCTTGTCGGGAAGGAAACGGTCGGTGATGTACCGGTTCGACAACTCAACGGCAGCGATTATGGCATCGTCAAGAATCTGCACTTTGTGGTGCATCTCGTAGCGTTCTTTCAAACCACGAAGTATTGATATTGAGCTGTTTATGTCGGGTTCGTCAACCATTACAATTTGGAAACGACGTTCCAGGGCCTTGTCTTTCTCAAAATATTTCTGATACTCGTCGAGTGTGGTTGCGCCAATCACTCGCAGGTCGCCACGGGCAAGCGCGGGTTTCAGAATGTTGGCCGCATCCATTGCGCCTTCGCTCTTTCCGGCACCAACCAACGTGTGAATCTCATCAATGAACAAGATTATCTCGCCGTCCGATTTAATCACCTCATTAACAACGCTTTTAAGTCGCTCTTCAAACTCGCCTTTGTATTTAGCACCGGCAACCAAAGCACCCATATCGAGTGAGTATAACTTTTTGGTTTTCAGGTTTTCCGGCACATCATTCTTGACAATACGGTGGGCAATGCCTTCAGCAATGGCTGTTTTGCCAGTGCCTGGCTCACCAATCAGAATAGGGTTGTTCTTCGTTCTTCGACTCAAAATCTGCAAGATACGGCGAATTTCATCATCGCGGCCAATCACGGGGTCGAGTTTTCCGGCAGCGGCTTGCTCGTTCAAGTTTATGGCATATTTCGACAGCGCCATATAACTCTCTTCGGCCGACTGGCTCGTAACTTTCTCGCCTTTGGTGATTTCCTTGATGCAATTCTCAACCGATTTACGGCTCAAGCCTTGGTCTTGCAACAGTTTGGTTATTTGGTCGTTGATGCTGAAAAATGCCAGCCATACGTGTTCAACCGACACAAACTGGTCGCCGTTTTTGGTGGCCGCCTGTTGCGCGTTGTTCAGCAAGGCGTTCAGGTTCGACGACAGGTAGAGGTCACCGCCAGACACCTTCGCATACGATTTTATAATGCTGTCGACAATCGGAACAAGAGCATTTTCCGATACATTGTGTTTCTGCAATATATATCGGCTGATGCTTTGCTCTTCAGTCAGCAGCGCTTTGAGCAAGTGGCCGGTCTCAACCGCCTGATTGCTCTCGGCTTGTGCAATGTTGAAAGCCTTTTCCAACACTTCCTGCACCTTGATTGTGAAATTATTCGTGTTCATAGCGTTATTTTTTTTGATTTTTCTGACCATTGATTCTTCAAAATGCAAGCCAACGAATAGGATAGGGCCTTTGTTAAATCTAAAAACAATTGATAATAAATAATTTAGATTGAAGGCATGATTTCGGCAGGTTGTCATTTTGGCATACATAACCATGTTTTTAATGACAAAATGGCTAAAATTCGTTCGGTGGAAATCCGTCGAACCTAAAACGTAGAACGTTTGAAAACGTGAAAATCAAAACGTCGTGCTTGAACCCAAAAAATGCAGTTTTTTCGAAAAAATATGACGAAAAGCAGTTTTTTTATGAAAAAATATATAGATTTACGCCGTTTTCGACAAGAAACATGAAGGAAAAATACATATTTGACAACGAAAAGCTTACATATGTTCTTGAAAAACATACGTTTGCGTACTATTGTAAGAGGTGCCGCAATTATGTCTTGACGGCATTGGCAATAGGTACCACAGCGTGGTTGTTGACATATTTTAATGTCATTCCTTCCGTTCAGACGATAAAACTTCAGAAACAAGGCGAAAAATATATAGCTGACATCCGGCATTTGGATGAGCGTTTTGCTGATATTGAGGATTTTCTGTCGGAGGTTCAAAGCCATGACGACAGTTGCTACCGGGTCATTTCGCAAATGCAGCCATTGTCCGCCGACAAGCGTATGGCAAGTTTCGGTGGTACTAATAAATATGAGTACCTCGAAGGTTATTTTAATAGCGACTTGTTCATCAATTATAATAGGAAGGTTGACATTCTTACCAAGAAACTGAATATGCAGAGTCAGTCGTATGCGGCGGTGCTTCACAATGTGCGCCACACTTGCGACAGTTTGTTATGTGTGCCGGCAATTCTGCCGCTGCAACCGCAGACCTATCATCTGTCATCTGATTTCGGCTACCGCATTCATCCTATAAAGCGCACCAAAATACTTCACGATGGTGTCGATTTGGCGGCTCGCGAGGGCAGTCCAGTGTATGCAAGCGGTAACGGCGTGGTTATCTCAACTGCGAAAACAAACAGTGGTTACGGCTATCAGGTGGTTGTCGACCATGGATATGGCTATAAGACACGCTACGCGCACTTAAGCAAGATTGCGGTTCACAAAGGCGATACTATAAGCCGCGGAACAGTTATCGGCAAGGTTGGAAACACTGGTTTGTCAACCGGTCCGCATTTGCATTACGAGGTTATAACGGCTTCGGGAAAAGTGAATCCGGAAAAATATATGATTCGCGACATGAACAATGCCGAGTACAAAGAGATGATAAGCAATTTCAATTCAGCTGATTGATATTAGAAATCAAAAACATACAGCAGCCCGCATCAAACAATGCGGGCTGTTTTTTTTTCTGTAATGTGTTAATCTCAAGCTTTGTCCCAGCGTCGAAAATTTTATTGCTTTTATTGTTTTAGCGTTCACTATTTTTTTGTTAATTGCATTGAGTAATACATTTATTATGGAAAAGACTATAAAATCAGTTTTCTTGATGGCAGTGTTGGCTGTTGTTGTAGGTGCGTGCCAGAACAATCGGTCAAAACAGACATTGTCATCGGTCGAGTCTTCGTTAGCGGTATCGGTTGATACAGTCAGTCAGACAATAAAATTCGGGAACACGCTTTTCAGCCTTCCGTCGCCTTACCAGCTGACAATGATGGTGAAAAATGCTGATGTCAAATTCAATGAGAGTTTGATGAACCCGGTTGGCAACAACAGCAAATACACATCGCAATTCCGGAAATGTGTCAATCTTGGTGTCTATGGCGCCGATTTGGCTTATCTGAACATTTACGAGCAGATGCCGTTGGTTATGAACGTCTTTTCTGTGGCTAAAGTCCTTGCCAACGACCTCGATTTGCTTGCCACTTTCAATAGCGAATTGGTAAGCCGTGTCGAGAAGAATATCGATAACAACGACTCGCTATTGTACATAATGACAAATACTTACCGCGATATTGATATCTATTTGAAAGAGAGCCACCGTCAGAAGGAGGGAGCGTTGATATTGGCTGGCGGTTGGGTTGAGGCTATGTATATTCTGACTCAATTGGCTGTTGACACAAAGAACCAGGAGCTTATACAGCATGTTGGCGAAAGCAAGCAGCCGCTCGACAATCTGGTGAAGATTTTGACTCCGTATTATTCTGGCAATCAGGAGATAAAAGAACTGCTCGATGCATTGAAGGATTTAACCAACGATTTTGAGGGCGTCGAACAAAGCTATACTTACAAAGTGCCAGAAGTCGATGTTGAAAACAAGGTTACAGTAATCAAATCGGTTTCGAAAGTGGTTGTTAAAGATGCTGATTTGCAGAGTATTGCAAAGAAGATTAAAAATATCAGAACATTCTTGGTCAAATAATTCTGTTGAGCTATGAAAAGATTTAAACTAATTGCAGTGTTGGCGTTGATAGCATTGCTGCCAATGACAACTGAAGCTCAGATGGACGCACTGATACAGAAGTGCAAAAAGGAGATAACTAAGCCTTTTGTATCTGATGGTCAGTACTATACAGTGCTTCTTAATGAGGGCGACATAGCCGAGTTTTATGCGACTTTCTATGGCGGTACAACATACCGGCTTGTGGGTTATGTGGGCGAGGAATCCGGTGATTTGGCTTTTTCAGTTTACGACCAGGACCGCAACCTCCTTTTTACCAACCGTGATTTCGAAAACACACCAACTTGGGATTTCAAGTTCGAGAATACCATGGATTGTATAATCGAGGCTGAAATCGATTCAAAAAATATCACTTCCGGCATTGCTGTGTTGTTGATTGGTTTTAAACAATAAGTCAGGCCAATGAGAGAGAAAGTCTTAAGAGCGTTGATGCAGTTGTTCGCTATTATTGTCGGTCCGCGAGCCAACAATAAAAGCGGCAGGCAGATTATTGAGAACTTTCTCTATCAACAACTTAACGAAAATGCAGTAGGAGAGTACCTTGATTTGTTCGACGGCTTTTATGTGCATTTCCAACGCAAGCAGTCCGACAAGTCGCACAAAGAGAAAAATCTTGCGCTCAACTCAGTAAAAGTCCTGAAAATATGCACTCAGATAAACGAGGAGCTTGATATAAGACAGAAAATGCTTGTCGTAATCAGGCTGCTTGAGTTTGTGAAAGCCGGCAACGAACGTACTGAGCAAGAGTACGAGTTTGTGCAGACAGTGTCGGAAAGTTTCTTCTTCTCAAACGAGAGCTACACGCTGCTGCGCGATTTTGTAATGGCCGAAGACGGCAATATTCCTGTTTCGCCACGTTTCCTGCTCATCGACGGACAAAAATCGTCACCGATACCTGACATTAGGCATTTTTACCACGAGACTTTCGACGACAAGCTGTGGGTGCTCTATTTCGAGCCGTCGAATATGTATCTGATTCGCAAATTCGGTACCAACGAGTTATACTTGAACGGCCAGATAGTGACGCCTGGTAATGTGTATGTGCTGAACCTTGGCGCCTCGTTGCGCGATGCCAAGATGAAGCCAATATATTACTCAGACATAGTAAGTTACTTTTTCGCTGATGATATTGGCAACAAAATACAATTTGTCGTTAAAGATGTTGAGCATTACTTCAAGGGCGGCGTTAAGGGTTTGAACCCGATAAATCTTGTGCAGGAGTCGGGCAGCCTGGTGGGCATAATGGGCGCCAGCGGCTCGGGAAAAACAACACTGCTCAATGTGCTCAATGGCAGCACGCGCCCCACAAGCGGCACTGTAACTATCAACGGTATCGATATTTATGCCGAGAAAGAGAAGGTCGAGGGTTTGATTGGCTACGTGTCGCAAGACGATTTGCTGATTGAGGAACTTACTGTTTATCAGAATCTTCTGTATAACGCGCGACTCTGTTTCGACGATTTGAACGATTTCCAGATAAATCATAAAGTACTGAGAGTGCTCAAGAGTCTGGGCCTTTTCGACATAAAAGATATGGTTGTGGGCAGCCCGCTTAACAAGAAGATAAGCGGCGGACAACGCAAACGCCTAAACATAGCACTGGAGCTGATTCGCGAACCAGCCATTCTGTTCCTCGACGAGCCGACTTCGGGCTTGTCTTCGCGCGACTCAGAGAACATTATGGACATACTTAAAGAGCTGACGCTGAGGGGAAAACTCGTTTTTGTTGTCATTCACCAGCCTTCGTCTGACATTTTTAAGATGTTCGACAGCCTCTATATCCTCGACAAAGGCGGATACCTTATTTATGAAGGTAATCCGGTCGACTCCATAATCTATTTCAAGACAAAGGTGCATCAGGCCAACTGGAACGACAGCGAGTGCCACACTTGCGGCAACGTCAATCCGGAGCAGATTTTCAACATAGTTGAGTCGCAGATGCTTGACGAGTATGGTAACCTGACACCTGTCCGCC
Source organism: Salinivirgaceae bacterium (assembly GCA_017557605.1). Taxonomy (GTDB): domain Bacteria; phylum Bacteroidota; class Bacteroidia; order Bacteroidales; family SZUA-534; genus RUG13583. The sequence goes on from JAFYYJ010000012.1 coordinate 10,836, forward strand.
GTTTGTCGCCGGCCGATTGGTTCAAGCATTTCACCGAGTCGCGAAAGAGCCGCCCGTCGGTTGAAATGAAGCATGAGGCTCTGCCTGAAAACGTGTCAAGAATACCGGGTAAGTTCAAACAGTTCAAAGTGTTTGTGGAGCGCGATGTGCTTTCGAAAATCAGCAACCGCCAGTATATGTTTATAAACATATTGGAGTCGCCCATTTTGGCGTTCCTGCTGTCGTTCATAATCAGATACTTTACCGCGTCGAGCCGGACATACTCGTTCTATAACAATCCTAACATTCCGGTGTATATATTTATGGCAGTGATAGTTGCCATATTTGTCGGATTGTCGGTGAGCGCCGAGGAGATTGTCAAAGACCGTAAAATACAAAAGCGTGAGCAATTCCTTAATCTGAGCCGTTCAAGCTACTTGATGTCTAAAGTTGTCATTCTGTTTGTCATTTCGGCCGTTCAGGCTTTGCTGTTTGTGGCTGTGGGCAATCTGGTGCTGGGCGTCAAAGGAATGTTCTTCTATTATTGGTTTGCCCTATTCAGCGCATGGTTTTTCTCCAATATGCTTGGGCTTAACGTCTCCGACAGTTTCGATACGGTTGTCACCATATATATATTGATACCGTTCCTTGTTATTCCGCAACTTATATTAAGTGGTATAATTGTTTCGTTCGACAAACTGAATCCAACCATTTCGTCCCCCGACGAGATTCCGGTTTACGGCGAAATAATAACCGCCCGCTGGGCCTACGAGGCGCTGGCTGTTCAGCAGTTCAAGGAAAACGAGTTCGAAAAGGATTTCTATGAGTACAATAAAATATTGAGCGACTGCGACTACCGCAAGAACTATTGGGTTAAGACCATTGAGAACAAACTCACATTCTGCCAGCGCAACTACACACTTCCGACCAGTCAGATAAGCGTCAAACGTGAGCTGATGATACTCCGCAACGAGCTTAGCAAACCGCTCGATGCTATGGGTTATTTCACTTTTGACAAGGTAGACCAGTTGTATATCAATAAGTTGACGCCGGAGTTGTTCGCTTATACCGATGAGTTTATCTCAAAACTGAAAGCTTATTATTATAAGCAATACAATTACGTCAACGAGCAGAAGGATATTCTTATAAACTCGATGCAGCGCACCGACGAGGAGCGGGAAAAATTCCTGAAGCGCAAACGCGACTACAGCAACGAGAGCCTGACTGCTTTTGTGCGCAACACCAACTCGCTTGACCGCATAATCGAAGTCAAAGGGCAGCTCTATCAAAAGAGCGACCCTATCTACATGTCGCCCACGCACCCGTTCATAAAAGCGCATTTCTACGCGCCATACAAGAATATTTTTGGAGTTCCCTTCTCAACCTATTGGGTAAACATGATGGTTATCTGGTTCTATACCTTGCTGTTATATGTGACGTTACGATTCCGTCTGCTACGCAAAGCGATAGAGTATTTCTCGCCTAACAAATGAGAAAAGGAGATGGGAGAGATGTAATCCTAAACTCTATACAATCCTCCTCTATACCAAAATTTTAATTTTCAACCTATTGTTGTTCAAATTTTTCGATTAAAAGTTGGTGAAAATCGAAAATCATCAATATATTTACGGCCAATTTATAACTGAAAGAAGTATTTATATACTAAACAGAAGTTTAAACATTTTCAATAATAAAGACATGAGAAAAATCTTAATCGTACCTGTGTTGTTGATGGCAGCAATAACTGCCAACGCACAAATGAGACAAAGTGATATTGTCTCAGCAGGTGGCGGCTATGCCGAAAAAGGAACACTTTCATTAAGCTCTACAATTGGTGAGCCTGTAGGCGGAACACTCACCCAGGGCACGCTTTCGCTTGTGCTTGGTTTCCAACAGGCGATTGATGTTAAAAAAGAAACACCGCCCGTGTCAGGCATAAACGACGCTTATGCGGAATCTGATGCCGACGTGCAAATCTTCCCTAACCCAGTGAACGATGTTGTGAACGTTAAAGTGTCGAACATCGATACCGAAGTTACTGTTCAGGTTATGAACACTACGGGTGCTGTTGTGGTTAGTGAGGATTTCGACCCGTCACAAACATTAAGTGTTAATGTGGCCGACCTTACCAAAGGCATCTATTTGGTTAAAGTGATAACCGACAACAGATTAGTTAAAACACAAAAAATAATTAAATTATAAATAACTGACTATGAAAAGAATCTTTTTGTTAGCAGCTGTCTTATTTGCAGCAGTTGCGCAAGTAGCAGCTCAAAACTCATTCGCCTATCAGGCAGTGATTCGCAACAATGGCGAAGTTATCAGCAACAAAGATGTTGCATTGCGCATCACCTTGTTGGAGAGCAACAATTCTTATTATCAAGAAACACAGAAAGTTAAGACCAATGAGTATGGTAACATCAGCATTAATGTTGGTGAAGGTGTGGTTGTTTCAGGAAGTTTCAACTCAGTTCCATGGGAGTCACTCAATGTGATGATGAAACTTGAGGTTGATGCAGCCGGTGGTACCGATTTCGTTGAGTTGGGCTCAGTTCAGATTAAACCGGCTCCATACGCTTTGTATGCAGCAAAAGCCCCAACAGCAATCCAACCTGCAGCCAGCTCAACCGAGCCTATTTTCGCAGTTAAGAACAGCAAAGGCGAGATTATGTTCGCAGTGTTCGAGGATGGCGTTAAAGTGTATGTCAACCTTGACGAAGACGGTTCAAAAGCAGCTAAGAGCAGCTTTGCAGTTGCTGGTCGCAGCGCGTCGAAAGGCGAAGTTAATTTGTTGACAGTTGACGACAACGGAACAATTGTATATGTTGACGAGGATGGTTCAAAAGCAGCTAAGAGCCGCTTTGCTGTTGCAAGCGTAAACTCTAAAGCTGGTGACGGTGACCTTCTGGCCGTTAACACCGAAGGCTCGACCTTCTATGTTGGCGAAGATGGTTCTAAGGCAGCCAAAAGCCGCTTTGCAGTTGCAAGTGTCAGCGCAAAAGGCGATGCTGAGACTTTGATGGAAATCGACGAAACCGGAACTGTTGTGTATGTTGACGAGGATGGCTCAAAAGCAGCCAAGAGCCGCTTTGCTGTTGCAAGCGTTAGCTCAAAGGGTGGTGCTGAGAATATGCTTACCATCGATAACAATGGTTCTACTTTCTATGTTGACGAGGATGGCTCGAAAGCAGCCAAGAGCCGCTTTGCTGTTGCAAGCGTCAGCTCAAAGGGCGGTGCCGAGAATATGCTTACTATCGACAACAACGGTTCAACTTTCTTTGTTGACGACCCGAACAGCTCAAAGGCAGCCAAGAGCCGCTTTGCAGTTGCAAGTGTTAACGCCAAGGGCGGTGAGCAAGTTGACGTGCTGACTATCGATGCTAAAAACTCGACATTCTATTTTGATAACACCGATGAGGGTAAGGCAGCCAAGAGCCGCTTTGCAGTTGCTGGCCGCGGCGCCAAATCGGCTGACGATATGTTTACTGTTGACAATGCTGGTACTGTAGTCTACATCGACGACCCGAACAGCTCAAAGGCAGCCAAGAGCCGCTTTGCAGTTGCCGGCCGCAGCGCCAAAGGCGGTGACAACTACCTTATTATCAGCGACGACAGCACACGCTTCTATATCAACGATGCCAGCTCGACTAACACAGGCTTTGCCGTTGTTGGCAAAACAACGTCTAACGCATTGTTCGGTATTAACAAAGACAGCGTGAACGTTAAGAACTCAATGTATGTAACTGGTGAAGTTCAGACAGCTTCTGGTAAGGTTACCAAGATGGCTGATGTTAGTTTGCCGAAACCGGTATTGATGCAAAATGCGAGTGTTAATATTAATGACGATGAGTTTTTTGCTGATTTTGACTATTATGTAAATAAATCTGGTAAAGAGTATATTGCATTTAGATACGAAAAGGTAGAGGGAGAGGGAGATAATACAACTATTGAAAGAGTAGAGAAAAAATATGTGCTAGTTAATAAAAATGTATATGAGGTAAATGCAAACAATGTAGTTGGCACTACTCCAGTATTCTCAAATGTTTCGGGAGGTTTGATGTATATTACCGAAGGAACAATGAATGGCCTGGATTTTGAGACTTACTCAAGTCCGGGGGTGGATAATGGTCAATGCTATTATGGTTATGGTGATGACGATTATGCACTTACTACTCTAAAAAATGTCATCTATTATTTATATTATTACAATGATGCACCAGAAGAAATAGTTACAAAAGCATTGAATCAAACATTATTGCAATTATTTAAGGAGGCTTTTGGATACGAATTTAATGCGGCTGATGACATCATAATTGAAGCAAATGGTTTGTATATTGGTGACGAACTAATAGAAGCAAACATAGTTGAGGTGCCAGATTACGAAGGCATTCTTGGTCAAAAGGATTGAGATAATTATTAAAAAAATAGGTATCAGAAAAGCCGGGGAAAACACCTCGGCTTTTTTTGTGAAATATGGTTTCAAAGAGCATGCAATAAAGCTGTATCGGGCACAATATTTGTTAAATTGCGCGCCGCAAAAAATAGTTATGGCGGTGTATGGCTTTAGCATGGCAGGAGCGTGGTGTAGGAATAATATTATTGCGGAGGATAAGCGCCTGCTGTTCATCGACAAATAAGGCCGTTCATCGGTAAAAAAGAGGAGAATAAAGAGTTGTACAAGATTTATAGGGTTCAATCGGTAAAAAATGGGCAAACAAGGAGTAAAACAAGTTCTGCAAACTTCAATCGGTAATTTTTTCTGTTTTATCTATAAGGATATTGCCGTTTTATCAAAAGAAAATACTATTGTGCCGTTAAAACTAAAAACGATATTTGATATGAAAAAGTTGAGTTTATTCTTATCGGTTCTGATTTGCAATGTGGCAGTAGCACAAACCACATCCATCTCAGGTTATTTAATTGACAAAACAACTAACGAGGCTCTGCAGTTTGCCAATGTGCAGATTTTCTCATTGCCCGACACAACATTCCTGAAAGGCGACGTTACAAAAGACGACGGCTCGTTCAAGATTGAGGGCATCAAAGCTGAGAAATGCCTTGTCCGTGCTTCGTTCATTGGTTACAACACTGTTGATAAGGCAGTTAATGTTACCAAAGGACAAGACAACTCGGTAGGCAGAATCTACCTTAAAGAGGACAGCAAACAGTTGGCAGAGGTCAGCATTCAAGCAGAGGCCACTCCGGTTGTTGTTCGCGACGACACCGTGGTTTTCAACGCCGACGCTTTCCACGTTACTGAGGGCGCAATGGTTGAGGACCTTGTGAAGAAGCTGCCGGGTGCCGAAATTTCGTCGGACGGCAAACTGACAGTCGGTGGCAAGGAAGTAACCAAAATCCAAATGAATGGTAGAGAATACTTTGCCAACGACCCGCAGGTTGTGCTAAAGAACCTTCCTGCCAACATGGTTAAAGACATCAAGACCTACGACAAGAAGAGCGAGCAGGCCGAACTCACCGGCATCGACGATGATGACGAGGAGTTTGTACTCGACTTCACCGTGCGTAAAAGTATGATGGATAGCTGGATAGGTAATATTTGGGGCGGTATCGGCCACGATATCAACGGACCTGACGATTATCGCTACGATGGTCACTTGGACCTGAACCAGTTCGACGACAAAGGTAATATGGCCATCCTTGCTAACCTGAACAATACCAATAACACCAGCAGCGACCTTGGCGACAACAGCTCAAGCATGGGCGGCTTTGGTGGCGGTATGCGCGGTGGCATGGGCGGTGGCATGATGATGATGGGAGGCATGATGGGCGGCTTTGGTGGCGGCTTTGGCGGTGGTGGTATGATGATGATGGGCTTTGGCGGCGGTATCACTGAGACTCAGAACGTTATGGCCAACTTTGAGAAAGAAGTTAGCAAGTCGTTCCTGCATGGTGGTAACATTCAGTACAGCCGCACAAACACTGAAACGGAAGGCAAGACCGCAACTGAGACATTCCGTGGCGACGATTACTCAACCGTACAGAAAGACACATCGACATCGAATAGCATTCGCAACAACATCAATGCTTCGTACCGCATCAAATGGGCTGTCGATTCAATGACAACAATTATTGTCCGTCCTAACTTGCGTATGAGTTTCACCGACTACGAAAGCGAAGGCGAATCGCTGAGTCTGGGCAATCTTTTAGCCGACGAAACAATGACTAACGACTCGCTGACTAATGGTCGTAAAACCGTCAACACGCAGACAAACGAAAACACAACAAACTCAACAAACATCTCATATAACGCCAGTCTGCAAGCCGTTAGAAAACTGAACAACAATGGCCGCAGTATACAACTGAATCTTAGAATAAACGGTTCGCTCAGTCCGTCGAACAGAACATCGTTCTCTGATACTCATTTCTATCAGAATGACTCAACTTCGATTGTTGACCGTGAAACTGATGGAAAGAGCTCCAATCTGACACTGATGGCCGAATTGGGCTATGTTGAGCCGATTTTCGAGAAGAACTATTTGCAGTTCCGCTATAACTTCCAAACGCGTTCATCTGATTCATACTCATACGTTTACGAGGATGGAAGCGAAGTCCGTACCGATGACTTGAGCAGTGAGGTTGAGAACAGTTATTACAATCACCGTGTTGAGGCAATTTGGCAAGGCCGTTACGACAAGCTGAACTACAATCTTGGTGTGTCGCTGCAACCGCAAATATCTGAAACACATAATATTTTGGGTGCAAACGTGGGCAACGACAAGAAACAAACAGTGTTCAACTGGTCGCCGACTATGCGTCTGCAATACAAATTCACAAAGCAGCACACCATTCAATTGCGCTACAACGGTCGCAGCTCGGCTCCCGATGTGCAGAACTTGCAAGAGATTATCAGCGTAACCGACCCGTTGAACCTGCAATATGGTAATCCGAACTTGAAACCGACATTCACCAACAACATCTCGTTGAACTACAACAACTTTATGCGTGAGTCGGGTAAGAGCATCATGTTCAATGTGTCGTACAACAACACTATGAACACTGTCAGCAACGAAATCACTTACAATCCGCTGACTGGTGGACAGGAAAGCCGCAAAATCAATTTGAACGGCAACTGGGGAACTAACGGCTTCCTGACCTTGAGCTCGCCGCTCGGAAGCAAGAAACTTTCAATCACTGCAACATCGATGGCAAACTACAGCGAGAACGTTTCGATGTCAACAGCAACTAAACTCGCAAACGGCACAACAGTAGGCGGTGGCAAAATCACCACAGCAACAACTACTTTGCAGGAGCGTTTGCAACTGAATTATCGCTGCGATGTGTTCGACTTCTCAATTAATGGTTCGGTTCGTTACCTGAAGAGCGACAACGACCAGAAAGCTTCAACAACAGGAGGTTTGAGCAATGCAACACTGAGCAACAACCGCGAGACATTCGACTATGAGTTAGGCGCCAACACAACTATCAACCTGCCTTGGAAGATGACGTTCGCTACTGATTTCAACTGGCGCATATACAGCGGCTACACCGATGGCTATGACCGTGACCTTGCAATTTGGAACGCGCAGATTACCAAGAACTTCACACAAGACAACCGTTGCGCTGTGCGCGTGAAAGTATTCGACATTCTGCAACAGCAAAAGAGCATTTCGCGTTACGTTAGCAGCTCGTCGGTTATCGACTCTGAATCAAACACTTTGGGCAGCTACGTGATAGTACAGTTCGTTTACAAAATCAACTCGATGCGTAAGCAGTCTAAACAAATGGGTCCTGGCGGATTTGGCCCTGGCGGTTTCGGCCCCGGCGGATTTGGTGGCGGTTTCGGCCCGGGAATGTTCTAAAAGATACGATTCATCATACACAAGAAATCCCGTCAACATTGGCGGGATTTCTTGTTTGAGCGAGTGGGAGAGTGGGAAATAGGTTATTTGGTTTGATATTGGCGGAAAACGGCTATTTTTGTGTGTTTTAAAACAATTGCTATGGATAATAATCTAACACTCAGTGAAATACAAAGCACAGTGGATTCTTGGATAAAAACCTACGGAGTGCGTTATTTCAACGAGCTGACAAACATGGTTTTACTGACCGAGGAGGTGGGAGAGTTGGCTCGCATTGTGGCGCGGACCTATGGAGAACAGTCGTTCAAAGAGTCGGACAAAGACAAAAATATGGCCGACGAGATGGCTGATATTCTATGGGTTTTGGTTTGTTTGGCGAATCAAACCGGCGTCAATCTGACTGAGGCTTTCAATCGTAATTTGCAGAAGAAAACCAATCGCGACAGCCAACGTCATTTGAACAATGATAAGTTGAGAAACTTGGAATTATAATTAGATATTCATTACACACAATTATTATATTTGTAAGCCTTTTTGAGGAGGCAAAAATTGACATTCTTTAAAAAAATATAGTTATGAGTAAAGTAACAGTTGTAGGAGCAGGCAATGTAGGTGCAACATGCGCTAATGTGCTTGCATTCAATGAGGTAGCCGACGAGGTTGTAATGCTCGACATCAAAGAGGGCATTTCGGAAGGCAAGGCAATGGATATGATGCAGACAGCCCAGCTGCTGGGTTTCGACACTCGTTTGGTTGGCTGCACCAACGATTACGCCAAAACAGCCAATTCTGATGTTTGCGTAATCACTTCGGGTATTCCTCGTAAGCCAGGTATGACCCGTGAGGAACTTCTTGGCGTTAACGCAGGTATTGTTAAGGGCGTTGCCGAGAATCTTCTGAAGTATTCACCAAACGCCATCATCGTCTGCATCTCGAACCCGATGGACACAATGACCTACCTTGCACTCAAGGCTCTCAAACTGCCGAAAAACCGTGTAATTGGTATGGGTGGCGCTTTGGACAGCTCACGCTTCAAATATTTCTTGTCGCAGGCTCTTGGCTGCAATGCCAACGAGGTTGAAGGCTTTGTAATCGGTGGCCACGGTGACACCACAATGATTCCGATGGCACGTTTCGCAACTTACAAAGGAATGCCTGTAACCAACTTCTTGAGCGCCGAGAAACTCGACGAGGTTGTTAAATCGACAATGGTGGGCGGCGCAACTCTGACTGGCCTGCTCGGTACTTCAGCTTGGTACGCACCAGGTGCAGCTGGAGCATTCGTTGTTGAGTCTATCATCCACGACCAGAAGAAGATGATTCCTTGCTCTGTTCTGCTCGAGGGCGAATACGGCGAGTCAGACCTTTGCATTGGTGTTCCAGTAATCTTGGGCAAGAACGGTATCGAGAAGATTGTTGAGCTCGACCTGAACGCTGACGAGAAGGCTAAATTCAAAGCCAGCGCAGAATCAGTTCGCGGCAACGTGAATGCACTGAAAGATTTGAAACTTGTTTAATCGATAAGTTCAGATAGAGAAAAGCACCCGATGAGGGTGCTTTTTTTTTGTTTTAAGAGAGTGGGAGAGGATGGAAATTATTCAGTAGTATAGAAACCCACTATTGCCTTATTAACTAAAGCCTTACAATCCTGCACTCATATACTCAAAATCGACATTATTTTTCAGTAGGTCGGCGATGGTGTAGCTGTCAAAAAATTTGTTCACCGTTTCGTAGAGTTTCTTCCACATTGGCAGTGTGCGGCAGATTTGTGAGCGGTTGCACGGTTTCGCGTCGCAGCCCAAACAGGCAACTGGTGCCAGAGAGCCTTCAGTGGCGTGCAAAATCTCGCTCAAGGTGTATTCCTGCGGCGGACGATTCAAACGATAGCCGCCCCCCTTGCCATGAACGCCGTCAATCAATCCTGACTTCGACAGTTCGGTGGTTATGCTCTCAAGGTATTTCAGCGAAATGTCTTGACGTTCCGAAATGTCCTTCAGTCTTGTATAGCCCGTCGTACCCTGCTCTGCAAGGTCAATCATCACTCTGATAGCGTATCTGCCGCGTGTTGAAATCATCATAATCCGATATTGGTTTGAGTTAGCAAGTTACTAATTTTATTCGTCTTTGGGTTAGTTTTTATGCGATTATCGCGAAAGCAAAAAATGCGCATCGGCAGTTCTTGACGGACTAAAACCGTTCCCGCCGATGCGCAAGTTAAAATTTTATTCAGCAAACAAAGTTGTGCTCAAATAGCGGTCACCAGTGTCGGGCAGAAGAACGACAATGTTTTTGCCTTTGTTCTCGGGGCGTTTGGCAAGCTCGATGGCAGCCCAAACAGCCGCACCCGACGAAATGCCGACCAGAACACCCTCGGTGCGGCCAACCTCGCGGCCTGTCGCGAAAGCGTCCTCGTTCGAAACGGGGATAATCTCGTCATAAACTTTGGTGTCGAGCACGTCGGGAACAAAGCCCGCGCCAATGCCCTGAATCTTGTGCGGACCGGGAACGCCAGTCGAAAGGACTGCCGATGATGCCGGCTCAACAGCCACGATTTTCACGCCTGGCTTCTTCGATTTCAGATATTTGCCAACGCCAGTGATGGTTCCGCCGGTGCCAACGCCAGCCACAAAAATGTCAACTTGGCCGTCGGTGTCTTCAAAAATCTCGGGGCCAGTATGCTCAAGGTGTGCTTTCGGGTTGGCCGGATTCACGAATTGGCCCGGAATGAAGCTGTTTGGAGTCGATTCGGCCAATTCCTGCGCTTTCGCGATGGCGCCTTTCATACCCTTTGTGCCGTCCGACAGCACAACCTCGGCACCGTAAGCCTTCATCAGTTGACGGCGCTCAACGCTCATCGTCTCAGGCATTACAATAATGGCTTTATAACCGCGAGCAGCTGCCACGCTTGCCAAACCGATGCCTGTGTTTCCGCTTGTCGGCTCAATAATCACCGAACCCGGTTTCAGTTTCCCGGCGCGCTCGGCGTCCTCAATCATCGCTTTCGCAATGCGGTCTTTGACGCTGCCTGCGGGGTTGAAATACTCAAGTTTGGCAATGACTTTTGCCTGAAGCTTGTGAGCCGACTCAATGCGGCTGAATTCCAAAAGTGGTGTGTGGCCAATCAGTTCGTCGGCCGATTTGTAGATTTTTGACATTTTCGTAATATTTTTTAAAGTTCGTTTTCTGTTTTTGACGATGCAAACATAAACAATATTTTCTATTACCCACTATGTTGGTAGGTTAATTTTTGAATATTTTTTTACGATTGCGTGTCAAAACATACTATCAGCTTATAATAAAGATGATTAAACGGCTAATAGTCAACAAAATAAAATATTACAAAAAAAGTATTGAGTTAGAAAATAATTAAAGCTCTTTTCTATAATTCTGCTCCCACTTCCAAGCCGAAAGCGTCATATCGTCGATTGAGAGTTGGGCGCGCCAACCGAGTTCGTTGTTGGCAATGGTGGTATCGGCCCAAATCTGCTCAATATCGCCCTCGCGACGGTCGGCAATCTTATAGTTGAGTTTCACACCCGAGACCTTCTCAAACGATTTGATAACCTCGAGCACTGAATATCCGTTGCCCGTGCCGATATTAAACACTTCAAAATCAGCCTTATTCTTTCCACTTATCATTCTATCGACAGCCACAATGTGCGCCTTTGCCAAATCAACCACGTGAATGTAATCGCGGATGCAGCTGCCATCGGGTGTGTTGTAGTCGTCACCAAAAACGCTCAACTGCTGGCGGATTCCATAGGCAGTCTGCGTAATGAACGGCATTAGGTTGTTTGGCACACCGCGCGGCAGTTCACCAATCAGTCCCGACGGGTGCGCTCCAATTGGGTTGAAATAGCGCAAAGCAATACCGTGGACAGCACCTGCGGCAGCCTTTACAGTGTCGCGCAAGATATTCTCGCACACCTGTTTAGTGTAGCCGTATGGCGATTCTGCAGGCTTGATTGGCGCCGACTCATCGACAGGCAACTTGTCGGGCTGACCGTAAACCGTGCACGACGACGAGAACACAATGTTCTGCACGCCGTGGCGCTGCATCGCCTCAAGCAAATTGATAAGCGACGTGAGATTGTTGCGGTAATATGTAAGCGGAATCTTCACCGACTCGCCCACCGCCTTCGACGCTGCAAAATGAATTACACCGGCTATATCTTTTTCTTTCTCAAACAGTTCTTCAACTTTAGACTGGTCCTTCAAATCGAATTCGTAAAACGCCGGACGGACACCCGTTATCTGCTCAATGCGGTCAACAATGAAACGTTCGGAATTCGACAGATTGTCCACAATCACAACCTGATAGCCCTGCCCGATTAGTTCGCAAACCGTGTGCGAGCCAATGTAGCCTGTTCCGCCTGTAACAAGAATTTTATTTTTCATAGTTTTAAGTTATTAAGTTTTAAGTTAAAAGTTATGCAAGGCAGTTTAAAACGTGCCAAAAGGTATGTCAACAATTTTGCCTTGAGCCTCTAATTCTCGAATTTCCTTGAGTATTTCTCGTTCTTCTTCGTTTTTCGGGGTGCGTTCGCCTGACTGCAATTTGAGAGCGACAACGCCCACTTCGAGGTCGTCCGAGTTGCAATACTCATCGTAGTCCTTGTAGACCTTGCCTGTGACTGATGATTTGTACATAATTAAAGGAATTAAAGGTTATTTCTGCAAATATAAAATTTTAAGATTTTAAGCCATTAGGCACAAGGCATAAGGCAAAAGTGTGAATTTTCAATTTTCAATTTTCAATTCTCCTGCTCCATCGGCAATAACCACCTCATAGACAACCGGTTCGCGGCCGTCAGGGGTTTTGTAATTGCGTTTCACAGCCGCTTCAAAATCAGCAACTTTTGTTTTTTCGACAAGCGTGATTGTGCAGCCGCCAAAGCCGCCGCCCATCATTCGCGAGCCCAAAACGCCAGGCACCGTCCGCGCAATGGCTACCAACTGGTCGAGTTCAGCGCAACTGACTTCGTATTTGTGGCTCAATCCCTCGTGCGAGCCGAACATCAACTGCCCAAAAGCCGCAAAATCGCCATTGGCCAAAGCCTTGCAGCCCGCCAAAAGACGTTCGTTCTCCTCAACAATATACGAGCAACGCCGGTAAACCACATCGCCAAACTCCGCACGGTGCGCCTCAATCATCTCCTCCGTGGCATCGCGCAACGAACGCACACCATTGTAATATTTCTGCAGAATCCCCACTCCTTCCTCACACTCCGCACGCCGCTTGTTATACTCCGACGACGCCAACGAGTGCTTGACACCCGTGTTCACCAAAACAAGCCGATAGTTGGTCATATCGAGCGGAAAGTATTCAAAATCAAGGCTTCGGCAGTCGAGACGAACCACGTGGCCGGCCTTTCCGTGCATCGACGCAAACTGGTCCATAATGCCGCAGTTGACGCCTGCGTACTCGTGTTCGGCCATTTGAGCGAATTTGGTCATTGTCAGGCGGTTAACACCAAGACCGAACATCGAATTTATTGCAAAAGCCATTCCCACCTCGATAGCCGCCGACGACGACATTCCCGCGCCCAACGGCACATTGCCGCCGAAAACGCAATCGAACGCCGGAACCGTCAGCCCGGCCTTGCGGAACTGCGCCACAACACCCAACAGGTAGTTGGCCCACGCCGTCTGGCTTACGCCGATATTATCGGCCTCTGTTTCAAATGATTCGTTCAAATCAAAAGCGAAAAAGCGGAAACGCCCAACGCTGTTCGGCTTCACGGCAAAGGCAATCATCTTATCGACAGCCGCCGGAAGCACAAAGCCCTCATTGTAATCGGTGTGCTCACCAATCAGGTTCACACGACCGGGGGCGCGAAACATCTGCGGCTCCGCACCGAAAAGTGCTATGAATTTATCTCTAATTTTCTGATTCATTGAGTTTTTGTTCGTTGAATTTGTAATAGTAGGCGCCCTTTTTCGACACGCTCGTATCTTTGGTATCAAGTCTGTCGAGAACACCGAACGAGAGCACTTTCTTGCGGAAGTTTCCCGGGTCGAAATCTTTTGAAAATATTGAGTTATAAAGACTTCGCAACTGCGTAATGGTGAATGTCTCTGGCAAAAGTTCGCGGCCGACAAGGTGGTAGTTCGCCTTCTGACGCAACCGCTCGAGCGACAACTCGAACATCTGCCTATGGTCGAAAATCAAGGTGGGCAGCGACTTCACCGGCCACCACTCCGCTCCGTACTCCGACGACAGTTTCATTCGCTCGCCGTCGATAACAATCAGCGCATAGAACACAACGCTGATAACGCGCCCGCCCGGGTCACGATTGGGCTCCGAGAAGGTTGACACCTGCTCAAGGAATATGTCGTGCAAGCCCGTAATGCGGTGCAGAACGCGCGCGGCGGCCGTCTCTGCCGACTCGTCGGCGTTCACCCAACCGCCAATCAGCGACCATTTGCCCTTCTCGGGCTCCTTTTCGCGCTGAAAAAGCAAGAGTTTCAATTCTCCCTCGTGGTATCCGAATATCGCACAATCGATTGATACCAAGTATTTTTCCTGATTATTATATGATTCTAAAATCATTGTTGTAGCTGTATTTCCAACCAACAAATATATAAAAGTATGGTTTACTTTTAAAGACTTTTTGGAAAATGCGTGTTTTTGAACACTGATACCCCCCGACAGTTATCGGGGAAACGAATTTAAACGGATTTTACAAATAGCCGTCTTGCCGGATAATGTCTTCCACAGTATTGAGAAAGGTCTCCGTCTGCGGTTCCAATGGTTTAATATCGTTTTCTGTCACAACATTCCAATCATCATAATCGCCTGATTGTCTCAATTCGAACAACCGGCTGTACAACTTCCCCATCTCGTGACTTATGACACCTGATTTTATGAAATGCAGACCGAACAAACCGATAACGCCTCCGTGGGTGTTGGCGCTCACGCCTTTTTTGAGAAGCAATGCCGACACCATATAATAGCAAGCATAATACAACCTGTTGGCTGCCGCATACCAATAGCCGTTTGCGATTATTCCTTTGGCTTCCGTCCACGTCTCACGAGAGCGTCTAACCTTGTTGGCCACCAACGTTTTGCGTTCATCATCTGTCAGCATAGGACTATACCTTCTTTATTGACGTTTTCATAAAAAGGTGTTCCTCTGCGCTGCTGCCATTCCGAATTAGTATAAACTTTCGGACTGAAATATGCCCCGTAGTTCCAACCCAACTCCACAAACGGATATGCGAATGTGCCGAACCTGTCTTTGGGCAAAGATTTATCATTCAGCAATATGAGTAAATCCCAATCCGATTCGGTGTGAACATCACCTCGCGCTTGAGAGCCAAAAAGTATCAGCCTTGCGTCTTTAGGCAGAACTTTGGTTCCCAAATCACGAATCGAATTCAAAATGTTCTCGTTAGACATAAACATCCGTTTAACATTGTAAAGGTACAATTTTTTTGAATGGATTGGTCACGTAATGTTTTTGACACAAACTGTACGAATTTGGTTCTGCGTTCGAAAAACCACAAAACAAAAATCCCCAACCGTTTCCGGCCGGGGATTTATCTAATCGCAATAAAATTGTTTTTCAATTACTTGCAAGCGCAGCGCGGTTTCAGTTGCTTGAAGAAATCGTTGCCCTTGTCGTCGACCAAAATGAAGGCTGGGAAATCCTCAACCTCAATCTTCCAAATGGCCTCCATACCGAGTTCGGGGTACTCAACGCACTCAATGCTCTTAATGTTGTTCTGCGCCAAAATGGCAGCGGGGCCGCCG
>JAFYYJ010000109.1 GCA_017557605.1 Salinivirgaceae bacterium
CCACTTTTCTTCGGCATCAGCCGGATTGTACCTTTTTTCAAGTTCCTTTTTCATTCCTATTTCGATTTCAAATTGTTACGTTTTCTGATGTTTTAAAAGAACTGCAAAAATAGCAAATGGTGTTTGTCGGCAAACGGAATGAGTGAAAAATCTTCTACTTCCCTTCTCCCGCCAATTTTGCTTTCCTATGGATGCTCTCTTTATAAATAGGCGAATTGGTTTTGAGGCACTGTTTGAAATAGCTGGAAGCGGCTTCGGTATTGCCTTCAGCCAGACTTATCGCGCCTAAATAGTAGAGCGAGTAGCAGGGATAGTACACCACATCGGCCAAATTGGGGTTGGCGGCAATTGAATAGAAATGCTTGGCAAGGTCGGTTTTGCCATTCTTGTGGCATGCGCGCCCCATTCGGTAGGCATACTCATTGAGCTGGACAGCGGAGTATGACTTTATGTTATCGCGATTTTTTAATAGAAGTTGCTCGCAATCAGTATAATTACCAGCATCGAAAAGAAGGCGCGCGCGCAACAATGTGGTGTCCCAATAGGGTAGTAGAGTGCATTCGTATTGGGCTTGGCGGTCATCGGATGTTACGGCGGGCGAGCGTTTGATTTCGTTGCATAACATCTTGGTTCTCAGCGTGTCGCCTTTCAGGAAACAATGCCATGCTAATTTCAGCTTTGCATACCCTATGTCGGCGTTATTCGTTTGGCGCTTAATATATTGAGTTAGAAAAATCTGGCATGAGTCGTTGAGTAGGTTCGACAAAGTATTGCCCATTAGCAGGTTGAACATGTTGCATTTGTCGAAGTGTCCGTTCTGCAACGATTTGTTGAGGAGCCTGGCTGCTTCGGCGGCTTGTCCGTGGTGCATCAGTGCCTGCGCGGCTACAAGTGCTGTTGCTGCGTTACCGTTAGTTTCTATGTATGGCGAGTTGCGGTAAATATCCAATAGTGAGGTGCCGTCGTCGCCGAGCGAGGGAAGTAGAAAAATGGCTAGTAGCGCCGATTCGGTTTTGAATGTATTTGGGGGGGTGGCGTCGTTCTCAATATCGCGCTGTAGCCGGCAAAACTCTGCGATGCGTTGTTGCGGCGTTAGGTTTTTAGCCAGCGTTGGGAATGTATTGTAAAGTTGCGCGTCGAGCACAAGTTGCAGCATGCTGTAACGGTTCCTTTTCCAGCCCGTTGTTTTGTTCATATTTTGCAATGCCAGCATGTAGCTTGATGCGGCGGTCAGATTGTAGTTACTGCTGAATGCGGCGAAACTGCGCATAAGATAGAGGTCGGCAAGGCACAGGTAGTAGAACTCGTTGTCGGTTTCATGCTTTTTCAGCTCTTTTATCAGAACCGAAAAATCGGTTGATGCCAGCAGGTCGGTGTCGGAGTTTATGAGCGATTTGACAATGGCTGTGTAGCCCGTAATCCAAGGCTGAAACTCATTTGTATCGGAATCGGTGTCTAACACGAAGTTGAGAATCTGCCGGTGCATGCCGGCGCCGTTGCGCTGATAGTCGAACTGTGCGCTGGCGTTTAGGCTTGTGCCTATTAGTATTATGGCGGCAATTTTCCGGATGATACCCATTCGTGTGAAAAAAGAAAGGGATTGCCGAGGCAATCCCTTTATAGTTCTGTTTAATAGATGATTACAACTCGGCTAATCCTGCATCTACAAGAATGCGGCCGCAATATTCGCAAACTATAATGCGCTTGCGGGCACGGATGTCGACTTGGCGCTGGGGCGGAATCTTGTTGAAGCAGCCGCCGCATGCGTCGCGCTGAATGGTTACCACTGCAAGACCGTTGCGCACGTTATTGCTTATGCGGTTGAAGGCTGTGAGGTAACGAGGCTCAATAAATTTCTCTATTTCAGCTTTTTTGGCTTCAAGTTCCTCTTCTTTCTTTTGAGTCTCCGATATGATGCTGTTCAGCTCGCTGCGTTTTTGGTCCAGGTCGCCCGAACGCTCGGCAAACACGGTCTCTGCTTTTTCGATGAATTCTTTTTTGTTCTCCATTTCAGCAGTGAACTCGCGGATGTGTTTCTCGCTCAATTCAATCTCAAGACTCTGGAACTCAATCTCTTTCGATAGAGAGTCATACTCGCGGTTGTTGCGTACATTGTCTTGTTGCGACTGGTATTTCTTTATGTCTTCTTGCGATTGTGCAATCTTATGCTTCTCATTGACAATGTTTTGCTCGAATTCTTTCACTTCGCTCTTGTAGTTGGCGATGCGTGTCTGCAAACCTGCCAATTCGTCTTCAAGGTCTTGAACTTCGAGCGGAAGCTCACCGCGCAAACTCTTGATTTTGTTGATTTCGGTTTGAACTTGCTGAAGGTCATAAAGGTTTTTCAGCTTCTGTTCCATTGTGCTTTCAACTTTTTGATTCTTGTCATCCATTGCGTTATACGTATTTTATTGGATTTGTTTTTACTTTCGTCAATCGAACCGCAAAATTAGAAAAATTTCTGGTAAGTAATTCATAAAAAAGTTCTTTTGTGAATTGTTCGCTCTCATAGTGCCCGATGTCGGCTAAGACAAAGGGATAGCGGGCGTCGAAGAACTGGTGGTATTTGATGTCGGCGGTGAGTAGAATGTCGGCACCGGCGCGCATGGCGTCTTCAATCAGGAAACTCCCGGCACCACCGCAGACGGCAATTTTCGCAATAGGTGTTTCGGGCAGACGGGTATGGCGGATGCTACCGCAGTCGAATATTTTTTTGATTCGTAGAAGAAAAGTGGCGGCGTTTTCCGGTTCGGTAAGTTCGCCTATTATGCCAGTTCCGGCCTGATTGTATTCGTTTTTCAGAGGATAAATGTCGTAGGCCGGCTCCTCGTAGGGATGCGCGGCAAGCATGGCGTTTATAACCTTGCCGGTAAGGTGTTGAGGCATAATTGTTTCGATACGAGTCTCAGCTTCAAAGTGCAGCTCGCCAATATTTCCGACGAATGGGTTGCAGTTTTCGTTTGCCTTGAAAGTTCCCTGACCTTCAGTGTTATAGCTGCAACTATCGTAATTACCAATGCTGCCGGCGCCCGCTTCAAACATAGCGTTGCGTACAGCTTCGGCGTGCGATAGGGGCACATACACAGCCAGTTTGCACAGATTCCCGCTCATCGGACTCAGAATCCTGACATTCCGGAGACCAATTTTTTCAGCAATCTTGCTGTTGACGCCGTTGTTGAGCATATTGTCGAGATTGGTGTGAGCGGCGTATATGGCAATGTCGTTTTTTATGGCTTTGATGAGTGTCCTCTCGATATAGTTAGCGCCGGTGAATTTTTTCAAACCGCTGAACACAAACGGATGATGTGAGATTATCAAATTGAAACCTAAACTGATAGCTTCATCAACAACTTCTTCGGTAACATCAAGGCAGATTAGCGCTCCGGTGGCTTCGGTTTGCCGGTTGCCTACAATAAGCCCGGCATTGTCATACGATTCTTGCATCGCAAGCGGTGCCACAGATTCGATATAGCTGGTTATTTCGCTTATTTTCATCGTTATATATTAATTGTCAATACCCTTATTCATATGTCTTAATCCTGTTGTCTATCCGGACTTCGGTTATTCAATCAGTACCCGTAACGCTCTTTCCACCAGTTTTTCAGCCGTGTGCGGATGTTGTCTTCCTGCGGGTTGGGTTGCGGGGTGTAAAAAGCGTGTCCGCGCAACTCTTTCGGCAGAAAATCCTGTTCCACAAAATGTCCTTCGTAGTCGTGCGAATACTTGTATTCGCGCCCGTAACCCATTTTCTCCATTAGCTTTGTGGGTGCATTGCGCAGGTGCAGCGGAACAGACAGGTTGCCAGTTTGTCCTACAGTTGCAAGCGCTTCGTTTATAGCCATATATGCCGAATTGCTCTTTGGGCTTGTGGCCAGATAAATGGCACATTCTGAGAGAATTATGCGGGCTTCGGGCAGACCAATCTTGTTCACCGACTCAAAGCAGGTGTTGGCTAGCAGCATAGCGTTCGGGTTGGCCAGACCGATGTCTTCCGAGGCGGAAATAATCAGTCTACGGGCAATGAATTTGACATCCTCGCCGCCGTCAATCATTCGCGCAAGCCAGTAAACAGCGCCGTTCGGGTCGCTTCCGCGAATCGATTTTATGAAGGCAGAAATGATGTCATAGTGCATCTCGCCGTTCTTGTCGTAAATCGACAAGTTTTCTTGCAGAATGTCCTCAACAATCTGATTATTAATAACAATAGGATTCTTACCGTTTTGTGCGCCAACAACAATGTCGATGATGTTCAGCAGTTTTCTGGCATCGCCGCCGGAGTAGCGGAACATTGCCTCTTTTTCTTCGACATTAATATTCAGTTGCTTCAGGTCGTAATCGGTTGTTAGCGCGCGGGTTAGCAGCTCCTCAAGGTCGGCAGGCTCAAGCGCTTTCAGCACGTAAACCTGGCAGCGCGACAGCAGTGGCGATATAACCTCAAACGACGGATTTTCGGTTGTGGCGCCTATAAGCGTTACCACGCCCTGTTCAACGGCGCCCAAAAGCGAGTCCTGTTGTGCCTTGCTGAAACGGTGAATCTCGTCGATGAAAAGGATAGGGTTCGCCTGATTGAAGAATTGCTGCCGTTTGGCTTGGTCAATGGTGTCGCGAACATCCTTCACGCCAGAGCTTATGGCGCTGAGCGAATAGAACGCGCGGCCTTGCAAATTACTGATAATGTTTGCTAAAGTGGTTTTGCCAACTCCTGGCGGCCCCCAAAGAATCATACTGGGAATGCGCCCCGACTCAATAGCTTTCCGCAGTACGGCACCTTTTCCTACCAAGTGCTTCTGGCCAATATATTCGTCCAAATTTTTCGGACGCAATCGCTCCGCTAACGGCAAGTTCGACATTCTGCGTTGTTTTTCGATTGCGGCGAAGATAGGAAACGATAACGAAAACTGAAAACGAAAACACGGACGATAACATCCTACTTTCGTCTTCCGCTTATACCTGACATCTAAAATATTATCTTTGCCAAAAACAGAAAACAATGTTCGGACTTCCAACACATTTGCAAAACACTGACGATGTTGAACTTAAGCAGATTATGCAACAGGCGGTTATGCTGCAGAATGGCATGGTGGCTTCAACTATGGCAAAGGCAGGTGTGCACGGCGTAATGAACTATGGTGTTTCACAAACCGACTTACGCGGCCTTGCCCGTCAATATGGAGTCAATCACAGCCTTGCCCGCCGGCTCTGTCCACTACAGATTCGTGAGGCGAAGATTCTCGCATCGTTGCTTTTCGATGCCAATAGCCTTACTGACAGCGATTTACAAATGATATTCGACTCCGTTATCAATCTGGACTTGGCGGAGAATTTGGCGCACAACATCATCTGGAAAATTGATGACACAGGTTTTTACAGCCGTTTGATTGAAACCGACAAATGGCATATTGTTTCAGCCGTTTATGCCGTGGGGCAGGGTGTTGCTCGCCACGGGAGTAATTCCGACAACCTGACCGCTTGGTTTGTCAAAAATCTCGAAACCATTGTAAATAAGAACCTTGTGGAGACGCTTCAGCCTGTGGTTTCGACAATGGAAACCATTGCCAGCAGCTCGGCGCAAAGGCTGAGAACTATTACCGATATTGCCCAAAAACTGCAACACTCGCCTTCAGCATTCGCTCAGAATGTTGGAAATCAGGTTGTAATGCTCTGTGAGGATTTTTAATTGAGAAAAATTCCCAACTTCAGAGCGATTATTCCCGTTTGGTACATTTTTTGTCATACGTGTAGTTCGTTTTAAATTGAACTAAACTATTAATGCTATGAACTTAGATAAATCATCAAACCCGACATTTAGCGACCGCATTCTGCGCGATTATTCTTATGCCGACACCGACCGTACAATGACGGTGCAGGGTGCGGTAAACAAAGTGATTCTTCTTATGGCACTTGTGATTGCCGGTGCGGCTTTTACTTGGTCGAAATTCATGGTGCAGGCCGAAACTGGCCAAGGAATTGTTCAGGGTTGGATGATAGGCGGCAGCGTTGCAGGTTTCATATTGGCACTTGTCATATCATTCAAAAAAGAACTAGCGCCGTTTTTATCGCCCATTTACGCGGTTTGCGAGGGACTTTGCATCGGTGCACTATCGGCATATTTCGAATTGATGTTCCCCGGGTTGGTGGTAATGCGTGCGGTGGTTCTCACATTCGGAGTTCTGTTTGCTATGCTGTTTCTTTATAAGACACGAATGATTCAGGCCACGCAACGTTTCCGTGCCATTGTTCTGGCCGCAACAATAGGAATAGCCGTGGCTTATTTGGCAACGTTCATTATTGGGTTGTTCGGCGTGAGAACTACGTTTATGTTTGGAGGCGGCACGCTTGGCATTGTAATCAGCCTTGTTATTGTGGTTGTTGCCGCGCTCAATCTTATTCTCGATTTCGATTTTGTTGAGAAAGGGGCCGATGCAGGTCTTCCGTCATATTTTGAATGGTACTCGGCATTCGGCCTTATGGTGACTTTGATTTGGCTTTATATCGAGATACTGCGCCTTTTGGCGATTTTGGCAAGCAGCCGCGATTAATTCATTATAACATAACAGCTTAGCTTCCCAGCGGATGTGCGTAAAGCTGCACGTCTTTGGCGGTGATGTTCTTATCGCAAAGGATGAGCAGACGCTCAATCACGTTGCGCAACTCGCGGATGTTGCCAGTCCAGTTGATTTTCTGCAATTCAGCTATGGCATCGGGGGTAATGGTCGATTTGGCCACGCCCGATTCCTCGCAAATCTGCCCGATGAAATGGTCGGCCAGAAGAGGAATGTCCTCGACGCGCTCGTTCAGGGTGGGCACCTGAATCAGAATCACACTCAATCGGTGGTACAGGTCCTCGCGGAAGCGGCCAGCCTTGATTTCCTCCTCAAGATTCTTGTTGGTGGCGGCAATCACGCGCACATTCACGTCGATGTCCTTGTCGGCGCCCACGCGGGTTATCTTGTTCTCCTGTAGGGCGCGCAGCACCTTGGCTTGTGCCGACAGGCTCATATCGCCAATCTCGTCGAGGAATATGGTGCCGCCGTCAGCCTGCTCAAATTTACCGGCGCGGTCTTTCACGGCACCCGTAAACGAGCCTTTCATATGGCCAAATAATTCGCTCTCAATCAGTTCCGACGGAATAGCGGCGCAGTTCACCTCAACAAACGCAGCCTCGGCGCGATTGCTCAAACTGTGAATCATTCGCGCCACAACCTCCTTGCCAGTGCCGTTTTGGCCTGTGATGAGCACACGGGCGTCGGTGGGGGCTACTTTCTCAATCATTGCCTTTATGAGTTTCAGCGGCGCCGACTCGCCAATCAGTTCGCGGTTTTTGCCCGCCACTTTCTTGCGCAGAGTCTTGGTTTCGGTAACAAGTTTGCCCTTGTCCATTGCGTTGCGCAGGGTGATGAGCAGACGGTTCAGGTCGAGTGGCTTCTCGATGAAGTCGAACGCGCCCATTTTAATGGCTTTCACGGCTGTGTCAACCGTGCCGTGTCCCGAAATCATTATCACCGGAAGGTCTGGCCACTCTTTGACCACTTGCTCCAGCACTTCCATTCCGTCCATTCCCTCCATTTTGATGTCGAGCAGAAGCGCGTCGAACGATTCCTTTTTAAGCAGTTCAAGGCCTTCAAGACCGTTGGCGGCAAGGCTTACGCGGTGTTTCTCGTATTCCAGTATCTCCTTGAGTGTGTTGCGGATAGCCTTTTCGTCGTCGATAACTAATATGTGTGCCATTTTTAAAGTGTATTTTCAAGTTGAATTGCCACGCCTTCGGTCAGTGCGTACGACGATTGCGCTATGTTTTTGACTTGCGCTTTGTCGATGACGTATTTTGCGAAAATTGCGGCCATGACAATGGTGTCTTTTCGTAATGTTTCAAGCCCCGGAATCAGAATGCGTTCCTGGCTCGAGGTCGATATTATCGTCTTATAGATGTCGTTGAAGTCGTCGACGCTGAATGTTGAGTAGCGCGAGTTGAGAGGCAGCGGCTTGTGCCGTTTCTTCTGCGAAATCATCTCGGCAAAGGTGTCGAAAGCGCCGGCTGAGCCTAGTACCCGCTCCACCGGATATTGTTTCAGTGCCGCGTCGAGGTCGGCCATTTGCTCGTCGAAATAGTGCAGTAGCTTGTCTATTTCGTCAGGCGAGATTGGGTCTTCGGGCTTGATGAGTTCTAGCAGGCGCGCGCTTCCTAGTTCGTAGCTGTTGCTCCAGAGCATCTGGTCGCCGTTGCCGATAATCAGTTCGTTGTTGCCTCCGCCGATGTCGAGCATCAGGTAGTTTTTGCTGTCCATTGGAACGGCATTGCTTATGGCGCTGAATATGTATTGCGTCTCTTGTTGACCGGTTATCGGAACAATCTGTATGCCAAGCTCTTTCTTAACTTTTTCGATAAAGTTGTTGGAATTGTGCGCGTTACGGATAGCCGATGTTCCGTAGGCGATAACTTGCTCGCACTGATAGTCTTTAATCAGTCCGCTATAGTCGCGCAGCACGGCAAACGAGCGGACAAAAGCCTTGTCGGACAGGAACCCGGTCATCAGGCCTTCGCTGCCAAGCATCACCGCCGATTTGGTTTTCTGCAGCACATCAATCTTTTTGCCTTTTTCGATGTTGACAATCAGAATGTTGAATGTGTTTGTGCCTAAGTCGATAATCGCAACTCTCATATCATCAGTTGTTAGGTATTATTTGAAAGAGCACCATTACTTATTGGTATGACAATCAATATTATTGTCAAAATCACCAACAATATTATGGTGGCAATTGAAGATTTTGCAATAATAGTTTTAAATCTGTTATTTGCTGAATAGCAATTAAATACTGTTGCCGCAGCGAACAAAATAATCAGCAGGGGCTGTAATATGATAAATAGCCAAACGTTTATCTCGCTATAAGTAAATGATGAGTTTTTCGACCACCATACCAATAATTCAATGCATGCATTACATATAGAGTTGAAAAACGTATCCATATCGGTTTGCTATATCATAGTCCTTATTTTCAATTCCTTATCCACCGCCAAATCTCTTTCAGTGTCGCTTTTTTGCCATACATCAGAATGCCTGTGCGGTAGATTTTGCTTGCGACCCACGTAACAGCAACAAATGTAACAATTAACAGCACTGCCGACAAAAATAATTCGCTGTAAGGAACTCCGTAGGGTATGCGCGCCAGCATTGTAACGGGCGATGTGAACGGAATGATGCTCAGCCAGAAGTTGAGCGTGCTGTCGGGATTGCTCATGGTGCCGGTCAGGGCTATTAGCGCAATAACCAGCGGCAGACTGACGGGCAGCATGAACTGTTGCGTGTCCGACTCATTGTCGACCATTGCTCCAATGGCCGCAAACATGGCGCTGTAGAGGAAATAGCCGCAAAGGAAGAAAAACAGGAATGTCACTAGTATGACACCGAAGTTGATGCTCTCGAAAGTGCTGAAAATGTTTTTTATATCATCAAATTCGACATTGCTGCTGGTTTCGCTTTGCGCTATCTGGCTGCCGCCCGAGGTGATAAGTTGGGAAGTCTGCTCCATTTTTGCGGTGTCAGGCATAAGCAATGGTGCTACAGCCGAGTACAGACCTATTGTAAGCACTATCCAAAGAGCAAATTGTGTTAGAGTTACAAGACTGACACCAATAATCTTGCCCAACATCAGCTGCATTGGTTTGACCGACGAAACAATGACTTCGACAATGCGGTTGGTCTTTTCCTCAATCACACCGCGCATCACGGCGTTGCCCGACATGAAGATTGTTATGTAGAGCAGGAATCCCATAAGGTACGACAGCACCATTTTCAGCGTCATGTTGTCGCGCTCCTCATGGCCGTCGTCGGTAATTTTTATGTTGGTGATGCTGACGCGGGTTTTCACTGCCGCCAGAATCGCAGGCTCCACGCCGTATGCGCGCAGTTTCTCGTTCTCCAGCCGTTTTTCGATGCAGTTCGATATGTGCATCCGCAGGTCGAGGCTTGGCGACTTGTCGGAGTACATGTAGACGGCGTTACCCGAATTCACAACATTGTGGCTGATGTAGAGTATGGCGTAGAACCCTGACTCTTTGAAGTTTGCTTTGTATTGCTGCAGGTTGGCGTCGGGTGTGTAGACGAATTTGATGTAGTCGGTTTCGGGCAACTGGTTGCGGAAAACGTGAGTGCTGTCAACTACCTGAACTATCTTTATCTCAGTGTCTTGCATCTGCATAAGCAGACCGGGAGCTATAAGCAGAGCGGCAAACAGCACCGGCCCCAGAAGGCTCATTATTATGAAGCTTTTCTTTTTGACGCGCGTGGTGTACTCGCGTTCTATTATTGTGAATATCTTGCTCATTTTCAGTCTGTGTTTGAGTTTTGAACGGCTTTGATGAAAATATCATTCATGCTTGGCAGCACATCGCTGAATTGTGTTATCTGCACCTCGGGCAGCAATGTTTGCAGCAGTTGGTTGTAGGTGAATCCAGGCTTCAACTCGCCGCTGATGTGGCCGATGCCGCCATGTTCGTGTTCTTTGACGCTGGCCATTGGCTCAATAAGTTTCTCTATTTTCTCGGCATCGCCTATATAACTCAGTTCGAACAGGTTAAGTTTGAATTGCTGGCGGATGTCGCCAACAGTGCCGTCAAGTATTTTTTTCGATTTGTTTATTAAAGCGATGTTGTCGCAAATCTCTTCAACCGAGGCCATGTTGTGCGTTGAGAAAATGATTGTCGCACCATTTTTCTTCAACTCTAAAATCTCTTGTTTCAGTAAGTTGGCGTTTATCGGGTCGAATCCGCTGAACGGTTCGTCGAAGATGAGCAGTTCGGGTTCGTGCAGCACTGTGGTTATGAATTGCACCTTCTGTTGCATTCCTTTCGATAGCTCCTCAACGGTGCGGTTCCACCATTCGCCAATTTCAAATTTCTCGAACCACACCTTCAGTCTGCGTTTGGCGTCAGCTTTCGAAAGCCCTTTCAATTGAGCCAGATAAACGGCTTGCTCGCCTACTTTCATCTTCTTGTAAAGGCCGCGTTCCTCGGGCATATAGCCTATGTGTGCTATATCGTCGGGTTGCAGGTTGTGTCCTTTGAAAACCACGGTTCCGCTGTCGGGAGCGGTTATCTGATTTATGATGCGGATAAGCGTTGTCTTGCCTGCGCCGTTGGGGCCCAGCAGTCCGAAAATAATGCCTTCCGGAATTTTCAGGCTCACACTGTCGAGCGCCGTGTGGTCGCCATAGCGTTTGCAGACTTCGTTGGTTTCGAGTATGTTCATATAGTGATTAAATGATTAATTGACTGATAGATTGATATTTTAGTTAGTGCTTTCATACTCATCCATAATCGCTTCAAACAGCATCTGTGCCACACGGTGACCGCCCTCACGGTTGAAGTGGGTGTAGTCTTTCTGTGCCAAATGGTTGTCAACCCAGACGGGCATGCTGTTGTAGCCGCCCATAGCCTCATACAGATTCCAGAACGCGCAACCTTCGGCAAAAGCTGCATTTCGCTGTGCCTCAATTACTTTTCTAACTGACTGGCGCGTCACGTAACCATTGGTGCCTTTCTCCGACATGTCGCTTACGCCAACTATCAGGATATCAGCTTTCGGCCAAACTTTTTTCAAATATCGCAACTGTTTGCACAAGTTCTCTTCGTAATATTTGTAGCTGCGCGAATTGTTGGCCACGGCATTCACACCAAACTCGTAAATTATCAGACCTACAGGCAGATAGTGCCCCATTTGTTTCATTTGTGCAAGGTCGAGTTTGACGAACTCGGTGCCTTTGCTGCCGCGGAAAGGCAAGTTATCGACGGCGACACCGGTTGGTGAGTCAAGTGTAATTGCATAGATGTCAGGACTTTGCTCGCCTTCTATTTCGATGCGGAAATGTTTGGGCACCTCGTCGAAAGTCCAGCGGAGCAGTTTGGTGTCAGTTGTCGGCTCAATCTCTTCAAACCACTTTAAATTGCTATCAACGTAGCCTTTAACTATAAAGTCGCTGTTGGCTTCACCATAAAAAATGTTGCATTGCGTAAAGTTGCGCACTGAGCGGTAGGCACGTCCCGACTCGGCAAACTCAATCCATGCCGACGGCGCGTTGAACCGGCCTAGATAGCCCATTATTCCGAATCGGGCGTTATGTACCGAGGTGTCTTTCTTGTTGTAGATTGAGTGCTGGTGCCAGTTGGCTGACGCTGTGTGCACTATGGCCGATGATTTTGCAAGCGGCGGAATGGCAGGCTGCAGGCCCGGTCCGCTACCGCCAAAACGTTTCTGCAACAGGTTGCGCAGATAGCCAGTTATGCGGTCACCTTCAATCTGGCTGTCGCCGTAGTGAAGTATGCGCACCTTGCTTTGCCCGCAATTGCTCAGGCGGCTGAAGAACGAAGCAAAGTGGTCGCTATCGTCAGGAAACTCAATGCGTTGTATGTTTTTACGCACTTCCTTTTTTGCAGTTTTCACGGGTGCGTAGGTTTTCTTTTCGGGTTTGGGCAGAGTGTCCTCAACAATTGTATCCGCAATCGGCTCTGTAATTGTATCTTCTTTAATTTCAGCAAATTGATTGATTATGCTGTCAATTTTGGCAGCTTGCGCCACTTCGGCGACTTGCGTGGTGTCATGTTTGAATGTCGGAAGACTCAGGTGAAACCTTAGGCGCAGACTGTCGCTTAGTGCGATGCCGTTCTCAGGGAACAATAGCGCCGCGCAGACGGCTATGGCAGCCGTTATAAGCAAAAAAATCAGTATGCGTTGAGGTTTCAATATCTATCGTTTTATTTTCAGTTTCTGTCCAATGTCAATCCGCGACGAGCTGAGGCCGTTCCAAAGTTTTATTTCTTCCTCCGTTACGTTGAACGTGCGAGCAATCTCCCAAAGCGAGTCACCGCGGCGCACAGTGTAAATCTCAAAACTGCCGTCGGCTTGTGAATCAGCGGTTTGTGTTTGAGGTTGTGCTTGCGTCTGTGTTTTTTTACCCACCGAAGCCTGTTTCTCTGCAAATGTCATTGTGTTGATTTTTGAGTATTTTGCAGCTTTCGATTTAGGAACATAGATTACAAGTTTCTGTCCTCCGCGTATGGTGTTGCGGCTCATGCCGTTCCAATATTTGATGTCCGACACGCGCACGTTGTACCAACTTGAGATGTAGCCCAGATTGTCGCCCGACTTCACCGTGTAGGTAAGTTTTGTGTAGTCGCCTTTGGGCGGACCAGGTATGTAGGTGTTGTATTCGGGTTTTTTGTTCATCGTTTCGGCATTGAAATATTGTTCCTTACGGAAATTCGATATCGAATCTTGAAGCTCGATGAATCTTGACACATGCTCCACAGGCAACCGCAGCGCATATGGCCTGATGTGTCCGGGCACAATGTCGTGGCGGTACTGCGGATTGAGGCTGCGCAGCTGGTCAACCGGCAAGCCCATAATCAAACTAATCTGTTGAAAGTGAATATCTTTACGCACCATTACCGTGTCGCATTTTATCGGCATTTTGGTTTCGGCAGGTGTCAGATTATGCTCTTTGTAGTAATTCATTATGTATGAGGCGGCTATGAATGCCGGCACATATCCGCGCGTCTCGCGGGGCAGGTGGTAGTAGATGTCCCAGTAGTTGCGTTTTCCGCCGCTGCGTTTTATGGCTTTGTTCACATTGCCCGGGCCGCAGTTGTAGGCCGCAATCACTAGAATCCAGTCGTGATAGGTGCGGTACATGTCGGCCATGAAGTTGGCGGCGGCGTAGGTCGATTTCACAGGGTCGCGGCGCTCGTCAACAAGGCTGTTGCACTCCAGTTTGTACATGCGGCCGGTGCTGAACATGAACTGCCAAAGACCGGTTGCGCCAACACGCGACACAGCTACGGGGTTCAATGCCGACTCAATCACAGCCAGATATTTCAACTCCGTAGGCATGCCTTTCGAGTCGAAAATATCCTCAAAAATCGGGAAATAGTAGTCGTCAACGCTCAGCATCCGTTCAACCAGTTCGCGCCGCTGGTGTGCGTACAGATGAATGAAGTTGCGCACAATGTTGTTGTACGACAGCTCAACCTCGAACGGCAGCTCAGCAAGGCGGCGGATGTAAACCGAGTCTGGAAAATCGGGGATTTGTACACTATCCGCCTGGTTGTCAGTTACAAGCAGAGCCGCATCGCCGGCTGGTTCCTGTTTGTCCAACCACATTTGCGACATGCTGTCAACCTGTTCCGAAACAATTATGTCAACCGAGTCGGAAACAGTCGGCCAATCGAAATCGGTGCTATCAACGACTTGTGAATCAAATATTTCAGTATTGCTTAAATCTGAGATAGTATCGGTAGTGTTTATTTGCAGCATCAAAGCTGCGCTTATGAATAGGATATTGTTAATCATTGTTCTTTTTGTTGTGAATCAAAAAGTTACAGTCAGTCGCATGCCAAGTGGCGTTTCGGTGCGGTCGCCGGTAATATCGCTATAGTCGGGCAAAATCATCGGTTCGCCACGTATCGACAGGTCTTTGTCGATAGTGAAATCGAAAAAGTGCGCGTCAACGTTGGCGTCAATAATTTGCAGCAGATAGAGAGCTCCGATGCCGATGATGCACATGTCGCGGTAGCGGCGCCACGAGTCCTTGAGCCGCAAGGTGTTTGAGGCGGGGTAGGCGCTTACGGTGTTCGGGTCGTCGTCGGTGGCCCATTTGTATTCCTGACGGTATTTTTTGTAAACGAAATTGTTATAGTTGGCGAAGTAAATCAGCCCGGTGAATCCACCATATATAATAGGTATCTTCCAGTATTTTTCATTGTAGAACTGCCCCAGTCCTGGCACAAGCGACGAGAAGAACGTTGCCTTGTGCGGCTTGTGCATGTCGAAATAAGTGCTGTCGGGATAGTCATAGCCGTCGACATACTGCGCTTTCGCTGATTTGGAATAACCAGCGATGCTCAGCAGCAACGTGATGATTAATAACAACTTGCGTATGCAGTCCACAATTTGTGCTTATATCGAATTAAGTTTGTCGAAAAGTCCGATGAGCCGCTCCAAATCCTGGTCGTTGGTGAACGGAATCACAATTTTTCCGTTGCCTTTGTCGGTGCGGCTGAATTTGACTTTCGACTTGAAGAAACCTTTCAGCTTGTCTTCCAATTCTTTGTAGGTGTCGTTTTCGGTCTTTTTCTTTTTGCTTTTCGGTTTGCCTGAGCCTTCCTTCATTTCGCGGGCAATATCTTCGGTGGCTCTAACCGACAGCCCTTCGTTCAGTATGCGCTCGAAAAGGAATGTCTGGTCGTTCACATCGTCAACTGAGAGCAGCGCCTTGGCGTGTCCCATTGACAGCAGGCGGCGCTTCAGACCAAGTTTTATCTCGTCGGGCAGTTTTTGCAGTCGCAGGAAGTTGGTCACCGTTGAACGTTGTTTGCCCACGCGGTTGCCAAGATTCTCTTGCGTGTAGCCGCATTCCTCAATCATCCGTTGGTAGCTGTTCGAAATCTCGATTGGGTCGAGGTCTTCACGTTGGATGTTCTCAACCAAAGCAAGTTCGAGCATATCCTGGTCGTTGGCGGTGCGGATGTATGCCGGAATAGCTTTGAGTCCGGCCATACGCGATGCGCGGCAACGGCGCTCGCCCGATATTATCTGGTAACGGCCATTGTCCATTTTGCGCAATGTAACTGGCGTTATTATGCCCAATTGCTTGATTGATTCGGCTAATCCGTTGAGTTCTTCTTCGTCGAATTCGGTTCGCGGTTGGAACGGGTTCACGTCAATTAAGTCGAGTTGAATCTCGTTAATTGCCGGATTGGCGAGGGTGTTGCCGCCTTTAAGCAGGGCGCTCAAGCCCTCGCCTTTTGTTACGCCTATATTGCTAAGGTTGCGGCCTAAGGCCGGTTTCTTTGGTGTTGCCATTATTCAATAATTTTGTCTTCAGAATCAATTTGTGTCATGTTGTTGCGTTGCAGAATCTCGCGCGCAAGGTTCAAGTAGTTGATTGAGCCAACCGATTGTGCATCGTACAAGACGTTTGGCAGGCCGTAGCTCTGCGACTCGGTAATCTTCACGTTGCGGGCAATCATTGTTTCGAAAACCATATCCTCGAAATTGCGGCGCACCTCTTCAACCACTTGGTTTGCAATCTTCAGCCTACTATCGTACATTGTGCAAAGGAATCCTTCAATTCGCAGGCTGGTGTTCAAACCTCGTTGAATCAGGCGGATTGTGTTAAGCAGTTTGCCTATGCCTTCGAGAGCGAAATATTCGCACTGAACCGGAATTATCACCGAGTCGGACGCTGTGAGCGAGTTGACGGTTAGCAATCCGAGTGATGGTGAGCAGTCGATGATGATGAAATCGTATTTGTCTCGCAGTTTGTCAAGAGTGTATTTCATCACTTTCTCGCGGTCATCCCTATCAATCAATTCAATTTCGGCAGCTACAAGGTCGATGTTTGATGGTAGTAAATACAAGTTCTTAATGTCAGGGTCGATACCTTTGTCTTTTAAATAGTCATTGTCTTTGAAAGTGACATTCAGAATTACATTTTCCGGATTCACTTCGTCGACAAGAGTCTCGTAAAGACCCACTTTAATGTTGTTCACGTCGAAACCGAACCCCGATGTGGCATTTCCTTGCGGGTCGGCGTCAACCAGCAGAACTTTCTTTTCTAGCACTGCCAAGCTTGCTGCCAGATTGATTGATGTTGTGGTCTTGCCTACGCCGCCTTTCTGATTTGCAACTGCTATAATCTTTGCCATAGGAGATGTTTTTTTATGTTAGTGTTTTTATATCGATTTAAAAATCAATATTTTATAATATTATATTCTTTTGCGTTTGAACTCGCAATTTACTTAAAATATCCATACCCGGCAGAGTAAAATATTAACAACCTCCGACATCTTGCCACCTATTCCACGTACTGGTCTTTTTTGCTGCCTTCGTACACAGTGTATTTGCGGAACGAGCATTTGAGCGCGCCGTTGTACAGTTGTATTTTCTTTTCGGGGTGAAGTCCGACAAAATTCATCACATCAGCGTTGCTGCCAATCATCCACACCTCGAATCCTTTGAAATCAAGTTTCAGTTTGTCGCCTATTTTCTGGTAGAAGACTTTCAGATTGTCGAGTTGCAGACGTTCGCCGTAGGGAGGGTTGGTGATTATGGTGCCCGATGCTGTGGCGGGTCTCATGTTGAAGAAGTTCTGCACTTTGACGTTTATCTTCTTGTTGAGGAATGCGGCGGCGATGTTGGCCTCGGTTGCCTGTACGGCTTTAGCCGATAAGTCGCTGCCTGAAATGGTGTATTTGAATTCCGGCACTTCGGGCGAGTTGTCGGCAATGTCGGCAAACAGGTCGGGGTCAAAGTCTCGCCATTTCTCAAAGGCGAACTGGCTTCGGAAAGTGCCCGGGGCTATTCCGTAGGCAATCATTGCAGCCTCTATGAGCAGTGTTCCCGAGCCGCACATGGGGTCGATGAAGTCGGATTTGGCGTTCCAGCCCGACATCAGAATCATGCCG
Source organism: Salinivirgaceae bacterium (assembly GCA_017557605.1). Taxonomy (GTDB): domain Bacteria; phylum Bacteroidota; class Bacteroidia; order Bacteroidales; family SZUA-534; genus RUG13583. The sequence continues at coordinate 17,459 of JAFYYJ010000109.1, forward strand.
GCGGCAAGCACCTCGTTAAGCGGCGCCTTTACGGTGGCCTGGCGGTAGCCGCGTTTGTAGAGCGACTCGCCCGAGCTGTTGAGCAGCACCGTAACGTGTGTTTGCGCTATGTGAATCTCGATGCGTAGGTCGGGGTTCTCGGTGTTCACATCGGGGCGTTTGCCAAAGCGGCGGCGGAACTGGTCGGCAATGGCGTCTTTGGCTTTTTGCGTGGCGTACAACGAGTTTGTGAATATGTTCGATTGTGTTGTGACCGTTATGGCAAAAGTCTCATTAAGTGACAGATAATCGCTCCAATTGATGCGGCCTATCTCTTTATAATAGGTGTCATCGTCTTTCGCTTTGAACTCGGCTATCGGTTTTAGAATGCACAAGGCGGTGCGCACGTAGTAGTTGGCTTTGTACATCATGGCTTTGTCGCCTTCAAACGATATTGCACGAATCAGTTTCTTGACATTCTGCGCACCGAGTGCGGTAAGTTCGTTGGCCAGCACATCCTCAAGTCCGGCAAAGGTCTTGGCTATCATCTGAAAATGCCCGGGTTTGCGCTCCGGTTCCGAATAGTTTTTCCTGTCTCTCATATATATTACATTGTATGGCAAAGCAACAAAAGCCCACGCATTTATGCAACTAAATTTTCGAACGCTCTGCGAATCAAAATCCGCATTTTGGTCGGTTTTTGAGTGAGGCTTTGCAAGTCGGGAATCGCAAAAAACTGATATTTGTCGGTAATTATACTAACGCATATCATTCTGGTTTCGTGTATGTGCCATTTGTGCTCTTGTGTAAAAATTTAATGTTGGCAACGTTTGCGCGCTTCATATCTTTCTGATAAACAAAAGCATGGAAATCGGTTAAAGTGGCGGTGTATTTATTATATATAAAATATGGTAGTGAAATCGGAACGTTTGGAAAGGCGCTGCGTACTTTTGACGCGGTTAAATGTATTTAAACAACTATTAAAAAAAACAAATGTTATGCGAAGGATTTCGTTACTACTGTTGGGTTTGCTGCTCTGCATAGGGGCAAAGGCCCAAGACGAGAAGTTCAAGGCACTTTTTATGTACAACTTCACAAAGTACATTGAGTATCCGGCTTCGAAACAGGCTGGTAACTTTGTGATTGCTGTTGTTGGCGATTCGCCGATTATCAGCGAGTTACAGACAATAGCCGAGAAGAAAACCGTTGGTCAGCAGAAAATCGAGGTGAAAAAGATTGCCGCTACCGACGATGTTACCAAGTACCACATTGTGTTTGTGCCCGAGAGCAAATCGGCCTCGGCTGCCGACATTGCCAGCAAAATTGTGGGCAAAGGCGTGGTGCTTATCACCGACAAACCCGGACTGGGCAAGACTACGTCAGGCATCAACTATGTGTCGGCCGGTGGAAAACAGTCGTTTGAGGTGAATCAGAACCGTTTGAAGGAACACGGTGTAAATGTGGCCACAGCATTGGTTACACTGGGTAAAGCTGTCGAATAATAAACTAATCTAATAAAAATGAAAAAATATATTCTTGGCTTGCTGCTGCTGGTTTTTGCAGGCTATACCACCTTTGCGCAGCAAGACGTTTCGAAAATGACAAAAGATGACATTATGCAGCTGTCGTACGACGACCTGCTTTCAATGCCTTTCGAAGACCTGCTCACCTTGGCCAACAAGCTCGGAGTTTCGACCGACGACTTGTTTGCAATGATTATGAACAAGACAGTGGCTTCGGCCTCTAAGAAAGATGAGGATTCGTTCAAATCGCCGCTGGCTTCAACCGTTATCACTAAAGCTGAAATCCGCTCTTACGGCATCACCTCAATCGAGGAGGCTCTGCGCCTTGTGCCGGGCATGATTGTTCAGGAGAAAACCAACGGTTTGTACGATGTGCACATCCGCGGTTTGAACAATATCCCTGACAACCAGATGATGATTTACACCGAGAACGCCAACACTCTGCTTATGATTGACGGCCGTATTGCCCACAACTACGCAACCGGCGATGTCAACTTCGAGATTCTGCCAATCGGCGTTGAGGATATCGAGCGTATTGAGGTTGTGCGTGGCGCCAATGCCGCTCTCTATGGACCTAACGCGCTGAACGGTGTTATCAATATCATCACCGAAAAAACCACTGAGAACTCGAAGGAGCTGCAAGGCAGCCTGACAATGGGTACTCACGAAAACTATGTCGGTGATGTGGCTTACCGCAAAAACATCAACAAGAAGTTGAGCGTAGGCTTGACAGCCAACCTTCAATACCGTCGCCGCAACACAAACCAACTCTATGTTTATCCGACTCAAGGATTGTATCATAAAAATAATAGTGGTATGGTTGATGCATCGGAAGGCGGATATTATAAGACAACCGACATCGAGAACTTGAAGCAAGCCTTCACGTTTGGTGCCATAGCCGGATATCTTCCTGATGAATTCAAGGCAGACATTCTTGCCATTCAAATGACGAAGGCCACTAATGACCCGGAAGGATTTAAAGCTACTTACGGCACTGATGCTCCGTCAGCTGCAACTGTAGGAGCTTTCCTTACAGGTTTGGCTCAGAGTATGCCTGTCGGCTTCTATGAAGCAATGGAGCACGAGCTTGACATTGCCGATATGTTCGACGATCCTGGAATGTCGCGTAAGACTTACGGCTTCAACTCTTATCTGTCGTATCGTCCGGCTGATGACATTACTTTCGACCTGTCGTTAGGATACCAGCAGTCGCGCGCCAACGTCAATCCGGTTGGTGAGCTGCCGTTTGCTTTATGCGAGCGCATATTTAAAACAGGTTATGTCAATCTTGACGCCAATATCAAGGGACTGAGCATGAATGTCAACTATATGGGTGGTCCGCAGGATTATATGGTGGGTGCTCCCGGATTCAAAATCTACGCTCACAACTTCCAGGCCAGCGCCGAGTACGACATCAAGATTGGCGATGTTCTGAATGTTGTGCCGGGTGTGGCTTACAACTATGTCAACTTCAAGGACTACATTCCTGATTTCACAAACCCGAGCGACCCGAACGATTACTCATGGTCATATAACGACCATGACTACGTATCGCCCAACGGCCGTCACCTGACTGGTTATTTCAACGGACAAACGGCTGAGTTGAAAGACTTTGCACCGAGCTTGCGTGCCGATTTCCATGTTGGAGGTTTCCGCGCAATTGCAGCTGCACGTTTCGATAAGACAAACATTCCCGACAAATGGAACCCCTCGTATCAAGTTGGTGCCAACTATCTGATTAACGACAACAATATTATCCGTGCATCGTACAGCACAGCTATGCGTTCTGCATGCTTTGTTAACTCTAACACCCGTTATACTTGGCATCGCGACGGTTTGATGCCGCCTGACACAATCTACTTCCAATACGATGAGAACGCTCCGTTGGCTAAAATCAACAATGTTGAGTTGGGTTACCGTTGGCGTCCTACCGACAAGATTCTTATCGATGCTGAGGCTTACTATTCTGTAAGTGAGGACTTCGGTGCACTTAGAGCTAACAATTCATCGGTTATCATGCCTTATAACGAGTTGTATGATTTTATGACAAAACCGGCAAATTTGGGCGGTTTGCAGTCTATCACCGAAGGAGATTTGAATTTGAACGTGCTTACGGAATTCATGAATCACACAAGCGTTGTTACAACAATCAAATATGGCGAGCTGCCTTATAAGGTGAAACAAATGGGCTTTGGTGTGAATATCGACTGGATTATATCTCCGAAACTTATCGCCAAAGTGAACGCCAACATCCAGCAGACCAAAATCGACAACTACTATGCTTACAACCAGAACGCTGAGGTTCTTGGACAGCTTGGTCAGGTTTTCCGAATGATTACTAAAGTGCCTAACATGGCATATGATATACAAACAGGTCCTATCAACGAACTGATGGCCAGTGGCACTTTCACTCAGGAGCAATTGATGAGAGTTTTGGGAGCTGCAGTTGATGGTGAGGGTAATCCTATTCCGGTAGACCCGAATTCTGCGGATTTCAAAACTTATTTCGAAGTGTATAAAAAGTATTTGGCTCGCTCAATGAGCAGTGTTGACCAGGACAAAGTCAGCAAACTTGCGGCAGATTATGCTGCATGCGATGTAAGTAAAGGAGAGGACACAACATTCCTTAATAATCTGATGGCCAGCCCCGACGATACTGAATATGCCGCATACTTCGCTCTCAAGTATGGTGTGTACAACGATAACGGCACATTCTTCTTCGGAAACGCTCAGCAATATGAGCCGAAAACAAAGAATGGTGTTAAGCATAAGGCAACACCAAGTGTTTACGGTATGATTGGTCTCATCTACAAGCCAACACCGAAAATTGACATCGCAGTTTACGGCAACTACATTGGCAAGCGTACCTACGCAACCAAATACAGCACCGAGGAGCTTGACGACCGCTTCACTGTCAGCATGAAACTTGGCTACAAGCCGGCTGAAGGCATTGAGGTTTACCTGAACGGACACAACATGTTCAACAACGAGCAGCGTGAGTTCCCCTACGGTGATAAGATTGGCGGAATCTATTCGGTAGGTGTAAGCTTCGGATTTTAAGTTAGTTTAAATGCTATAGGAAAAAGGCATCGGCTTCGGCCGGTGCCTTTTTTTTGTGCTGTTCGGAGATAAAGACGAACGTGTTTGGGCTTCACACGCTGTTTCGGTGCGTAAACTAAACGGATGAACAACCCATTAAAAAAATAGGGGAAAATAATAAGCTGATATACAGTTTTATTGTAATAAAAGTAAAAAGCACCTATTGCACAATACATATTTTTTCCTTTATTTTGTCATAGTTTTAATGCCCATTAAAATTGTTTTTATGAAAAAAGTATTATTTAGTATTGTGTGCATGTTGCTGATAGGAACAGCATCGGCGCAAGACGACAAGTTCAAGGCTTTGTTCGTCTACAACTTTACCAAGTACATTGAGTGGCCAAAAAACAAACAAACCGGTGATTTCGTTATTGGTGTGTTGGGTCATTCTTCAATCATCAGCGAGCTGAAGGCGTTTACCGAGCGCAAAACTGTAGGTTCGCAAAAAATCGTTGTCGAGGAGATTCTTTCTTCGGAAGACTACACAAAGTACCACATTGTGTATGTGCCGACAAAGTTATCGGGACAAGCGGAGGACATTGCCAATAAGGTAAAAGGCAAGGGCGTTCTTCTTGTTACCGACAAACCAGGTATGGCAGCCACAACGTCGGGAATAAACTTTGTGAAAGTTGATAATCAGCAGAAGTTTGAAGTCAATACGACTCACCTTGAGAATGAAGGGGTGAAACACTCGCACACGCTCGTTCTGCTTGGAATAGCAGTAAATAATTAACTCTTAAATCAGGATAACCATGTATAAAAAAATATTTTGCATAATGCTGATGCTGATTATGGCATCACAATCGTTTGCGCAGCAAAAAGATGTTTCAAAAATGACTCGCGAGGACATTCTTGCAATGTCGTACGACGAGTTGGGCGCAATGCCGCTCGAAGATGTAATGAAACTGACCGAGATATTGGGCGTGTCGCTCAACGAACTTTACGAGATGCTTCTGAACAAAGACGTTACTTCGGCTTCGAAAAAGGCCGAGAGCAGTTTCGACTCACCGCTTTCAACAACCGTAATCTCTTACGATGAGATAATCGCCTCGGGTGCGCGCAACATTCAGGAGGCCATGCGTTTGGTGCCAGGTGTCATTGTTCGTGAGAAAACCAACGGTAACTACGACATCCACATCCGTGGCAACAACAACATCCCCGACGAGAACCTTACGGTTTACACCGAAAACTCGATGACACTTGTCATGATTGACAACCGTCCAATCTACAACTATATTAATGGTGGTACATTCTGGGAGTCGTTCCCGATTGACATTGCCGACGTCGACCGTATTGAGGTTGTGCGCGGTGCCGCAAGTGCCCTGTATGGCGCCAATGCAGTAACGGGTGTTATCAACATCATCACCAAGAATCCGGAGTCGGAAGACTTGCACATCAACGGACAGCTGCAGGGCGGAAACCTTGGCTCGTATATGGGAAGCCTGAACGTTGGCCAGAACATTGGTAAATTCGGCTATCGTGTTTCAGGCAACTATCAGAAAATGCAACGTACAACCGATAAATTCTATGTGTTCCAGTACGATTCGCTTTTCAACCGCGACGATATTCAGACACTGCCCGACAAAACAAGCTATTGGCTGACAGTGTTCAACCCGATGGAGAGTATAAAAGATTGGCATCCCTATCCCGAGACAGCCGTTGACCGTTATGGTGTGAACGCCAACCTTTATTTCAACGCAGCCGACGACATCAACTTTGTTTTGAGCGGTGGTTATCAGGATTCATACATCACATCATCTTCGTTCGGCGACCCGTCAATCTCAATTACAGGCCGTGGCATTAAAAGCACGTATGCCAATTTCATTGGCAAGGCCAAAGGTCTGACATTGCAATCGAACATTATGTTTTCCGAGCAGGACATTGTATATAAGAATGTTGGCTTCAAGGCCGATGCCCGCACATTCAACCTCAATGCGGAATACGATTTTTATCTTGGCGGTTTGAATATCCGTCCTGGATTTTCGTACCAGAGCGCAACCTACGACGACACCCCGTATCTGATAGCTGACACCACAGGCCGCTACTCATCGGGTTATATGAATGGTGAGTGCAGCTTCAATTCAATAGCCGGTTCGCTTCGTCTCGACTACAAAATGCTCGACGAGAAACTGCGCTTTATCTTGGGTGGCCGCTTCGAGAAATTCGACACATCCGACGATTTGTACTTCCCATTCCAAATGGTGGCAAGCTACAATCTGAACGACAAGCACATGTTCCGCATTGTTGGTTCAATGGCCAACCGCAGCCCGTTCATTGTCGATTCATATTCAAACTTCGATTGGAACCGACAAGGTCGTCCCTTCCCGTCGCATATGAAATTTAATGGCGACAAAGACCAGAAACTGGCTTCTACAAAGAATGTCGAAGTTGGTTACCGCGTCCGCCCTGTGCGCAACCTGTTCATTGAGGCCGAGGCCTTTATGTCATCAACCAAGAACTTTGGTTGCTTGCTACCTGAGAGCGTAACAGCTTACGTTCACACTGATTCAATGTCGGTAACAGTTAGTGTTCCGAATTTAGGACCTATTTATCAAACTAAATCACAACCAACAGCTGCAATTCCTTATCAAGTCAACTTGAAATATCAGAACATCGATGTCGATGCGCACCAGTATGGCATTACATTGAATGCAGAGTGGGTGGCTAATGAGAAACTGATTTTTAAAGCGTTTGGCACTTATCAGATTACAAAGCTGAGAGACCACAATTGCTATAACAACTCGCAAATAGTTACCGATATGACGACTCTTGCGGCTGTTAATGCTTCTCAAGGGAAAGGTATTGTCGGTCAAGGAGTTGATAGTTATTTCAGCGTACCATTTACAGCAACAGCTACTCAGCAACTTGAAAACGGTGGTTACAAACAGATAGAAGTAGGTTTGGCTCAGAACATGTTGATTCAGCAAATGATGCAAGCCGGTTTGACTAAGGAAGAAGCGGCTAAGCAAGTTGAACAAATGGCTGTGGCGGGTTCTGCAGAGTGGAATGCTGCCGCTCAACAAGCTGCAGCTCTTATGGCACAGCAGCAGACCACAATCAATGCAGAAATGCCTTCGGTAATTGCCGAACAGTATTTCAATTATGAGGAGTATGACCAAACTCTTAAGCGACTGCAAGCTGCAGGAGTATATCCTACACTTTATAATGGTAAAACATACGACGGTCGCTACGAGAAAAAGGAAGTTGAGCACAAAGCTACACCGGCATTCTTCGGCGGTTTCAGCGCCAACTACACACCAATCGAGAAGCTGAACATCTACGCCAGCGGCAACTTCTACTCAAAACAAACCTATACTACATCGAACGGCACATTCGAAGCCGACCCCAAGTTCATCCTGAACTGCAAGGTGTCGTACAAGGTTTGGAAAGACAACGCCGTATTCTTCAACGCCCGCAACCTTCTCAACGACAAGAAGCAGGAGTTTGCCTGGACCGACGAGACTCGCGGTTGCTATCTGGTAGGTCTTGATTTGAAATTTTGATACACATATTATATATATGTATAAACGAAGACGGGGACAATGAAAATTGTTCCCGTCTTTGTTTTCAAAAATGCCTTTCACAAAGAAGAAAACAGTGTTGACAAAATCGGGTTTATGAACATTGATTGGGGAAAAAAGCCGTTTTATGGCTAAAACAATGCGTTTTACGGGTTAACAATCAAATTTTGAAATAATTATTTTCAACCTATTGATTAAGATGAAATTGTTTTTACCTTTGCGAACCGATTTTGCGGAGAATTATGAACATTTTTATATAGAAAATATGCCAACTATACAACAATTAGTAAGAAAAGGGCGAGTAGAATTGGACAAGAAAAGCAAGGCACCAGCCTTGGATTCATGCCCACAACGCCGTGGAGTGTGCGTTCGTGTTTATACCACAACTCCAAAAAAACCAAACTCGGCAATGCGTAAGGTTGCCAGAGTCCGTCTGACAAATGGTAAGGAGGTCAACTCCTACATTCCGGGAGAAGGTCACAATTTGCAGGAGCACTCAATTGTGATGATCCGCGGAGGTCGTGTTAAGGATCTACCAGGTGTTCGTTACCACATCATTCGTGGTGCTTTGGATACATCGGGAGTAGAGGGACGCAAACAACGTCGCTCAAAGTATGGTGCTAAAAGACCTAAAAAATAATCAATTAATATTTTAAAATGAGAAAAGCAAAACCAAAAAGCAGGATTCTGTTACCAGATCCTAAGTTTAATGATGTATTGGTTACCCGTTTTGTCAACAACTTGATGTTGGACGGAAAAAAGAACACCGCATACGAGATTTTCTACGATTCACTCGATATAGTTGGTGCCAAAATGAAAGACAACGAATTGTCGCCTCTTGACATTTGGAAGAAGGCTTTGCAGAATGTAACTCCGCAAGTCGAGGTTCGCAGCCGCCGCGTTGGTGGTGCAACATTCCAGATTCCGCAGGAAATCCGTGAGACCCGCAAGGTGGCTATGAGCATGAAGAACATGATTCTGTTCGCACGCAAACGTGCCGGACGCTCAATGGCTGACAAACTCTCTGCCGAAATTATGGCGGCTTACAACGAAGAGGGTGGCGCATTCAAGAGGAAAGAAGAAATACACCGCATGGCAGAAGCCAACAAGGCCTTCTCGCACTTCCGCTTTTAATTAGAAGAATACAATGGCAAGAGATCTTAAATACACTCGTAACTTCGGCATCATGGCTCACATCGATGCCGGCAAGACAACCACTTCAGAACGAATTCTATTCTATACGGGTATAACCCACCGCATTGGTGAGGTGCACGATGGTGCAGCTACCATGGACTGGATGGTTCAGGAGCAGGAGCGCGGTATCACCATTACATCGGCTGCCACCACATGCTTCTGGAAATACAACGGCAACGAATACAAATACAACCTTATCGACACTCCGGGACACGTTGACTTCACTGTTGAGGTTGAACGTTGTCTTCGCGTATTGGACGGCGCTGTTGCCGTTTACTGCGCAGTAGGTGGTGTTGAGCCTCAGTCGGAGACTGTATGGCGTCAGGCCAACAAATATCACGTTCCGCGTATCGCGTTCGTCAACAAGATGGACCGCATTGGTGCCGACTATTTCTCGGTTGTTAACCAGATTCGCGAGCGCTTGAACGCAAATGCCGTTACAATCCACATCCCAATCGGCTCTGAGGCCGACTTCCGTGGCTTGGTTGACCTTATCGAAATGAAAGCCATTGTTTGGATTGACGATGCGACAATGGGTACTACTTATAAGTACATCGACATTCCGGAGGATTTGGTTGAAACAGCAAACGAATATCGTGCAAAACTGATTGAGTCAGTTGCCGAACTTGACGACACTCTGCTTGAGCGCTTCTTCGAAGACCCCGATTCAATAACAGTTGATGAGATTAAGAGTGTAATCCGCCGCGCTACAATCGAACAGATGATTGTTCCTGTTTTGTGCGGTTCAGCTTTCAAAAATAAAGGTATCCAACGTTTGTTGGACGCTGTGGCAGCCTTCTTGCCAAGTCCTGTTGACGTACCGGCCGTTGTCGGAACAAATCCGTCGACAGAAGGAGAGGAAGATAGAAAGGTTGACGCAAAAGAGCCGTTCTGCGGTCTGGCATTTAAGATTGCCACCGACCCTTATGTAGGCCGTTTGTGCTTCATCCGCGTTTATAGCGGCGTGCTCAGCGCAGGCGACACAGTGCTGAATATGCGCACTGGCAAGAAAGAGCGTATCTCGCGTTTGTTCCAGATGCACTCTAACCACCAGAACCCGATGGAGAAGATTGAGGCTGGTGATATTTGCGCAGGTATCGGTTTCAAAGACATCCGCACAGGTGACACATTGTGCGCCGAGAGTGCCCCGATTGTACTCGAGAGCATGACATTCCCGAAACCGGTTATCAGCATCGCTATCGAGCCTAAGACTCAAGGCGATATGGAGAAACTTGACGCAGCTTTGATTAAGTTGGCAGAAGAAGACCCAACCTTTACTTTGAAGACCGACCAGGATTCGGGTCAGATAGTAATCAGCGGTATGGGCGAGCTGCACTTGGACATCCTTATCGACCGTCTGAAACGCGAATTTAAAGTTGAAGTTAACCAGGGCGCACCCCAGGTTGCATATAAAGAGGCTATCACAACAACGGTTGACCACCGTGAGGTGTTCAAGAAACAGACCGGTGGCCGTGGTAAGTTTGCCGATATTATTGTCAAAGTATCTCCTGCTGAGGAAGGCAAAGAGGGCTTGACGTTTATCGATTCAATCAAGGGCGGCCACATTCCGGCAGAGTATATTCCGTCGGTTGAGAAGGGCTTCAAAGAGGCTATGAAGAATGGTCCGTTGGCCGGCTTCCCGGTTGACAGCCTTCAGGTTGAATTGGTTGATGGTTCGTTCCACCCGGTTGACTCTGACCAGCTTTCATTCGAGATTGCAGGTCGTCAGGCATTCCGTGAGGCTTGCGCTAAAGCAAAACCGATTCTGCTTGAGCCAATCATGCACGTTGAGGTTGTAACTCCTGAGGATTACATGGGCGATGTTATTGGTGACCTTAACAAACGCCGTGGTCAGGTAGAGGGTATGGAAAGCCGCTCGACAGGTGACCGTGTAATCAAAGCCAACGTTCCATTGTCGGAGATGTTCGGTTATGTAACCGTTCTGCGTACAATCACATCGGGTCGCGCAACATCGAGCATGGAGTTCTCGCATTATGCTGAGACACCGAAAAATGTGGCAACTGAGGTGTTAGAGAAGATTAAAGGAAAATAACTTTCTTATATATTAACTTAATATGAGCCAGAAAATCAGAATTAAATTAAAGTCTTACGATCACAACTTGGTCGACAAGTCGGCAGAGAAGATTGTTAAGACAGTAAAGACAACCGGCGCAGTTGTAAGTGGACCTATTCCACTTCCCACACACCGCCGTGTGTTTACAGTATTACGCTCAACTTTCGTGAACAAAAAATCACGCGAACAGTTTGAGTTGTCTTCTTACAAAAGGCTATTGGACATCTACAGCTCTACAGCTAAGACCATTGACGCCTTGATGAAACTTGAACTCCCTAGCGGTGTTGAAGTAGAGATTAAAGTATGACATTTTATATTAAATAAAAATGGCTGGATTAATAGGTAAAAAAATTGGAATGACATCGATTTTCAGTGCCGAGGGAAAAAATATTCCATGCACTGTTATCGAAGCAGGACCTTGTGTTGTTACACAAGTGAAAACCGTTGAGAAAGACGGTTACAGCGCATTACAGCTTGGCTATGATGACAGAAGCGAGAAGAACTTCTCGAAAGCTGAGTTGGGACACTTCAAGAAAGCCAATACTGCTCCAAAAGCAAAAGTGGCTGAATTTTTGGACTTCGATGGTGATTACAAATTGGGTGACACCATTTCGGTTGACATTTTTAACGATGAGGCTTGGGTTGACGTAACCGGAATCTCGAAAGGTAAAGGATTCCAGGGCGTTGTCCGCCGTCACAACTTTAACGGCGTGAACGACGCAACACACGGTCAGCACAACCGCAGCCGCCATCCGGGTTCATTAGGCGCTTCATCGTATCCATCGCGAGTTATGCCGGGTATGCGCATGGCCGGTCGTATGGGTGGCGATCAAGTAAAAGTTCTCAGTCTTCGGATTGTGAAAATCATCCCTGAGAACAACTTAATTTTAGTTAAAGGATCTGTACCAGGTCACAAAGGTTCATACTTAATAATTGAGAAATAATGGAATTGAAAGTTTTAAATCAAGAAGGAAAAGAAACTGGCAAAAACGTTAAGTTAAACGATTCCATCTACGGTATCGAGCCTAATGATCACGCAATCTATCTTGACGTTAAGCAATACTTGGCAAACCAACGCCAGGGCACACATAAATCGAAACAGCGCAACGAGGTATCGGGAAGTACCCGCAAGTTGAAAAAACAGAAAGGTACCGGCGGTGCACGCTGCGGAAGCATCAAAGCTCCAGTTTTTGTAGGCGGTGGCCGCGTATTCGGTCCGGAGCCACGCGATTATTCGTTCAAATTGAACAAGAAGCTGAAACAGTTGGCGCGTAAGTCGGCTTTGTCTTACAAGGCACAGGCAAATGAGATTATCGTTGTCGACAACATCGCAATCAACGAGCCAAAGACAAAGGCTTATGTGGCAATTCTTGACAACCTGAAAATCAACGGCAAAAAATCGCTGTTGGTGTTAGGGGAATCTAATAAAAACATATATTTGTCGGCTCGAAATTTGGAAGGTGTGGAAGTCGTAACTGCCGATCTTCTAAATACTTATCAAATAATGAATGCTTCATCGCTTGTGATTACAGAAAACTCATTGGAGATAATTGAAAACTTATTGGGATAATAGGAGGGAAAAACTATGAGTATTATAATAAAACCAATCATAAGCGAGAAGATGACAGCCCAGTCAGAGAAACTGAACCGTTATGGTTTCATTGTCGACAAAAGGGCTGACAAATTGCAGATTCGCAAAGAGGTAGAAGATTTGTACGGCGTAAAGGTTGAGGCTGTCAACACAATCAGATATGCAGGCAAGCGCAAATCGCGTTACACCAAGGCAGGATTTGTTGAGGGTCGCACCAATGCTTACAAGAAGGCCATTGTTACATTGAAAGATGGCCAGACAATAGATTTTTATAGCAATATTTAGTATTAATTATAGATAATGGCCGCGAAAAAACTAAAACCCGTTACACCGGGTCAGCGAGGCAAGGTGGTTAGCAACTTTGAGACAGTAACCACCACAACACCTGAAAAATCATTGTTGAGTCCATTAAGGAAGTCCGGAGGCCGTAACAACGACGGACGTCTAACAATGAGATATATAGGTGGTGGACACAAACAACGCTATCGTATTATCGACTTCAAACGCGATAAAGATGGCGTAGCAGGAACAGTTAAATCGATAGAGTACGATCCAAATCGTAGCGCTCGTATCGCTTTAGTTGTTTATGCCGATGGAGAGAAAAGATACATTCTGGCGCCAAACGGCTTGACCGTAGGCCAGGTAGTGATGTCAGGCAAGGGCGTTGCGCCTGAGGTTGGCAACGCACTGTATCTTTCGGACATTCCACTCGGTACTATCATTCACAACATCGAACTTCGTCCTAACGCAGGTGGCAGCATGGCACGCAGCGCCGGAACGTTTGCGCAGCTTACATCGCGTGAAGGCAAGTACGCAATTGTGAAATTACCTTCGGGAGAAATCCGTATGGTATTGGTAACATGCAAAGCAACTATTGGAGTTGTCGGCAATTCAGATCATGCTTTGGAAGTGTCGGGAAAAGCCGGACGTTCTCGTTGGCTGGGTCGCAGACCGCGTAACCGTGGTGTTGTCATGAACCCTGTCGATCACCCGATGGGTGGTGGTGAAGGACGTGCTTCAGGTGGACACCCGCGTTCACGTAACGGTATGCCAGCTAAGGGATACAAGACTCGTCGTCCGAAAAAGCTGTCGAATAAAATGATTGTTGAACGTAGAAAAAGTAAAGCATAAATTATGAGTCGTTCGTTAAAAAAAGGGCCGTACATTTATTACAAGCTCGATGCTAAAGTGGCTGCAATGAATGAGTCAGGTAAGAAAGACGTTATCAAAACCTGGTCGAGGGCCTCAATGATTTCTCCAGACTTTGTTGGGCATACCTTTGCCGTTCATAACGGAAACCGCTTTATACCAGTTTATGTAACTGAGAACATGGTAGGTCATAAATTGGGTGAATTCGCCCCAACCCGTCAGTTCAGAGGTCATGGAGGAAAGAAGAAATAATAATGTAAATCGGAACTAACAATGGGTGCAAGAAAAAGAAATAGAGCAAATCAGTTGAAGGAGGAAAGGAAAAACATAAGTTTCGCAAAACTTAATGATTGCCCGACATCTCCTCGTAAGATGCGTTTGATTGCCGATATGGTTCGTGGCGTTGAAGTCAACAAAGCATTAAGCATTCTACGCTATTGTCCTAAAGAGGCCTCAGCCAAAGTTGAAAAACTGTTATTGTCTGCTATCGCAAACTGGCAGCAGAAAAACGATGGAGCAAGAATTGAAGACTCGAATCTGTATGTGAAAGAGATTTCAGTGGATTCGGCTCGTCAGTTGAAACGTCTTCGTCCGGCTCCGCAAGGACGCGGATATCGTATCAGAAAACGTTCTAACCACGTTACAGTTGTTGTTGATAGCAAGAGTCAAACAAACGAAAAAAGTGAATAAATGGGACAGAAATGTAATCCGATAGGTAACAGATTGGGTGTCATCAAAGGATGGGATTCCAATTGGTTTGGAGGCAAGAAATATTCAGAGAAAATTCTTGAGGACAGTAAAATTCGTGAGTATCTTCAAGCTCGTTTAGCAAAAGCTGGTGTGTCTAAGATTATCATCGAGCGCACACTCAAGCTTATCACAATAACTATCAACACCGCTCGTCCGGGTCTTATCATAGGCAAGGGCGGCCAGGAGGTTGACAAGTTGAAGGAAGAGCTGAAGAAAATAACCAAAAAGGAAGTGCAGATAAATATCTTTGAGATAAAGAGACCGGAACTCGATGCATTCCTTGTAGGTAACAATATCGCCCGTCAGCTGGAGGGCCGCGTGTCTTACCGCCGCGCTGTTAAAATGGGCATAGCATCAACAATGCGCATGGGTGCCGAGGGCATCAAAGTTCAAGTGTCGGGACGTCTGGGTGGCGCTGAAATGGCACGGTCTGAGATATTCAAGGAGGGCCGTATTCCATTGCACACACTGAGAGCCGATATCGACTATGCACAAGTTGAGGCATTGACTAAAGTTGGTTTGATTGGTATTAAAGTTTGGATTTGCAAGGGCGAAGTTTATGGCAAACGCGACCTTTCTCCCAACATCGGTGCCGCACAACCACAGAAGAAGGGACTTAAAAAACGTCAGAAGTAATCTAAAAATCAGTTAGAGATGTTACAGCCAAAGAAAACTAAATACAGAAGAGTACAAAAAGGCCGCGCGAAAGGCAACGCCCACCGTGGTCACGAATTGGCTTTCGGATCTTTTGGTATCAAGGCTTTAGAGAATTGCTGGATTACTGGAAGACAAATCGAGGCAGCACGTCAGGCTGTTACTCGTTATATGAAACGTGAAGGACAAATTTGGATCAGGATTTTCCCTGACAAAGTAATAACAAAGAAACCTGCCGATGTGCGTATGGGTAAAGGTAAAGGTGATCCTGAAGCTTTTGCCGCTGTAGTAACTCCGGGTCGTATTATTATTGAGGCAGAGGGTGTTCCATTCGAAATTGCCAAAGAGGCATTACGTCTGGGCGCACAGAAATTGCCAATCAAGACCAAATTCATCGTCCGTAACGACTATGTTGAATCTTCATCAATTTAATGAGTATGAAAGCTTCAGAAGTTAGAGAGTTATCGACCTTGGAAATCCAAGAGCAGATTGAGAACAATGAAAAGATCCTGACCAAGATGCGTTTGAACCATGCAGTGTCGCCGCTTGACAACACCAATAAAATAGGTGAGACAAAGAGAGACATCGCACGTCTGAAAACGGAACTGAGAGCCAGAGAGATTAACCAAAAAAAATAATTTCGACAGATGGAAACTACAAGAAATCTGAGAAAGGAACGTATAGGTATTGTGGTTAGCAACAAAATGGACAAAACCATAACAGTTGCCGTTAAACGCAAAGTTAAACACCCACTCTACGGAAAATTCGTGAATAAGACTACCAAGTTGCACGCTCAGGACGAAAAGAACGAGTGCAATATAGGTGATACTGTTAAGATTATGGAAACCAGACCTTTGAGCAAAACAAAGAACTGGCGTTTAGTTGAAATCATTGAAAAAGCTAAGTAGTCATGATACAATCCGAAACTAGATTAAGCGTAGCCGACAACAGCGGTGCAAAAACTGTTCTTTGTATCAATGTTTTGGGCGGTTCAAAAAAGCGTTATGCTTCGATAGGTGATACTATAGTAGTAGCCGTGAAGACAGCTCTTCCTAGCGGAGATGTAAAAAAAGGTGCTGTGAGCAAGGCCGTGGTTGTACGCACAACCAAGGAAATCCGTCGCAGCGATGGCTCTTACATTCGCTTTGATGACAACGCATGTGTGTTACTTAATAATGCAGGTGAAATTAGAGGAACCCGTATTTTCGGCCCCGTAGCCCGCGAGCTGCGTGACAATTACATGAAGATTGTTTCTCTTGCACCAGAAGTATTGTAATTAAATGATAACAAAAATGGCAACAAAATTGCATATCAAAAAAGGAGATACCGTTGTTGTTATCGCTGGTGAGTCTAAAGGACAGCGAGGCAAAGTCCTTAGCGTGCAAGTTGAGAAACAACGTGCTATCGTTGAAGGTGTCAACTTGGTGTCGAAACATACCAAGCCGAACGCTAAGAATACCCAAGGCGGTATTGTAAAACAGGAAGCCCCTATTCATATTTCGAATTTGATGATGGTAGAGCCCGCAACAGGCAATCCAACCCGTATCGGAAGAAGAAAGAATGAAGAAGGCAAATTAGTAAGATATTCTAAAAAATCAGGGGAGGAAATCAAATAATGGAATACGTACCAGAATTACGCAAGAAGTATAAAGAAGTTATTATTCCTGCTTTGACTAAGGAATTTAACTACAAGACCCCCATGCAGGTTCCAAAACTTGAGAAGATTGTCATCAATCGCGGTGTTGGAAAGGCTATTGCGGACAAGAAGATAATTGACACTGCCGCAGAGGAAGTGGCAGCCATAACCGGACAGAAGCCGCTTAAGACTTTGTCGCGCATGGATATCTCGAACTTCAAGTTGAGAAAGAAAATGCCGATTGGCGTGAAAGTAACCTTGAGAAAAGACCGCATGTACGAGTTTTTAGAGCGCCTGATAGTAGTGGCATTACCTCGCATCCGCGATTTCAAGGGTGTAAACAGCAAACTTGACGGCAGAGGCAATTATACACTCGGTGTTACAGAGCAAATCATCTTCCCGGAGATTGACATCGACAAAATCACGACTATGCTGGGTATGGATATCACTTTTGTGACCACAGCAAAAACCGATGAGGAGGGATACGCTCTTTTGAGAGAATTCGGAATACCATTTAAAAATCTTAAAAAGAATTAATCAATGGCAACAGAATCAATGAAAGCCCGTGAGGTTAAAAGGGCTAAATTAGTTCAGAAATATGCTGCGAAACGTGAGAAACTTATCGCAGAAGGTGATTATGTCGCTCTTCAGAAACTGCCGAAGAACGCTTCGCCGGTTCGTATGCATAACAGATGCTCTCTCACTGGAAGACCAAAAGGTTATATCCGTCAGTTCGGCATCAGCCGTATCCAGTTCCGCGAGATGGCACTTAAAGGATTAATTCCGGGTGTTAAAAAAGCAAGTTGGTAACCTTAAAGATTTAGAAAAATGACAGATCCAATAGCAGATTTCCTTACACGCATAAGGAATGCTCAAATGGCGAGAAGTAGAGTTGTAGAGATACCTTCATCAAACATTAAGAAAGGTATAACCAAAATTCTTTTCGAAAACGGTTACATCCTGAACTACAAGTTTGATGACGAGAAAGACAACGGCGTCATCAAAATCGCCTTGAAATACAACCTGCAGACAAAAGAGCCGGTTATCAAAAAGTTGGAAAGAGCAAGCCGTCCGGGTTTGAGAAAATACACCGATGTTGAGAACATGCCGCGCGTCTTGAACGGACTCGGAATAGCAATCTTGTCGACATCGCAGGGTATTCTTTCGGACAAAGAGGCCAAAGCCAAGAATGTAGGCGGCGAAGTATTGTGTTACATTTATTAATAGAATCATAACATGTCACGTATTGGAAAATTACCTGTAGCTATACCCGCTGGCGTAACAGTCACAGTTGACGGCGACAATGTGGTAGTAGTAAAAGGGCCCAAAGGAACATTGACACAGAAAGTCAATCCTGACATTAAAGTTGTTGTTGAGCCGACAGTTGTGAAACTGGAGCGTCCTGATGACGAGATAGCTCACAAATCAATGCATGGTTTGTACCGCGCTTTGATTCACAACATGGTTGTAGGAGTTTCTGAAGGGTTCAAGTTAGAGATGGAGTTTGTAGGCGTCGGTTATCGCGCCGAGTCTAACGGACAGATGCTTGAGATGAGCCTGGGTTTCTCTCACAGCATTATGTTTGAGTTGCCGCCGGAAATCAAAGTGGAGGCAAAAACTGATAAACGCAGCAATCCGATGCTGAAACTTGAGAGTTGCGATAAGCAGCTTATAGGTCAAGTGGCAGCCAAGATACGCTCATTCCGCATGCCAGAACCTTACAAGGGCAAGGGTATCAAGTTTATCGGTGAACAGATTCGCAGAAAAGCAGGCAAGTCTGCTGGTAAGTAATTTTTAAACTGAAGAATTATGGCATCGTTTAAATTAGAAAGACGCAATAAAATCAAGGCTAGCATTCGCACAAGAGTGTCTGGCACAGCAGAAAAACCTCGCATGAGTGTGTTCCGCAGCAACAAGCAGATATCTGTTCAGCTTATTGATGATGTTAAAGGTGTGACTCTTGCATCGGCTACCTCGATGGTTAAAGGCATCGCCGAGTTAAAGGAGACTAAAACCCAGAAAGCAGAAAAGGTGGGCGAACAAATTGCTAAAGCAGCCTTGGAGAAGGGAATCAGCCAGGTCGTATTTGACAGAAATGGCTTTTTGTATCATGGCAGAATTAAAGCCTTGGCTGAAGCTGCCCGTAAAGGTGGACTTAAATTTTAGAAGATTATGTCAAACGCAAGAAGAATAAAAACAACGGATCTGGAACTGAAAGATCGCTTGGTGGCAATTAACCGTGTTACCAAGGTAACCAAGGGTGGCCGTACCTTCACATTCTCGGCAATTGTTGTTGTCGGAAACGAAGACGGAGTTGTAGGTTACGGACTTGGTAAAGCCAACGAGGTGACAACGGCAATAAGCAAAGGCGTTGAGGATGCAAAGAAGAACCTTATCAAGGTTCCGGTTATCAACGGTACACTTCCTCACGACCAATTTGCAGTTTTCGGCGGCGCTAAAGTTTACATCTCGCCCGCATCGCACGGTACTGGTGTAAAAGCCGGTGGTGCCATGCGTGCAGTGCTTGAGAGCGTTGGTGTAAAAGACTGCCTTGCTAAGTCAAAAGGCTCGTCGAACCCGCACAACGTGGTTAAAGCTACAATGGAGGCTTTGGCTCAGATGAGAGACGCCAAAGAAGTGGCCTTTGAGCGTGGTATATCAATGGAAAAAGTATTTAAAGGTTAATAGTCATGGCTAAATATCGCATAAAACAAATAAGGAGCAAGATTGGCAGCAACAAGCGTCAGGTTGCGACATTGGAAGCTTTGGGTTTACGCAAACTCAATCAGGTAGTTGAGCATGATGCAAAACCCGAGATACTTGGAATGATAAATGCAGTTAAACATTTGGTTTCTTTTGAAGAAATTAAGTAACAAGAAATTATTATGGATTTAAGCAATTTAAAGCCGGCTGCCGGCTCAGTTAAATCTTCGAAAAGAATAGGTCGCGGTGCCGGTTCCGGTAAAGGCGGAACGTCAACCCGTGGTCATAAGGGAGCAAAATCACGCTCAGGATACTCGAAGAAAGTAGGTTTCGAAGGTGGACAAATGCCATTGCAGAGACGTCTGCCAAAATTTGGTTTCAAGAATATCAACCGTCAGGAGTTCAAGGCTGTCAATGTAGGCGATTTGCAGAAATTGGCAGAGACAAAGAACATCACTAAAATTGACTTTGATATCTTGTTGGCCAACGGTTTGGTGTCTGCCAACGATAAAGTGAAGATATTGGGTAACGGCAAGCTGAGCCTCCAATTAGAGGTTGAGGCCCATGCATTCTCGAAATCCGCTATCGCTGCTATCGAAGGTCAGAATGGCAAAGTAATAACCTTGTAATTCCTATACTGATGAAGAGATTTATTGAAACCTTAAAGAATATTTGGAAAATTGACGATTTGCGTGATAGGATAGTGAACACATTGCTTCTTATCCTTGTGTATCGTCTGGGAACAATGGTGGTTCTGCCAGGAATAGACCCGACACAGCTTGCAGCTTTGAAAAATCAGACAGCAAGTGGAATATTGGGTCTTTTGGATATGTTCTCAGGAGGTGCGTTCTCAAACGCGTCAATATTTGCCTTGGGTATCATGCCTTACATCTCAGCTTCAATTGTTGTCCAATTGCTGGGAATGGCAGTTCCATATTTCCAGAGGTTGCAGCGTGAAGGAGAAAGCGGCCGCCGTAAGATTAACGAAATCACTAGAATTCTTACTGTCGGCATCTTGTTTTTGCAAGGCCCGGGTTATTTGGCCAATTTGCATTCACAGTTGCCGGAGTCGGCCTTCATCATCAAAGGTGCATATTTCACGGTGTCTTCAATGTTCATACTTACAGCAGGAACGATGTTTGTGATGTGGCTTGGAGAGCGAATCACCGACAGGGGTCTGGGCAACGGAATCTCTTTGATAATCATGATAGGTATTATTGCACGCCTCCCGTCAGCTCTTTGGGTTGAGTTCATCTCTCGTTTGAACGAGCAGGGCGGAGGTCTAGTGATGTTCTTGATTGAGATGATTGCACTGGGAGTTGTCATTCTGTTGACTATCCTGCTTGTACAAGGAACCCGTAAGATTCCATTGCTGCAGGCAAAACGGATTGTCGGAAACAAACAATACGGAGGCGTTAGGCAGTACATCCCGTTGAAAGTCAACGCTGCAGGTGTTATGCCTATTATCTTCGCCCAGGCTATAATGTTCTTGCCGATAGTCCTTATAGGATTCTCAAACGCAGAGTCGGCAACAGGCATTGCAGCCGCATTGTCGAACCCGACAGGCTTCTGGTACAATTTGACAGTAGGATTGCTCATCATTCTTTTCACATATTTCTATACAGCCATTATCATCAACCCGACACAAATGGCCGATGATATGAAGAAGAATGGAGGCTTTATACCAGGAGTGAAGCCTGGTCGCAAAACAGTTGAATACCTTGATGCTGTAATGTCACGCATCACATTGCCGGGGTCAATATTCCTAGCTTTAGTGGCAATAATGCCGGCCTTTGCCATGATAGCTGGAGTACAGAGCAGTTTCGCCTATTTCTATGGCGGCACATCTCTGCTGATTATGGTAGGTGTAGTGCTTGACACTCTTCAGCAAATCGAAAGCCGTTTATTGATGCGTCACTATGACGGATTGATGAAGAGCGGAAGAATCAAAGGTCGTTCAAACATTTAACAACAGCATTAACTGTGAATGCCGACAGAGATATGGATTGTGCGCACAATTTGTATTGAGTCGGGATTCAGGAGACGTCCGCAAGGAATTGTCGGTCAGTTAGTGGAAAAGAGGTAAACGCAGAGTCTGAAAAAGACATTTGAGTAACCAAAAAATTAATTTATGGCCAAGCAGGCTTCTATCGAGCAAGATGGTACTATCATTGAGGCATTGTCTAATGCAATGTTCCGGGTCGAACTTGAGAACGGGCTGGTGATAACCGCCCACATATCAGGCAAGATGAGGATGCACTACATAAAGATACTGCCGGGTGATAAAGTAAAAGTTGAGATGTCGCCTTACGATTTGACTAAGGGACGTATCGCATTCAGGTACAAATAAAAGGACTAAAAAGATGAAAGTAAGAGCATCAATCAAAAAGCGCAGCGCAGATTGCAAAATCGTGCGCCGGAAAGGACGTTTGTATGTGATTAACAAAAAAAATCCGAAATTCAAACAACGTCAAGGATAATTTAATAAATTTGCAACTCAAAAATTTTTAATGTAATTATGGCACGTCTTGTAGGTGTAGATTTACCAAAAAACAAAAGAGGAGAAATAGGCCTGACATACATTTTCGGTATCGGACGCAGCAGCGCAAGGACAATCCTTGACAAAGCCGAGATAAGCTACGACACCAAAGTGGGTGACTGGACAGATGCTGAAATCGCATCGTTGCGCAAAATCCTTGCAGATTACAAACTCGAGGGTGAATTGCGTTCAGAGGTACAATTGAATATTAAGCGACTGATGGATGTTGGCTGTTACAGAGGTGTCCGCCACCGTTTGGGTTTGCCCGTTCGCGGTCAGAACACACGTAACAACGCACGTACCCGCAAGGGAAAGAAGAAAACTGTCGCTAACAAAAAGAAAGCCACTAAATAATAGGTAATTAATTATGGCACAGAAGTCAAAAACTACAAAGAAAAGAGTCGTTAAGGTTGAGTCAACGGGCGAAGTTCACATACACTCTTCGTTCAACAATATCATTATTTCAATCACCAATAGCGATGGACAAGTGATATCGTGGTCGTCAGCAGGTAAGAACGGTTTCCGTGGTTCGAAAAAGAACACACCGTACGCCGCTCAAGTAGCCGCTGAGGATTGCGCTAAAGTTGCTTTCGACGCAGGCATGCGCAAAGCAAAAGTATATGTTAAAGGCCCGGGAACAGGCAGAGAGTCAGCTATTCGCACTATCCATAATCAGGGTATCGAAGTGACAGAGATTGTGGACGTTACTCCACTTCCTCATAATGGTTGCCGTCCTCCCAAAAGGCGTCGTGTTTAATTAGTCTAATTGAATAAATAGAAAACAAATGGCTAGATATATTGGACCAAAATCGAAAATCGCAAGAAAATTTGGTGAGCCTATCTATGGCCCAGATAAGTATTTGGACCGTAAGAATTTTCCTCCGGGTCAGCATGGTCTGAACAAGAAGAGAAACAAATCATCAGAGTATGGTACTCAGTTGGCTGAGAAGCAAAAAGTTAAATACACATATGGTGTGTTGGAGCGTCAGTTCGCAAACTTGTTTGCAAAAGCTCAGCGCAGCAAAGGTATCACAGGTGTTGTTCTGTTGCAATTACTTGAGTCGAGATTAGACAATGTGGTTTATCGTCTGGGCATAGCTCCTACGAGAGCCGCAGCACGTCAATTGGTTTTGCATAAGCATATTGTGGTTGACGGCGAGGTTGTTAACATCCCGTCATATCTGGTAAAGGCAGGTCAGCTTGTAGGTGTGCGCGAAAAATCAAAATCGCTTGAGGTTATTACCGATTCGTTAGCCGGCACAAACCACAGCAAATACCCTTGGATTGAGTGGGATAATGCCGCTATGGCAGGCAAATTCCTGAACGTTCCGGAAAGAAGCGACATTCCAGAGCACATTGAAGAACAATTGATTGTTGAACTTTACTCTAAGTAATATTTAATATGGCAATTTTAGCTTTTCAAAAGCCCGACAAAGTAATAATGCTGGAACAGAATGACCGTTTTGGTAAATTCGAGTTCCGCCCGCTTGAACCGGGTTACGGACAAACAGTAGGTAACGCTCTGCGTCGCATATTGTTGTCGTCACTCGAAGGTTTTGCTATCACCACTATCAAAATTGCTGGGGTAGACCATGAATTTTCGACAATTCCCGGTGTGAAAGAGGATGTTACCGAGATAGTTCTGAACCTTAAACAAGTAAGGTTCAAACAGCAGATTGAGGATATCGACAATGAAAAAGTGTCGATTTCGGTTTCTGACCAGGAGACATTTACTGCAGGTGACATTGCCCGCTTCCTTAGCGGTTTTGAGGTCTTGAATCCTGAGCTGGTTATTTGCCGTCTTGACCCTTCGGTCAAACTGCAAATGGAGCTGACAGTGAACAAAGGCCGCGGCTATGTTCCTTCAGAGGAGAACATGCCGGTTGACGCACCGTTCGGCGTTATTGCCATAGATTCAATACATACTCCAATTGTTAATGTGAAGTATGCTGTTGAGAATTACCGTGTAGAACAAAAAACCGACTACGAAAAGTTGGTGTTGGAAATAAAAACAGATGGTTCAATCCTTCCGAAAGACGCATTGAACGAGGCCGCAAAAATCCTCATCCACCATTTCATGTTGTTCTCTGACGAAAAGATTACACTCGATTCGACTGAGAAATATCAGACTGAAGAGTTTGATGAGGAAATCCTTCACATGCGCCAATTGCTCAAAACAAAACTTATCGACATGGATTTGTCGGTTAGAGCGCTCAACTGCTTGAAAGCAGCCGATGTTGAGACTTTGGGCGATTTGTGCACATATAACAAAAACGATTTGTTGAAGTTCAGAAACTTCGGTAAGAAATCGTTGACAGAATTGGAGGATTTGTTGGATTCGATGAATCTTACTTTTGGAATGGATATGAGTAAGTATAAACTTGAGAAAGATTAATAGCGATGAGACACAATAAAGGTTTTAATCACTTAGGAAGACAAGCAGGGCACAGAGATGCAATGCTTTCCAATATGGCATCTTCATTAATACTGCACAAGCGTATCTCCACAACTGTGGCAAAAGCAAAGGCGCTTAAAATGTATGTGGAGCCATTGATTACAAAATCAAAAATCGACTCGACACACTCACGCCGGGTAGTGTTCAGTTATCTTCAGAATAAGGACAGCGTAGCAGAGCTTTTCCGCGATGTAGCTGTAAAAGTAGCCAATCGTCCTGGCGGTTATACCCGCATTCTTAAAACTGGCACTCGTGTTGGTGATAGCGCTGAGATGTGCATCATTGAGCTGGTTGATTATAATGCAAATTATAGCCAGAGCTCAGGTGAGGCAACAAAGAAAACTTCGACACGCCGCCGTCGTTCTACAAAGAAGTCAGACGCAGCAGTAGTGGCTGACGCAGTTGAAGTTAAAGAAGAGCCGGTTGCAGAATCGAATGATTCGCAAGAAGCAAAAGCAGAATAGTCTATTATTATAATAGGTTGTAGAAAGCAAGGCCGCTCATGCGGCCTTGCTTTTTTTTGCTAATCAACTAGATACACTTTTTTGTCATCTGACTTTGTGGTGTCATTTTTTTATCTACCTTTTATGCGAAATTTAAAGGGGTGTCTGATAAGCATTATTGTTCCGTCAGAATATTTGTCAGATGTTCAGTGTTTTATAAAAAGTGTTCACTTCCTTGCAAAAGGACAAAATCAATCATTATGAAGAGGATTATTCTAAATGTGCTTATCATGGGCGCTCTTACGGCAAATGCCCAGAATTTGCAACTGAACGACCGCGAATATTTTGAGCGGCAAGGTGTCAACGTGCTGGTTTTCAGCAACAGCTTTAACGGCGGATTCAACGACGAGAAGAACTCTGGCATCGAAATCATACATCATGGGGTGAGAACAATTCAGGGCGGCGCTGTCCGCTTGAACAAGACCCCTGAGCAGTGGGATTTGGTGCCGAAAATGACTAGCCGCAAGGTTGACCCAGCAAAGGGCACCATTGAGATAGCAATGCGGTACGACGATTATGACTTCGACAGCCGCGTGGTTGTGACAGCCAAGGGCAAGGCAGTTGAGATTGCCGTTTGGCTCGACAAACCTGTTCCCGAGGCATTGACTGACGCTGGTTTCAATCTTGAATTCCTGCCGTCGCAGTACTGGCTGAAAACATTTGTTATGGACGGACGGCTCAATCGCTTCCCACGCTATGCCACCAGTCAGACCGTTACTCGGCCGAACAGTGAGAAACCGCGCCAGTTCAAGGGCTTCAAAACCTACGATGACCGCGGCACCGACCGTTTCGTTGACCCGAAACCACTTGAGACCGGCCACAAAATCATTATGGCCACCGATGACCCTGAGCGTATGATAACCGTAAGCAGCGACGACGCAGAACTTGAACTTTACGACGGGCGAATGATTGCTCAGAATGGCTGGTTTGTGCTGCACAGCGCACTGCCAAAAAACAAGACGGGCAAGGTGGTAACCTGGACTGTGGAGCCTAACGCAATCGAAGGGTGGATTCGTCAACCTAACATTGGGTTCTCGCAGGTTGGTTACATTCCCGACCAACCCAAAGTGGCTGTCATTGAGCTTGACAAGGCCGATAAACCATTGGCATCGGCATCTCTCATGCGTATCAACAACGATGGTACAACCACTGAGGCTTTCCGCGGCAACATCGAGTCATGGGGCGACTTTTTCAAGTATAATTACGTCAAATTTGATTTCTCGAAGGTCACCGAGCCGGGTGTGTACTATATTAAGTATGGCGATATCCGTACCAACGATTTCCTTATCGACAGCCACGTTTATGACCGCATCACCGATGCTACAACTGACGTTTGGGTGCCAATTCATATGAACCATATGTATGTGACTGAGGGCTACCGCACTTGGCATGGCGAGCCGTTCCGTGAGGGCTATCTGCAAGCTCCGCCCAGCGACCACTTCGACCTTCATAGTCAAGGTCCCACAACCGATACTAAATACAAACCGCTTGAGCTGATTCCAGGCTTGAACGTCGGCGGTTTCTTCGATGCAGGCGATTTTGACATTGAGACTCACTCAAACATCAATGTGGTGCAGAACTTCATCCGCACGTGGGAACTTTTCAAGCCGCAGCGTGACGAGACCTTTGTCAGCCAAGAGCAGCGCTATGTTGACCTTCATCGTCCGGACGGCAAGCCCGATGTGCTTCAGTTTATTGAGCACGGTGTGCTGAACCTTGTTGCGCAGGCTGAGCAGATTGGCCATATGTCGCAAACGCTGTCTAATTCAGTGCTTGACAATTATCATCATTTAGGCGATGCTGCCAGCATTACCGACGGTTTGCACTACGACCCGTCGCTGAAACCTTACGAGGTGTCGGCCGATGGCAAGAGCAGCGGCACGCCCGACGATATGTGGGCGTTCACAACCCGCAACCCGCAACTTGATTTTCAGGCTGCAACTATGTTCGCTGCCGCAAGCCGTGCTCTGAAGGGTTATAACGATGACCTTGCACAGCGTGCTCTCACACAGTCGAAACGGCTGATGCAGGAGGCTACCGAGCTGATGAGCCAGCGCCGTGGCCCGCGTGCTGACGCGCAGGCTCAGGCTGATGCCGACTGGCTGATTGGTGCCGGCGACGGTAATACCAATCAAACGAACAACCGCCGTCGTCAGAACAATGCCCGTAGCAGCCGTGGCGACCTTGCTACCAATCTGCAACTTTATGCCGCCACCGGTGAGCAGCAGTATCGCGACAATTTTGAGCAGCAGATTTGGACTGCCCTCGACTTTGGCGTAACCTATACCATTCAAACGGCTCTCGATGCTGTGCCATATATGGATGAGGCATACAAGAAAAAACTGCGCCCATACGTTGAGAAGTATGCCGCTTATATCGACACTCTCACCAAAGAAAATCCGTATGGAGTGCCAATCGGTTTGGGTAACTGGGCAGGAGGTAATGCTGTGCTAAATTTCGGCACAACGGTTTGCTTTGCCCACATCTATTTCCCCGACATTGTTAAGCGCGATGTTGTGTTCCGCACCGCCAACTGGCTATATGGCTGCCACCCGTACCACAACTACTCGTTTGTGGCTGTTGTTGGCGCCACCCGCCCCAAATCGGTATTCTACGGTAACAACCGTGCCGATTTCTCAGCCATTCCGGGTAATGTAGCTCCGGGCTTGCTCTTCCGACGTCCCGACCACTTCGAGAACTTCGACGATTGGCCGTTCCTCTGGGGGCAGAACGAAGGTACCATTGCCGGAAACACTCAGTATATCATTTTCGGCTCGGCGCTGAAGAATATTGTTGGAGTGAAATAGCGGATAGCATCAATATAGCATAAAACTCTTCCCTGTCAGATTGTTAGAATCTGGTGGGGAAAAGTTTTTTTAACAAGGTTTATTGTATCCTAGAGTTGGTTGGATTCAAACGTCGTTATTCAGCCAGCGTTGTTATTGCCTGTCACTTTCGGAATTTTCATCAGGGTCGTTGGCTAAAAACGGCTCTATTATGTCAACGTTGGTTTCGGTGATGATAGGAAGCCCTTTATACCTTAGAAACAATTGGCAGATAGTTACCACATCGTTGATACAGTATTCGCTGATGCTGTCAATGTTGCCGTCTTCCCAATATGCTTTGCCAACCATGCTGCCATTCATGTTCTCTTTGGGTGACGGCAGATTGAATATGTTGGCCAGAAGGTCGAGAGAGGTGTAGTGTTTGTAATCGCCGAAACGCCAAAGCTCCATGGTGTCGAGATTGTTGGTTTCCCATGGTTTTTTGCCGCTGCAATCAAGAATTTTTGGTATTGGCAGACCGTTAACCAACAGCCGGCGGCAGATGTACGGGAAGTCGAACTCTTTACCGTTGTGGGCGCAAAGCATGTATTTGTCTTTGTTGTAGTGTTTGTTGAGCATTGCCGCGAATGCCGAAAGTAGCATCTTCTCGTTGTTTCCGCAGAACGATTTTACGCGAAAATGCCGTTCGCCGTCTTCGGTTGTGATGAATCCGGCCGAGATGCAGACAATCTTGCCGAATTCGGCCCAGATACCAGCTTTTTCGTACAGTTCTTCCGGAGTTTTGTTCTCTTTTTCCAATGTCCAACTCATTTTTTTTGCCCACAAGTCTTTTGTGCGCTCGTTAAGTTGGTCATACGACGGTGATTGACTTACCGTTTCGATGTCGATGAAAAGGATGTTTTCCTCTTTGATTTTGTCTAACATTCTTGATGTCAAATTATTCGGCAATATAGCGCTTTTTGCAATAGTCGGTTGCAATTTGTTGCAGACAATTTGTGGCCGCGATAATTTTGCTATTTTTGCATGTTCATTTTGGGGTTGATTGGATTTGACAGCAAGATGAAATGGTGGGTAAGCACGTCGGGAGCAGTGAAACCGGCCCGTAAATCCCGGACACAAAACTATAACTGGCGAAAATTCTTACGCTCTTGCCGCCTAATCGAAGTATAGTAGATTGGCCTAATCCCGGCTCAAGGAGCTGGGACAAGACGCATCGCGGAAGCCCTTGTCTTGAGGCTCGCCGATTCTGATGTGCAGCAATTCGGGACTGGCCCGCATTAGCCTCGTAATGCGGGTGAGATTTAGAGGATAAGGTGCCGATAGGTGGCTTTGAGCCGGCCGGCGCACGAAAACCAAGTCAGAGCTAAGCGTGTAGAAAGCTCATGGTTTCCTTGTTTGGACCCGGGTTCGAACCCCGGCAACTCCACTTTCGCGCCTTTCGAGGCGCTTTTTTTATGTTCGAGAAGAATACTTAATACCCTGTTATATAAAGGTTTGGTTTTGCAAAAGGATTCCGAACTGTTTTTTGTAAGTTGACGCCAACACAACCCCAAACACATTTCTACTTATTACTCCTATTTTCGAACAAACACTTATATCACGGCCAACTGGCCGTTGAATTACAGGCCGCGATAGTGTTCTTTTGTTGAAGAAACGATAGAACACGAAAAATGACACTACAGGAAAAACTTGGGAAAGCCATTGTTTTGCTACGCAAACAGCGCGGTCTGGCGCAAGAAAAATTCGCTAATGACGCTGAAATCGACCGCCGATATATGAGCGACATCGAGAACGGCAAACGCAACATCTCAATCGACGTTATAGAACGGCTTGCCAAATGTTTTGGAATGAGCGTAAGCGAATTGTTTTCGGTTGCAGAAGACATCGAATCTTCCCGCACTATCGAC
Organism: Salinivirgaceae bacterium; assembly: GCA_017557605.1. Lineage (GTDB taxonomy): Bacteria > Bacteroidota > Bacteroidia > Bacteroidales > SZUA-534 > RUG13583. The sequence goes on from JAFYYJ010000109.1 coordinate 47,522, forward strand.
AGCCTCAAAGATTGGCTCTGCGACCGCGACTACGAAGATACAGTGGTAATGGAAAATCCCGACTATTTGTCTGCCATTGTGGGCATTAGCGACGACGGCCGCCTAATCTACGACTACGAGAAAATGGTTGAGCACCTTGTAGCAACCGACGGAATGGACCACGAGGAAGCCTGCGAGTTTATCGATTTCAACACAATCGGCTCTTTGCCATATATGGGCGAGAAACGACCGGTGATTCTGACAAGAATTGAAGATTGATTAATACTTTTTATTGAATTTGTAAAAAAAAGACAAAATGGCAAGACTTATCCACACTTATCTACAAGATGATAATTTATATGGCTCGCGTATTGTATATATGGATGACTGTATGTGCATGTTGTATAATATAAAACGTAATGATACAACATTTTTCAAGGACTTTAGCGACAAACTTCAAAAGCCCGCCCTTTATATCCTTTTAAACAAAAAAACTCGCAAAGCGTACATTGGAGAGACAGATGATTTTGACAAACGTATAAATCAGCACCGCACTTTGAAAGAGTTTTGGGATGAAGTTCTAGTGTTCTTTGGCAGCAACGAATACACTATCAATAAAACCGAAGTCCGATACTTGGAATATCTTGCATACAACAAAGCCTTCAATGTTAAAACATATGAACTATCTGAAAATACTCAAACTCCCAGACCGACACATCTGGATTTGTTTTTAAAAAGCAAAACAGATAAGTTCTTCGAATACGTACAATTCTTTACCAAATTTATCGGTTGTGATATTTTTGAAGCACGTCCGAATATAATCGTCAAGACACCTTCAGAAGAAGCAAACGCAAAAGTACTTCCCACTTCTATCAAATTCACAAGTGAAGACCTGAAAGGCAACACAAAACTATCGCTTAACGGGGAAGGCAAATACTCTAAGCGCGATATGGTTTTGCACATCGTAAAAGAGTTTGTCAAACAATTTCCGGAAACCACTTATGGCGAACTCCGCGCCACTTTCAAACGAGATTATTTAGGCCGCTTTGCTCAATACGAATTTTTGCAAGACGACATAGAAACAGCTCGTAAGTGGAAAGATTTAGGAGAAGACCATTTCCATTATTTCTTGGAAGACGAGAATTTGCTTATAAGTGGTGACGGTGTTCAGTTTGCAGTATGCGTTGAATGGGATAAGAATAACATAATCAATGTACTTGGCATTGCGCAAGCACTCGGATGGACTTTTGACATTGTGAAATAACTTTATTTATATTTGGTGTTGGTAAAGAACTCACTAAATATGAAGCATAAACAATCGCAGACAAACTCAAATATTATAAACGGACACATTCTTCGCGTAGGCACTCTTTTTAGTGGAATTGGTGCTTTTGAAGAAGCTCTAAAACAATTAAAAATTCCGCATGAAATAAAGTTTGCATGCGATAATGGCGAAATAGAGCTTATTCCAATAGATGACAAAAAAGACAGGAAGGCATATATAGACCTTAACCGCCATATTCGGAAATTGGATTCAACGGAAAAAGAAAGACTTAACCACTACAAAGAAATCATAGCACAACGAATTGAGGAAATTCGTCAGTATTGCTATAATCTTCCGACCAAAGAAGAACGCACACAGTATGTGAATAATCTGTATCGCCAATACGAAGGAGATCGTAAAAACCACGTTAGAGAATCATACCTCGCAAACTATAATATATCCCCCAATGACTTCCATACGGACATTAGATTTATGCGTGGTAACGAATACTATGGTCATGTAGATATTCTTGTGGGAGGAAGTCCGTGTCAGAGCTTCTCAACCTATGGTAAAAAACAAGGTTTGGAAGATGCCCGAGGAACCTTATTTTATGACTACGCTCGAATTATTAAAGAGACCAGTCCTAAAGTGTTCATATATGAAAACGTTGCTGCCATCAAGACAAACGATGATGGACATACTTGGGAGACCATGCTTTCTGTGTGGAAATCTATTGGCTATAAGATTTTTCCTAAAATTCTAAATGCAGTTGATTACAATCATCCTCAATTACGTAGACGTATGTTTATCGTTGGTATTCGTGAAGACATTTGTACAACTCCATATGAATTTCCCAAGAAAAAATCATTAAGAAAAAAAAGCGCCGACTTTCTTGAAAATGGTCCAATACCACTCAAATATTATTTAGGTAAAGGTGGTTTTACATGGATTACCACATACGAGAAGCACAAACGAAGGTCTCGTGTAAACCAAGATATAATTGGATGTCAAACAGCAAATCAACAAGACAATTGGATTGGAGATTTTCGCATTGAACATCCTCTGCCTGAGCATTATGCAGATGAACGTATTTATATTGGTCAATACGATTTTAAAGACGGCAAAGGCTTGGTAGATGCCGTCGGGCGAAAACTCACTCCAAGAGAGTGTCTCCGCCTAATGGGTTTTTCCGACAACTTCCGTATTGTTGTTGATGACCACCAAACTTATCACCAGTCGGGTAACTCTATCGTAGTACCTGTACTAAAAGAGATTATTAAAACTCTTATTCCATACTTGAAAGAAAATGCGTAAGAAACAAACTGGTCCAGAACTCAAGGTGCTTGAGTTGGATACATTAAAATATATCACTCCCGATAATGTAAAAGATACCATCTATTACATTGGACTCTATCCTGAGCGCATGTCGCCCGCAGATGTCACATTCGCACGCAAATCTGGTTTGTTAGAAACGACATTAGAAACTTTACGTCTTAGCAAAGTGGCATTGCATTATACTCTTGGTGCGATGTCCTATCGTGAATACGTTTTTTTAATGCTTTCCAAACAATGGATAAAAACCACCAACGTAAAGGATAAACCCACGGTGTATAACGAGCCATTATTGCCATTTGTATTGGATGAAATCCAATTACGCGGACGTATGAGCAAACCCACTTTTACAACAGACATGGATATAATACTTACATCCAAGTATGCACCTGTCTTGCTTTCAAATGCAGAATCATTGCGATATATTCGTGGGTTGTTAATTGCTTCTGAATTAGTTATATTGGAAGGCAATGATTATACAATTAATCCTATTGCTACAGTTTTGGTGCAAGATTTAATTAGTAATAGTAAAAATATTATTCCGCCAACAGAGGAAACGGAATTTGAATCTTATTGGAACTCAATGGAGCATGGTATCTTTGATATTATTACTCCCCAAAATAAGAATTTATATTCATCTTTTTATCCAAATCTCATCAAATAGCAATGAAACGAAAAACAAATCCACCCAAAGCAAAATATCTCATGGGGTCTATGCGCCACATGGGTTACTCTTTCGTAGATGCAATATCCGATGTAATGGATAATAGTATTAGTGCAGGCTGTACGACTATTAAGTTGTTATTTCCTGTTACTCCAGATAACATATATGTCGGCATATTGGATAATGGTTGTGGCATGACCCAACAAGAACTCTTTCATGCGATGTGTTATGGTAGCCAAGCAAATGAGAAGGAGCGCAGTGAAAATGATTTAGGACGATATGGTTTAGGCATGAAATCAGCATCGCTTTCTCAATGCCGAAAAATGACAGTAATTAGCAAAAAGGAAGGCAAAATAAGTGCATACAGGTGGGACTATGATGAAATAACAAGTCAAGGACAACGTGGAGACTGGTTTGTACTGGAATTGGAACCTGATGAGATTAGTCAATTATATTGCTATAATGAGATAGCGGGATTGGAGCATGGCACATTAGTTCTTTGGGAGGTTTTCGATGGTATGATGAAATCATCTGGAGGGCGAATATACGAAGCTCTTACTCATAACAGAGATATTCTATTAGACCGTTTACCTTTGATATACCATAGGTTTATGTCAGAAAATGGTCTTCGAATCTTTGTGAATTATGAAGAACTTAAACCTCTTGACCCATTCTTAGTGAATCGGTCAGATTGCTCATGGGGAACAATCAAGCAACCTCTGGTTGACTCAACAGGAAAGGAACACATGATAGAAATAACACCTTACAAACTTCCATTTGTGACTGAAATGTCCGAAGTTGAGCGACATTTAATAGGCGGTGATGATAAAATGAGCAAGATGCAAGGCTATTATATTTATCGTGGCCGTCGGCTTATACGTTATGGGACATGGTTTGGAACCCCAAGACACGAAGTTTCAAAATACGCACGAGTCAAGGTTGATATTCCAAACTGTATGGATGACATATGGAAAGTGGATGTAATGAAACGTAGTGCCGAAATTCCCACAGAATTGGCAAAACTTCTGGAGAAGACAATAGGAAAACTTATTGCAAAATCTACACGCCAAACAAAATTTCGTGGACGTGCAGTTACTGCACCTAATGAAAAAGAAAAATTCGTGTGGGATAGAATTGAATCACGCGAGGGTTATTACTCATACAAAATAAATCGCAACAATACATTTATTAAAACAGTAATAGACCAGTTGGACGATTCTCAAAAAACAGCAGTAGAAATGATGCTACAGCAAATAGAATCTAACATCCCGATTCATCAAATGCACCTTGACCATGATGAGAATCATATAGACCGGCCAGAAGATTTAGATGCATTAAACGATTTATTTGAGCAGGCTGCTATGGCTATCGATTGGAAGATCTTTAAAGGCCAAACGATAAACGCAGCTGTTCAAGAAGTACTTGCTTGTGAGCAATTTAAAGATAGCAAAGAATTAAAAAAGAAAATACATAAGAAATACGCAATATGACATATGCAGAATTAGAAGAAGCCAAGAAAACGCTTCGTAAAACACTTGAATCGCAGAAATCTGCTATTTCTATTTCCAAAGAGGATTTGGCCATGTTTGTCGAGTACCAATTTCGCTTTTTTAAGAAATGGACACCTACAGAGAAAGACAAACAGGATTTAGTAACGTATTTGGAGAATTATATCTTTGTAAAACACGACCATGACGGTTATGCTATAATTAGCGATGAACCTTTTGACAACCAGTGGTACACTAATAACCCTCCCAAAAATGAATATTTCTGGGATTTGTTTAGCGCTTACCATGCAGAGAAAGGAGACCTTGACCGTGCCTCTCTAAATCTTTTGGGAGAGAAAACGCTTCCTGCACTTATGAACTGTTTGAGTAACCCACAAGAACAACTTACAAAACAAAGGAAAAGATACGGACTTGTTCTTGGAGATGTACAATCAGGAAAAACAAGCACCTATTCTGGTTTGATATGTAAGGCTGCCGATGCAGGAATGAAAGTTGTTATTCTATTGGCAGGAATAACAGAAACACTCCGCCAACAAACACAGGAACGTATTGAAGAAGATATAGTAGGGCTAACAATAAGAACAGACAGTTTCCATAATGCCAAACAGTCAAAAGTCGGAGTGGGAATGTTACCTGGATGGGAACCCAAGGTTACCCCCTTCACCTTATATGAAGATGATTTTAATAAGTTCAGGGGCAAGTCAATGACTTCAATTGGTACACATAAATCATTGGTTCTATTCGTAGTCAAAAAGAACGTACCAGTTCTAACGCACCTATATGAATGGTTGACTGGTCAAAATCAGCAATTTAATGATGAAGGAAAATTACCGTATTCACTATTGCTAATTGACGATGAGGCGGATAATGCATCCATCAACACTAAGGATAGCACTATAGACATGACTGCTACAAATAAAAAGATTCGCGAAATCTGCGAAGTTTTCATGAATTCTAACTATGTGGGATTTACGGCTACTCCATATGCTAATATTTTCATTAATCCAGAAACTGATGAGGATATGGTAACAGCCGACCTATTTCCTAAGGATTTTATATATGTGCTTCCAACGCCAGAGCCATACATTGGAGCTCAACGTATATTTGGTGAGGCAACAGACGAACATCCTCAATACGGCAATTGCTCCTACATGATTAACAACACCTACATTACGGACATAAAAGAGATTACTCCAGCGAAGTTGCGCGAAATGTCAGATGAGCAATTGAACAACGGTCCTATTTACTATAAGCACAGTAAGGATTGGAGAGGGAAAATGCCAGATTCTCTTTTAGAGGCACTAAGATGTTTTTATCTTGCTAATGCAATTCGAGACATGGACGAGAAACAATTTGACGCACCTCGTACCATGCTTGTAAATATATCACGCTTCATGAGCGTACATTCTTATCTTAAACGAGAAATAGCAAAATTAGTTGAAGCAGACTATAAAGAGATTAGAGTAAACTTCAGTCAAAACCAAGAGCGTAATGTCGGAAACATATTATATGATGAATTACATAGGTTGTTTAATAAGCATTATGCGAACTGTGGCTATACATGGAAGCAGATTGGCCAACGCGAGACTCTTTTAAGATGGGACCCCGAGCGGGAGAAAAAAGAAATTCGAGTTATCGTAGTCAATGGTTCCAAAGAATCCCGCGAAGATACGCCTAACTACAAAAAAAATCCATCATTACGTATTATTGCAGTTGGAGGTCTTGCTCTATCTCGCGGCTTAACACTCAAAGGACTAATGACCAGTTATTTCTATCGCAACACCTGCACTTATGATGTGCTTATGCAGATGGGACGATGGTTTGGTTATCGCCCTCACTATGATAAAGTTTGTCGTATTTGGATAACTAATACAAGTGCTAATTGGTATCGTGAAATTGCAGAAGCAACAGATGAACTTAAATCTGAACTAGCCCACATGAACTCACTAGAACTGACACCAGAGCAATTCGGACTCCGTGTTAGACGTGATGATATAGCTCTTGAAATTACAGCACGTAATAAGATGCGGAAAGCAGGCAAATGTGAGGTGCGCACTACTTATTGGGGTGATGTTTTTGAAACACCATATTTTAGCATGAGTGCACAAGACAATAACATAAATCTAGAAGAAACCAGAAACTGGTTGCAATACTTAATGAAAAATGGTAACAAATTAGAGAAAGCCAAATCTGGTGCTTCATACATTATGCATAATATAGCATTAGATGATATTGCGGACATACTTGACAGAATTCATACTTCAGACAAGAACCTTAAGTTTGACAGAACACGAATCACACGCTTTATTGTTTCAAATAGAGAAGAACTATCAACTTGGGATGTTGTCATTGTTGGTGGACAAGGGCAGCCAATTAAAGATTTTCTCCCAGTTCCAGAACTCGTCATTAAGTCACCAAATCGTATATTAAGTATTCGCGGTGACGGAGAAGCATTTATGTTTACACATCAGGGTGTAGTCAGTGGTAACAATGATGGTTCTATTGGATTGATCGACCCTAAAGCCGTGTTAGAGGAATATAAGGAAAAAGAGTCAAAAATAAATCCTTTGGTGGCGCAAAAGATAAATAGATGTACATGGTTTAAATATGTGAATCGCAACCCTGTATTTTTCATATATCCAGTTCGCCCATCTAAAGAAAACGAGAAAGGTGTTCTTGGTGATTATCTTATAGCAATAGGTGATTCTCCAATTATGGGTTATGCCATTGGCATTCCTGGCTTTGGGCACGAATCAGATAATCGCTCATACTATACAAACATAGTATACCAAAATAACGAGGGTATACTTGAATCCGAAGAAGACGAATAAACAATATGACCATGATTACTGAATACGACTTTAATTTGGCATCAGGTATTAATTCTTGGAAACGCGTTGGTGACACACATCCTGTAAATCTATACTACGGAAAGGATGACAAAGGACGTAATGCAATTGAGTTTAAAGGGAATTTTATAGTTAATCACAAAATACATTCATCCGTCGTTATTGATATCGTCCACTATAAAAATACAGATGGCACAAAATCTATTGAGTTTTCATTGTTGGATAATAAATTATTACATCCCTTCTGTGATTTTCTTAATTCCTTGGTTGATGCGACATCACAATCTAGTTTGTCTAACCAAGACGCATACCACGCTATTTGTGAAGTATATTTCTTCATGCAGAAGATGTTCCGCACTAGTTCCGGTTTTCTAACTGAAGCAGAAATTAAAGGATTGATAGGTGAACTATTATTTTTGAGCGAACACTTATTTAAAAAAATGAGTGTTTCTAAAGCTATCAGTTCATGGAGTGGCGCAGAAAAAACAAGAAAAGACTTTGCCTTTGATAAAGAATGGTTTGAAGTAAAGACTATTGATTTTGGTAAAGAAACTGTTCATATATCATCCATAGAGCAATTGGATAGTCCTGTCGCTGGTAGTTTAGTGGTATTCCAATTAGAACGTATGGCTGAAGAATATAAGGGCATTACGCTTAACAATCTAGTTTCATCTGTGCTAAACCAGATACCATCTATTAATGATAAAGATATTTTAGCTTCCAAGCTAAAGGACTACAACTATGCTTTTCATCCAAACTATGATGAGTTTGTGTATGAACTTCGTGCTACAGATGAATATATGATAGATGCTAATTTTCCACGTATTAGCCGTTCTAATATTCCGTCAGCTATAGCCAAGGCAAGTTTTGACTTGATTTTAGCAGAGATATTACCTTATAAGAAATAACCATTATTATGACTATTGAAGAATATCGAGAAGAATTTTTAGCGCAGTTAAGGAATGATGCGCATATAAATGGGAACCTAAATCAAGAACAGTTTGTTGAAGAAGCTGTAAGCTTACTTGAGAAAAATGAAGAATTGATAGACCCTGTCATATTCCCTTGTAATATGAAGTCGCGCAATCGCAACTTGGGGTTCCATGCCTATGCATATGGTGGAGCTGATTCTACAATTCAACTACTCATTACTGACTTTGTAGATAGCCCAGATGCTGGTACACTCACTAATGAAGATATACGTATACTGTATAATAAAATGCAGTATTTTATTCAGGATGCTGCCGAAGGGATTATCTCTAAAGCCGCCAGTGATGAGTCTGACCAAATAATAGATATCGCCAATGAATTTCGGCAAAAGATTGGGAAAAATATGGAAACAACGGAAATAACGGCTTTCCGTTTCTATATTGTCACAAACAAAATGCTATCTTCTCGTGTAAAGAATGTAGACCAGGAGCCAATACTTGGACGACCGTCTGTGCTCCGAGTATGGACACTTGAACGATTCTATAACAACTTTCGTAGTTCGCAAAGTGAACGTATAATGATTGATTGCAAAGAATGGGGAATTAATGGTATTCAATGTCTAAAAGCACATATTTCTCAATCTAATCAGTTTGATTCATACATGGGTATTGTGCCTGGTCTCTTATTGGCCAAACTATTCAAGAAATATCAAGGGCCGCTTTTAGAAGGCAATATTCGCTGTTTCCTTAATGCAAAAGGAAAATATAATAAAGCTATTAAAAGTACCATCATCGGCGAAACGCCAGAAAGATTCTTTATTTACAATAATGGTATTTCTGTAGTAGCCAACTCGGTAAAACTCTCATCAGATGGCCATTATATAACGGCTTTTGATGGTTTTCAAATTGTAAATGGCGGTCAAACAACGGTATCACTATGTAATGCCTACATAAAAGGTGAAGCTCCTGAAGGTAACTTGGAGAAAATATATGTTCCTATGAAGTTAACAGTTCTTAACTTTAAACTAAATGACACAGAAGACCCAGAATTGATTCAAAGGAATAGAGACAAATATGATGATTTAGTTCAACAAATCGCACGTAGTTCAAACTGGCAGAACCCCACTAAAGAAGCTGATTTTTTCTCTAATGATCCATTTCACCGTGAAATGGAACGTCTATCGCTTTTGATAGAGAATCAAACACCGCCTAAACCAGGACAGATAAGTGGCACATTCTGGTTCTACGAACGTTCTGCACATCGCCATGAGCAACAAATGTTTAATATGACTACTGCTAAACGTAAGCAATGGCTAGAATTGCACCCGAAGAATCAAGTTATTACTAAAGAAAAATTTGGTCTGTATTACAACACGCTTGTCTTATTGCCACATAGTGTATGTAAAGGTTCTGTAAACAACTGGGATTTGTTTTCTTCTCAAATTGTGACACTCAAGAAAACTAATCCTGCAGCTATCAATTCATATTTTTTTAGAAAAATGGTTGCCGTAAAGATTATTTATGATAAGACAGACAGGCTGATTAACAAAGCAGACTGGTATCCTGCAGGTGGTTACAAAGCAATGTATGTTCCTTACACAATAGCTAAGATTCTGGCCACACTCCCCAAAGGGAAAGAAATTGATTGGAAACGCATATGGCATATGCAAGACATTTATCCATCACTGGCACATCAATTGGAGATTGTAGCAAAGCAAACCATGGATTTCTTACAAGGTGTAAGTAAACATGGTAATGAACGAACATACGCGGTTAAAGAAGATACATGGAAAAAATATCTTGCAGAGCCCCTAACATTAACGGATGACTTCATTGCTGATGCTGTAGATAGCTCTTTTGAGAAAGAGGAAGCTAAGACACAAGAACGTCAAGCTCGCTTCAATATGGTAACCGATATGTGGGCAAAATTTATGACTCTTGGGGCAGATTATATAAATCAAGTGTACAAAGATATGGAGCGCCTGAACTTGCTGTCAGCGCAGGATAGAGAAAGTGTGCGTAATAGCGCAAGCAGTGTGTCCAAAGGGAATCTAACAGATAGACAAGTAAAAACTCTTACAAAAATCTTTGAAAAACTGGATAAGGAGACAGACTACATTATTCCTGATAAATAAAATCCAATCCTGAGTATCTACCGAACAAAGAAATATTTGCAAGCAATGACGTTGGTGGCATCACAATCAGGTTCTGTGCAACCTTTTTCATCTTGCCTGATAAGTTCTGCAAGTTGGTATTTCTCAGCGTCAGCTGTTAGATTTTTAGTGCTTTCAACGTAAACAGTGAAGTTTTTGCTATCTATTGCCAAAACCGCATCAGAAGCATAGCAGTCCTGTTTTTCGATGTAATCCTGAACAACATCCAAAATCCATTGGTCAAATGCTCTAATATCTTGAATTGTATCCATAATTTAGTGTTTTTGGCTCTGCAATAAGTATATGCAAACATATACTTTTTAATTGATTTACAATATTTTCTATAGGCATCTTTCCCCTTTACCCCACTCCTTTAATCCCGTCAAATAATATTTCTACTTTTGTGGAAACAACAAAAAAACATATGAAAACCATTACTGTCTCCGCCGCAATAATCCACGACAATGAAGGCCGCATTTTCGCAACGCAGCGTGGATATGGCGAGATGCAGGGCGGTTGGGAGTTTCCTGGCGGTAAGATTGAAGCGGGCGAAACACCCGAGGAAGCGCTAAAACGGGAAATCAGCGAAGAACTTGACACAATAATATCCGTTGAAAAACTGATAGATACAGTTGAATGGGACTACCCAACGTTTCATTTGACAATGCATTGCTATTGGTGCAGTTTGGCCGGCGGCAGTCTGACACTGAAAGAGCACAAGGCCGCCAAATGGCTGTCGGCAAACGAACTCGACAGCGTGAACTGGCTGCCTGCCGACAAATGCCTGATTGAGCGGCTAAAGACTATTATGAAGCAATAGTTTCATCCCTCAATACTCAAACTCAATTAATATTTCACATTCAATAAATCAACAATTGAATTATATTCGCACGCTTATTTTAACAAATAATAATACAGATATGAATTTCAAAAACTTAATGTTAGCTGGTGTGGTTGCGGCAGCATTAGCATCATGCAGTAAGCCGTATAAGGCACAAACAGAAATCGCAAACGATAAAGACTCCATTAGTTATCTTATGGGCATAATGGACGGTGACAACCTTGACCGTACTTTCAAACGTATGGGTTTGGATACGGTTTTGAATGTTGGTGCTTATTTTGAGGCAATGTATAATGTCAGCAACGGCAAGTCGCTGAAAATAAACGAACCGGATTCTATTGCCGATTTTAAAATACAGAATTTCATTAACGAGTGGACCGATGTGGTTCGTATGCTTCATATTGACACAACAGGCCGTTTCAAAGCTCCGGTTTATCCAACTTCAAAAATCGATTCAATCAGCTATCTGTTGGGTGTGAGCGACGGTCGCAGCATATCGGAAAGCTTTGACAAGGCAGGCTTCGACACTCTCGGTCTTAAATTCGCTTTCTACTATCAGGGTTTGAGAGAGCGTGTTATGGAAGGCGATTCGAACTGCCGTATCGATGTGAAAGAATATGGCTCAATGGTTCGCGACTATTTCCTTGAAGTTCAGGAGAAACAACTAATGGACAGATACGGACATATTAAGCGCGCCGGTGAGGAGTTTCTTGCAAAGAACAAGGCTGATAGCGAGGTTGTTACAACAGCAAGCGGCCTTCAATATATTGTTTTGAAAGAAGGTAAGGGTGCAAAGCCGAAAATCTCTGACCGCGTCAAAGTGAACTACGTGGGCACATTGCTCGACGGTACCGAGTTCGATAACAGCGCCAATCACGGTGACAAGCCGGCAGAGTTTTATGTGGGCCAGGTCATCTCGGGCTGGACAGAGGCTTTGCAGCTGATGCCTGTTGGTTCGAAGTGGAAACTGTTCATCCCGCAGGAGCTTGCTTACGGCAACCGCGGAGGCGGTGATGTTATTCCACCATTCAGCATGCTTATCTTTGAAGTTGAATTGGTTGATATTGTTAAAAAATAGAAACTCACAAAAAAGGACATCAGGATTGCTACTGTTGTCCTTTTTTCTTTTTCTGACAAGATGAATTTCGACGGAAAGACATTCTGGATAACCGGTGCATCGTCGGGTATTGGCGAGGGTGTGGCTTACGAATTGGCTAAATACCGCACGCATCTGATTTTATCGGGGCGGAACAACGAGGCGCTTGCCCGCGTTGCCGACCGTTGTCAGACACTTGGCGCCGCCACCCGCATCGAAGCTTTCGACCTGACCGATTATGACCGTATGCAGGCATCAGTTGACAGCGTTCTAGCTGACGGCGTGAAAATCGACGGTCTGATGAACTTTGGAGGCATCAGTCAGCGCTCGCTTGCCGCAGAGACACCCGTCGAAATCGACCGTAAGGTAATGGAAATCAACTTTTTCGGCACTATTGCAATCACAAAGGCCTTGCTACCGCATTTTATAGCTAACGGCGGCGGACTGATTGTGGTAACTTCAAGTGTTGTAGGCAAATACGGCATCACATTCCGTTCTGCCTACTCTGCGTCGAAGCACGCGTTGCACGGCTTTTTCGAGAGTCTGCGTGCTGAAACCGCCGACAAGAATATTCAAATCACTATTCTTGAACCAGGCCGTATTGCCACAAACGTGTCGCTTAACGCCATTACCAAAACCGGCGAAAAATATGGTATTATGGACAAGGGCCAGGCTGCGGGAATGTCTGCTGAAGAGTCGGCGCGGATTATACTGCGGGCTGTCCGTCGGGGAAAAAAGGAAGTCCTTTACGGCGGCAAAGCCACACTGCTGGTTCACATCCGTAAGTGGTTCCCAGGGTTGTTCTATTTCCTGGCATCGAGAGTTGATTCAACAAAATGACAACGTAAACAAAAACTGAAACGCAAACTATTTCAACACGTTAAATAGCGATGCGTTTCAACTCATTAAACTCTAAACTTAGAACTTAAAAACTTATAACTTAAGAATATGAGTCATCAAATCAATGGAATACAGCAAATGGGCGTCGGAGTGCCTGACGTGATAAAAGGCTGGGAGTGGTATAACAAGAATTTCGGAATGGATGTCAAGATTTTTGACGAGGAGGCTGTTGCAAAGCTGATGCTGCCTCACACCGGAGGTCAGACTCGCGCCCGCCGTGCCATTTATGCGCTTAACATGCAGGGTGGCGGTGGTTTCGAAATTTGGCAGCACACCGGCAAAACTCCCGAAATGCCCAAGTTCGAAATACAAATAGGTGACCTTGGAATCTGCATCGCCAAAATGAAGAGTGCCGATATTCATCTCACTTACAACACATTCAGCAAACGCGGTTTGAATATTCTGACAGCTGTGGAGAAGGACCCGGCCGGCAACGAGCATTTCTATGTGAAAGATTTGTTCGACAATCTGTGGGAGTTTGTTCAGGAGCCGTCAGTGTTTACCAAAACCAAAGCCGCCAACGGTGGAGTTTTTGGTGGCGTGATAGGCGTTAAGAATGTTGAGGACAGCATGGTTGTCTATCGCGACATTCTGGGCTACAACAAGGTTGTTTACGATAAGGAGGATGTATTCACCGATTGGGGCGGCGTTCCGGGAGGAAATAACCGCTACCGTCGCGTGCTTCTTGCGCGTACCGATACACCGCACGGAGCGTTTTCGCCAATCTTCGGAACATCACAGATAGAGCTTGTCCAAGTTCTTGACCGTGAGCCGAAAAGCATATTCGAAGGCCGCATTTGGGGCGACCCAGGCTACATTCAGATTTGCTACGACATTGCCGGAACCGACGAGTTGCGCGAGTTTGTGAAATCGAAAGGTTTCCCGTTCACTGTCGACAGCACGCAAGCCGCCGATACCTTTGATATGGGTGAGGCCGCCGGAAATTTCGCCTACATTCAGGCACCCGAGGGCACTCTGCTCGAATTTGTCGAGACGCACAAGGTGCCAATCGCCAAAAAGTTTGGTATTGTAATTGACTTGAAAAAGCGCGGAATGGACAAACCATTGCCAAAATGGCTGCTGAAAATGTTCGCCGTAAAACGTGTGAAAATGTGAGAAATGGCGGTTTGAAAATTCGCTCAATTAATTTAAATTTGCAGCCTAATTTTTAAGAATAATCACATTTATAAACAGTTATGGCAGATACTTCAGATTTACGTAATGGCCTGTGCATCGAACTCGATGGCAAACTCTACACAGTTGTGAATTTCCTTCACGTTAAACCAGGCAAAGGCCCCGCTTTCGTCCGCACCAAGCTCAAAAACCTTGAGAACGGCAAAACTATCGATTACATCTTCCACGGCGATAACAAGATTAAGACTGTACGCATCGAGCGCCGTCAGTATCAGTATCTTTATCGCGACGGCGAGAGTTTCGTGTTTATGAACACCGAGACTTACGACCAGGTTAATATCGAAGGTGACCTTATTGAAAACAACGACCTTATGAAGGAAGGCCAGATAGTAGATATCACTTTCCATGCCGAGACAGAGAAACCGCTGCAGGCTGAGATGCCGCCATACGTTGAGTTGGAGGTAACTTATACTGAACCGGGCGTTAAGGGCGATACGGCAACCAACGCAATGAAACCGGCAACCGTTGAGACCGGCGCCACAGTTATGGTTCCGTTGTTCATCAACGCAGGCGAGCGCATCAAGGTCGATACACGCGACCGCAGCTATGGTGAGCGTATTAAATAATTGGTAACAAACCAAATATGCATAAAACACCGGCTCATCACCGGTGTTTTTTTTGTTTGCCTATTATGTGGTGTCGCACTAAAATTTAGCCGATTATGTGCGTAAAAACTCGTAACTGTTTAAAAAACTGATACTATAATCGGCGAATTGCTATATTAGCAACTTGATAAACACTATTATCATGGAAGGAAAAGCATCGCTTAGCCGTCTGCAATTGAGCAACTTCAAGTTAAATGTGCTTCTGCAGGTTACGCTGGCTATAAACGAGAATACTCCGGTTGACCAGCTGCTGGAAAAGTTCCGCACTATTCTGTGCGACGACCTGAATATAGGCAAAGTACTGATGTTCAGCTACAATCAGAAGTGGCGCCGCATATTGATGTCGGGTGTCGACAGGGCAGTTGCCGACGGCATCCGCGTTGAGAACGACTTGCAGTATTACAAACAGATAACCAACCTGACGGCATCTCTGAATCCGAATTTGGCGCAGTTCGACACAATAATTCCGGTTTATCACCACGAGCGCCCAATCGCATATGTCATTATTGGCGATATTGAGGAGGAAGGCCTTGGTATGAGTCCGACAATCAAGCACTTGTATTTTATACAGACGCTTGCAAACATTATTATGGTTGCTATCGAGAACCGAAATCTGTTTAACGAGAATGTTCGCCAGGAGGGTATAAAAAAGGAGCTCGAGCTGGCTTCGCGTATGCAGACGATGCTTATCCCGAATCCGGCCACGCTGCCTAACAACGACCTCCTGCACGTATCGGCCTACTATCTGCCGCACTTCGATGTGGGCGGTGACTATTACGATTGGATTAAGCTGAACGACAGCGAGTTCTGCTTCTGCATAGCCGATGTGTCGGGAAAAGGTATTTCGGCGGCGTTGCTGATGTCGAATTTCCAAGCCAACCTGCGCGCCTTGACAGGTGCCAAAATGTCAATATCAGAGATTGTCAATAAGTTGAATGCCAAGGTAATAGAGAATGTGAATGGAGAGAAGTTCATTACGCTGTTCATTGGTTTTTACAACACCGATACGCACAAACTCACTTATATCAACGCGGGACACAATCCACCGATTTATTTCGATGCGGCTTCGGGCGAAGTGTCGCAGCTGATGCTTGGCTGCATGGGCATCGGAATGCTTGACGAGATTCCAAAAATCAATATCGGTGAGATTGCGGTTAATCCTGGCAGTCGAATCATCTGCTTCACCGACGGCACGGTGGAGATTGAAAATTCAGAGCGCAAGGCCTTCGGAACCGAGCCTATTGAACAGTTGATTAAGAGAGATGATGAAATTGACAAGCTGATTGACAAGCTGATTGACAAGCTTGACAAGCACAAAGGTCCCGAAGGCGACTTTTTCGACGACATCACAATACTTGGTATCGAGTTTAAGTAGTGGTGTCTGGAATAACGCAAAAGATTGAAAATGAATAATAACACGCCGAAAACAAAGATTGTCAACGACCCCGTGTTGGGGCTTATCGATTTTTCGTCGCCCTTGATTTTGGCACTAATGGAGCACCCGTGGCTTCAGCGTTTGCGCCGAATCAAACAGTTGGGAATGAGCGATATGGTCTACCCTGGAGCGCAGCACACGCGTTTTCTGCACACCATTGGGGCGACATCGCTTATGCGGCTTGCCATTGACACGCTGCGGATGAAAGGCGCCGAAATAACCGACCACGAGGCGGAAAGCGCCATGGCGGCCATAATGCTGCACGACATTGGTCACTGCCCGTTCTCGCACGCGCTCGAGTATCACATTGCCGATGTTTGCCACGAGGATATCTCGCTGGTTTTCATGCAGGAACTGAACAAGCAGATGGGCGGCAAACTCGACACTGCGATTGAAATCTTCACAGGCGTTTATCCGAAGAAGTATCTGTCACAATTGGTCTCTGGCCAACTCGATGTTGACCGTCTCGACTATCTGCGCCGCGATAGTTTTTTCACCGGTGTGACCGAAGGCATTGTCAACACCGACCGCATCATTAAAATGCTCGAAATAGTTGACGATAAGCTGGTTGTGGAGAAGAAGGGCATCTACTCGATTGAGAAATTCCTGATAGCCCGCCGTCTAATGTACTGGCAGGTTTATCTGCACAAAACGGTGCATTCGGCTGAACATCTGCTCATTAACATACTTCGTCGCGCGAAGATGCTTATGGCTCAAGGCGAGGACCTTTTTGCATCGCCGGCTTTCAAATATTTCTTGAGCAATCATGTTACAATCGACGATTTCCGTGACAGCACAATCCGCCCGAACGGTATGACCACGCTTGAGAATTTTGCCATGCTCGACGACGGCGACCTGATGGTGGCAATCAAAGTCTGGCAGTCGCACAGCGACAAGGTGTTGAGCATGCTCTGCCGCGACCTTATCAACCGCCGTCTGCCTAAAACCATTGTTCAGGACCAACCGGCCGACAGCGGAATGGTGAAACTTCTGCAGGAGGAGGTGATGAAGCGCTACAACCTGACCGCCGACGAAGCAAGTTATTTTGTTAGTTCGGGAACCATTGCCAACAAGGCCTACAGTCAGCAGCATGACCAAATTCTGATAAAAGAGAAGGACGGCACTATCACTGAAATTGTGAATGTGGCGGATATGCTGAATATCAGGGCTTTATCGACAACAATCAGTAAATACTACTTGTCGTGGCCAAAAGAGATAACTAACAGATAATAAGATTGATATGAAGAAAAAGATTAACATCGCATTTGTTGCTTCGGCGGCGGTTTACATTATTATAATGCTGCTGATGAGCGCACGCGCCAACTCTTTGCTTAACGAGTTTGCCAACGGTTTTGTTGAAGGAAACGAGCTGCAGTTTTCGGTTTTAAGTTCGATTCAGAAGCCGCACACCACGGTCAACATCATTTTTTTCGTGGCACTGCTTGGTTTTGCGCTCTACCTTTTTGCTAAAGGTGCGAAAAAAGCAATCACCTATCTTCCGGTGCTCATTTTCAGTGTGTTCACACTGTTCTGCTATGTTTCGTTAAGTGGTGCGTTCTACAACATTGGTGGTGGAAACTCAAGTTTTTCGGGGCCATACTGGCTAATGTTTCTGATTGGAATATTCTTTGTTGCAGGAGCGATTGTTGTAACAGTGATTGGCTCAAACGCTGTTCGTAATCTGCTAAAGCACAAGGGAAATGTGGAGAAAAATTAAAAATTAACAATGAACAATTAATAATGAATGAAAAAGTAAATGTTGTCAGGTTATAGTGAAAGTTGTAGGGACGAGGCGTGCAGCATCCGAATAAACAATCAGCGTTAATTCGTTAAATCTGAGACATCTGCATTCTAAATTCGTAATTCTAAATTCGTAATTAATATGAGATATTATCAATCGGTTTTCGACCTTCCGAAGTTGGATGAGGCTTTGAAAATGGCCGCTGAAGTGAAAAAGAATCCTTTCGGTTGGGAGCATCTGGGCAAGCACAAGACCTGCCTGCTCATCTTCTTCAACAACAGTCTGCGCACACGCTTGAGTACGCAGAAAGCCGCCCGCAATCTGGGTATGGATGTGATTGTGCTTGATGTGAATCAGGGCGCGTGGAAACTTGAAACAGAGCGCGGCGTGGTGATGGACGGCGACAAGAGCGAGCATTTGCTCGAGGCCATTCCGGTGATGGCGCAGTATTGCGACATTCTGGGTGTACGCTCGTTTGCCCGCTTCGAGAATCGCGAGGATGACTATACTGAAAAGATTCTGAATCAGTTTATTAAGTATTCGGGCAAGCCGGTGTTCTCGATGGAGGCCGCTACCTGCCACCCGCTTCAGGCTTTCGCCGACCTTATCACCATTGAGGAATATAAGAAGGTGAAACGCCCGAAGGTTGTGCTGACTTGGGCGCCGCATCCACGCTCGCTGCCGCAGGCCGTGCCAAACTCGTTTGCCGATTTCATGAACGAGGCCGATGTCGATTTTGTCATCACTCACCCCGAGGGTTACGAACTCGACCCGAAGTTTGTGCGTGGCGCGCGTGTTGAGTACAATCAAAAGAAGGCTTTTGAAGGTGCCGATTTCATTTACGCTAAAAACTGGTCGTGCCCGGGTGTTACTTGTCCCGACAAGTACGGACAGATTTTGAGCAAGGACATGAGTTGGACGGTTGACACTGAGCATATGAGCTGGACCAATCAGGCCAAATTCATGCACTGCCTGCCGGTTCGCCGTAATATGATTGTTACCGACGATGTGATTGAAAGCCCTGACTCAATTGTGATTCCAGAGGCCGCTAATCGCGTAGTTTCAGCTCAAACGGTGCTGAAGATGATACTGGAGAGTGAGTTTTAGTTAAGGCATAAGCCAAAAGACACAAGGCATAAGTGATTTGTTGTATAATATACTAATTTAATTAGTTAGAATATAAAGAGATAAGATTTGAACACATATAATTAATGGATAATTGACATTGATTCTCCACCTACGAAACCGCCAATTTCGAAAATCAGCGAGAGTAAATGGCGATAAATCTACGCTTTACGGCGTGGACTATTCGCGTTTATCTGCTGATGTGGTTACTTGGCGGTACCAGTGGGTGGGGTAAACTTTTTAACGGATAGTTTACGCCTTTTTTATGGAAATACACATAGGACATCAGATTCAAGCAGACCTTAAAACACAAGGTCGCAGTGTAACGTGGTTCAGCCGCCAACTATGTTGCAGCCGTCAAAATTGCTACAAGATTTTCAACACACCTATTCCGCACGTTGCAACACTCTTAGCCGCTCAAAAGGCCTTAGGTGTCGATTATATTTCAATGCTCAAGCAGTCGATAGAGGAGTAAAATGGCCATGGTTTTAGGTAAATTGATACAAAAGTGTCAACTAAATCGTTACAAAACTGCCAACCAAAAGTAGATAGCGTAAAAGGTTATGTGTTAATGGTTTGGGGTAATATTGTGTAATTGATTTTTTATTTATCACAACTCTTTAAAAACTGATATTATGAAAAGGTTATTTTTAGCTGCTTTAGCAGGCTTGACAATTTTTGCAGGTTGCAAAAAAGATTCGGACGAAAACATTGAACGAATCGAAATCACTGAAGGCGAGACAATAAATATGCTCGTTGGAGAAACCGTGCAGTTGCATGTGAAAAGTTATCCGGAAGATTTGAATGATGTAACCAAAGCACGTGTATATGTGCGAGACTGGAGTTCTTCATCGGCCGAAGTGGCATCTGTTGATATGTTAGGAGAAGTAAAGGCTCTTACTGATGGTGAAACAGTGATTACTGTTAAACCTGAGAACTACGATGTGTCCGCCAGCATCCGTGTTGTTGTTCGTGCAATTCCATCAACTGAAATCAAAATCAATAAGAATTATGAGGTGCTTGTGGGCGAAACAGTGAAATTTAGTGACCTTAAAGCATCAGTTTTGCCAGATTCAGCAAGTTATAAAACTCTTAATTACACGTCTTCAAATAATGAAGTGGCAGTAATAGGTGATAATGGAATAGAAGCGGTTGGAGTTGGTGAGTGCAAGATAGAAGCGACAAATCGCGATGGACTCAGTGCGGTATGCAATTTTAAAGTTTCACATATTATGTTGAATGGCGGAACTTTAACAATCGAAGAAGGTCAAACATTCAAATTTGAAATTGCGCCGTCAACAATTAATAAGGACTATATTGACAAATGGAAATCGTCTGACACAAATGTGGCAACAATTGCTGCCGATGGTACATTGACAGCTAAAGGTGTTGGTCATTGTGCAATAGTTGTGGTGGCTAAACTTGGTGCAGAACTTGCAATGTGCAACATTGAAGTAGTACCTGCTACAGAGACAGAAGAATAAACATCAGAATAGGTAGTTTAAGATAATTGTGTTGATAGCAACGCGGATAGCGTAAATATTTTGAAGGCTCAGCCAAAAACGAAATAAGAAATCGGTTTTGGCTGAGTTTTTTATGCTTTTGCGCGGACAAAGGCAGGTTGTTTCAAAAATTATCGAACAACAAGTATTTCCTAGGGCTTATTTATATCATTGTTGAATGCGAGTAAATCGTTGTTTGTCAGTGTTATTGTTTGCTATCAGCGTGGAAAGATGTTGTTTTTTTAATTTTTTTCATTCGTAGGGTTAGCCGTTTGCACTTTTTTCTATCTTTGCGGCACGGATTCGTAGCTCAGTTGGTAGAGCAGCAGACTCTTAATCTGCGGGTCGTGGGTTCGACCCCCACCGGATTCACCGAAAGCCTTGAAACGAAAGTTTTAAGGCTTTTTTGTTTGATTTTGTGTGTTTCGGTTGTCCTTATTTCGATATACCCAATTCGCGGTAGGTTTCTTCAAGAGCGGCATTGTCGTCGGTTATGACTAACAGCTTGTCGCCTGCCATAAGCACGGTGCGGCCAGTCGGCACAAAAAATGTGCTGTCGCGCTTAACCATAATGGCCAGCGTCTTTTCCGGCATTTTCAAGTCCATTAGCCGCGAGCCGTTCTTCAGCACTTCGTCGGTAATCAGAATCTCCGATGTTGCTGATTTTATCTCCTCAGGGAAATCAATGTCAAAGTGCTTGGGTTTCAAGTTGTTGTTCTCTGGCTCCTTCGACACGTCAAGTTTGTTGGCAATGAACGGCAATGTTGTGCCTTGCACCAAAAGTGACACTAATGTGCAGAAAAACACCATGTTGAATATCAATCGCGCATGCGGAACGTTGTTCACTATTGCTAATATTGCAAAAATGATTGGTACGGCGCCGCGCAATCCCACCCATGAGATGAATAATTTGTTGGTGAAACTGAAATTTTTAAATGGTGCGAGCGATGCGAATACGCTTATCGGCCTTGTAACCAGTATCATAGCTGCGCTTACAAGCAAGCCAGGAATCATCACATCCTTGAGTTCCGCCGGGTTGACCAGCAGGCCAAGTGTCAGGAACAGGCACAACTGGCTCAGCCATGTAAGTCCGGCAAAAAAGTTTGAAGTCGAGCGTTTGTGAGCGAACGGCATATTGCCTATTACCAAACCGCCCACATACACAGCCAGATAGCTGTTTCCTTTCAGGTAATATGTCGATGAGAAAATGAAGATACAGAAGGTGAGCACCAGAATGGGGTAGAGCATGGCGTTTTCCATTTTCAACCTGTTGATAATGCCTATCAGAAGGCCGCCAAGCAGCAGTCCGACTGCACCGCCGATAGCCATTTGGAAGATTACAGAGAAAATGGCTGTTATGTAATGCGGTTCGGAGCTTGTCTGAGCAAGACCGATGAATGTTGTGGTAAGTACATACGCCATAGGGTCGTTACTGCCGCTTTCGAGCTCAAGTGTCGGACGCAGGTTGTTTTTCAGTATCAGTCCTTTAGAGCGTAGAATTGAGAAAACCGAAGCCGAATCGGTCGACGACATTGTAGCGGCAAGCAGCATGGCGGTTATCATGCCAATTCCGGCCGACTTCATTGTCATGCCCAAAATCCACCAAATGGCGATGCCTGTCAGAATGGTTGTCAGCAGCACACCCACCGTTGCCAGCATTATTCCGGGTGCGATAACCGGCTTTATGTCAGCTATTTTGGTGTCCATGCCGCCCGAGAACAGAATGATGCAAATGGTTACGGTTCCTATCGTCTGCGCCACATTGTAGTTGTCAAAATCGATGCCTAAGCCGTCGCTGCCAAAAAGCATGCCCACGCCAATGAACAGCAATAAGATAGGAATGCCGAATTTGGAACTCGCTTTTTCAGCTAAAATGCTGATAAAGAAGAGTATCGACACAATCAACAGCAGAAGTTCTATCTTGACATCCATTCTATATCCTTTTCTGCCCGTCTTTTTTTCGGACATCGCAAAGTTATTAGAATATAGGTGGGTTTGGCAAGGTTTTTTAGGCTGTTATCGAAGAAAAATGCGGTGATGCCCGATATTTGGTGCCAGACAGATGCTTTAATTGAATTTTATGGCCTTTGCCGGGCTTATGTGCGATACCAATAATGAGGGTAACAACATGACAAGCAGCGTCGAAACGAGTGTGCCGACGTTGAGTGCAACCACATGCAGCCATTTTAGATTGATAGGCACGGAACTCATGTAGTACGACGCCTCGTCGAGTGGCACAATGCCGAAGTGTTGTTGCAGCAGGCACAGACCGATGCCGATGATGTTCCCCCACGCCAATCCTTTGACAATCAGGAAGAACGACTGAATAATAAATATCTTTTGAATATGCCAGTTGCTGTAGCCTAACGCTTTGAGAAGGCCAATCAGGTTGGTTTTTTCGAGAATCAGAATCAGCAGGCCCGAAATCATGTTGAAGCCAGCCACGGCAAGCATTAGAGCCAGAATTACCCACACATTCATGTCTTGAAGGTTGAGCCAGTCGAAAATCTGCGGATAGCGTTCTTTTATGTTCATGATTTTCAAGCTCGAACCGCCTTGCAAAAAATTGTTGCCAGCTATAAAAAAGATGCTGTCGGCAATAGATTCAAGGTTGTCGAAGTTGTTGATATTCACCTCATAACCGCTTATTTGGTTTGGCTCCCAGTCGTTTACTTTTTGCAGGTGGCGCATGTCAACCATGGCGTAGATATGGTCGAAATCCTCAATGCTTGTCTTGTAAAGGCCGCTCACAATAAACGGGCGCATGCGTGGCGGTTTCTGCACAAAATAGACCGTAATCTTGTCACCTACCGACAGATGCAGCAGATTGGCCTGGTATTCCGACATGAAAATCCGGTTCGATTTGACGGTGTCGGTTATGCTGAACGTGTCGCCGGCCACCAAATGACTCTGCAGAAACGACCAATCAAAATCGGCATCGATGCCTTTCAAGACAACGGCCTGAATGTTGTTTTTGGTTTTTACGATGCCCGATTTCAGCACATACGGTTGCACATGCGTAACACCGTCAATGGCAAGTATCTGGTTGATTGGTACCGCATCAGCGTCAATGGGCTGAGTCTCGAACGAGTTGTTGGCGTCGAAATTTGAAATCTGCACGTCGGCGCTGAAACCTGTAACTTTCGAACTTACCTCGTTGCGGAAGCCGGTTACAATGGCCATGCTCAAAATCATCACGGCCAGCCCCAGAGCGATGCCCGCAACCGAAATGTTTACAATTGGGCCGGTAAATGAGCGGCCGTCTTTCCGGTTGAAAGTGATGCGGTTTGCTATGAAAAACTCAGGTTTCAAAATCGATTACTTTTCCGCAAATGTAGTCGAAATCGAACACGAAAAGGTTATGTTTGTAACGACAATTGATTTTTGTATGCGAACACGATTAATCTCTTTACTATTAATAACCGTTTCGGTTTTTGCAGCCGCTTGCTCACGCAGTGTTATGACTGGTGCACAGCAAGTTGGCGAGTATCTGCCGATGCTTTCGGGCAAGCGCATCGCCGTGGTGGCCAACCAGACATCGGTTGTTGGACGGTCGCATCTTGTTGACACACTGCTTGCTATGGGTGTCAATGTGAAATGTGTTTTTGGGCCTGAGCATGGTTTTCGCGGTCAGGCTGATGCCGGCGAGCACCTTTCCGACAACACCGACCCGCAGACAGGGCTGCCCGTGGTGTCGCTCTACGGCAAGCACCGCAAACCCACCGCCGCCGATATGGACAGCCTCGACATGGTTGTCTTTGATATTCAGGATGTTGGCGTGCGGTTCTATACCTACATTTCGACACTGCATTACGTAATGGAGGCTTGCGCCGAGAACAATGTGCCGCTTTTGGTGCTCGACCGTCCCAATCCCAATGGTTTCTACATCGACGGGCCTGTGCTCGATACGGCCGTAACGCGCTCGTTTGTGGGTATGCACCCTGTGCCGCTCGTTCACGGAATGACCATTGGCGAGTATGCGATGATGCTCAACGGCGAGCACTGGCTGGCTGGCGGCAAGCAGTGCCGGCTTACGGTTGTGCCATGCCGCAACTATACGCACAGCACTCATTATCAGTTGCCTATCAAGCCGTCGCCAAACTTGCCGACTTATCGCTCGGTGTTGCTCTATCCGTCGCTGGGATTGTTCGAGGGTACGTTTATGAGCGTGGCGCGCGGCACCGAATTTCCGTTTGAGGCAATCGGACACCCAGACTACAATGTGGCGCCGTTCTGCTTCACGCCGCATAGCGTCAGCGGAGCCAAATATCCGCCGTTCAAAGATGTGGAGTGCCGTGGCTACGACCTGCGCGGCATTAGCACCGATTCGCTTGAAACAGATGCCCGCATCAATCTTAAATGGCTTATTGATAGCTATAAGTATTTCCAATCGAAGCCCGATTTCTTCAATTCTTTCTTGTCGAGGCTTGCCGGACCAGAGTTACGCAAACAGATTGAGCAAGGCATGACGGAAGACGAAATCCGCCAGTCGTGGCAAGACGAACTGCGAAATTTTCAGACAATCAGGAAGAAATATCTGTTGTATGAGGATTTTTGAAACAGTTAGGAGTGTGAAATTACGTAAACAGAAAACTTAAACGTAAACCGTTTACACTGACACTGATAAAGACGCGGACATTGGCGTCCCTACTTAT
The DNA here is from genome assembly GCA_017557605.1 of Salinivirgaceae bacterium. Taxonomy (GTDB): domain Bacteria; phylum Bacteroidota; class Bacteroidia; order Bacteroidales; family SZUA-534; genus RUG13583. Next base: position 73,294 of record JAFYYJ010000109.1, read on the forward strand.
AACTTAAAACTTCTAAAACTTTAAACTTCTTTAATTCACCAAATCGTTCACATCAAGTGTGAGTGAGAATCGCCAGGTGTTTTTCAGCGGGCTGTTCGAGAAGTTGCCGGCCGGAATCAAATACGAAATGTCCAAACCTAACATCTTCATTTTCACACCAACACCAGCTGTGAAATATTTGCGGTTTCCTTTTTTGGCGTTCTCGTGGAAATAACCCATGCGTGCCGCAAACTGATTGGCATACCAATATTCCAAACCAACCGAAGTTGTTATTTCTTTCAGTTCCTCGCGGAAGCCGTCGGGGGCGTCACCAAACGACTGGAACGCACCTTGAATGATGCCCACATTGTCGTCTTTGCCCTTCCAGATTATGCGCTCACCGTTAATATCAGTAGAGTCTTGATAGTAGAGCGGCGGAGTCGGCACCAGCAATTTGTTGAAATCGATAGTTGCGGTAATTTTGTTGTATTGGTCAAGATTCATTGTCAGCGCGCCGCCAATGCCCAGATTGGTCGGAATGAAGTTCTTGGTGTCCTCGGTGTAACCAAGTTTGGCACCCAAGTTGCTGATGTTGAAGCCTGCCGACCATTCGCAGTTGTAGTCAGCAATTTTAATCTCGTCTTTATAAAAACCGTTGATATCGACGGCAAACGATTTTCCGCTCTCAACTTGTTCTTGATTCTGACCGCCTTGTCCGCCTGTTAGGTTCGAGAAGATGAAACGTCCGGCCAAACCAAGTGAGAAGTTCTTCGACAGCTTGCGGTTATATGATGCGTCGACAGCTAATTCGTGCGGCGAGTAGCTACCGATGTTGTTTCCACCATTGTCGGTGAAATTGATGTTACCCATTGAGAAATAACGCAAACTTGCGCCAATGGTTTGCATATCATCAATTTTGTAATAACCAGAAACATATGCCAGGTTCATATCGTTTATCAACTCGCGCAACCAAGGCACGTAGGTGAATGACAGTCCGTAAGGCGATTCAACAAACGCCAGTTTCGATGAGTTCCAAATCTGTGCGTATGCGTCAGGTGATATGGCAATGCCGGCATCGCCCATTGCGCCTGAGCGCGAGTCGGGGGCAATGCGCAGGAACGGCACGGCCGTGTTTATGGCATTAACCTTGTCGTCTTGTCCGAGGACATCGCTGTAATTTGCACCTGTTTGTGCGGTTGCGGTGGCTGCAATAAGAGCAGCAAACGATAATAAAATGATTCTTTTCATACTAAAATTTTGAAGTCGCAAATATAGAAACTATTTCTACTCGGTTTTATTGCCTTGCCACTATCATTTTTCCCGATTTTACGCTCCGTCCGTTTGCGCTCTTAATCTCGATAGTGTAGATATACAAGCCGTTTTCGACAGGTTTGCCGCCGCTGCACGTATCCCAAAATATCGGTTGGTGCTCGTGAGGCTCTTGTTTGGTGGCAAGTTGGGCAATCAGCCGGCCTTGCGTGTCGCTTATTTTTATTGTTATGTCGACATTAATGTCGGTCTGGTTGTGGTCGGCAGCAAACCAAACTCCGCCAGCGGTGGGGTTGGGGTAGCATCGCACGCTGTTCAGCTCCGAAACCGATTCGTCGGCCACTTTGAATTCAATCTCCGATTCCGACGAGTTGTTGTAGATGTCCCAAACCTTGAATGTCAGTGTGTGCCAGCCTTCGTCCAACCCGCTGAGGCTGAACCTGATAGTGCCCGAATTGTAACTATCGATGTCGCCTTCATATAGGTCGTCGAGTGTAATCATGGTCGTAGGGTCGTTGTCAATCATGGCCGTAATGTTATGACCGATGCCGTTTCCAGTGGTATTGATACCCGACTGGTCCCATATGCGCGCTATCACCGTTGGGTTGTTGCTTGTTATTCCGCCGTCGATAAAGAAGGTGTCGTTCACAAACAGTTTTACTTCCGGTCCGTCGAAGTCGGTAATGTCAACATTCTCAGGCGTTCCGCCAATCAAAATCCGGTTCGAGTAGCCAGTGAAGTCGGCGGTGTCAGTAAGTGCGTAAAGGCTTATTCTGCCAAGGCCGAACGAGTAGTTTATGTCTTTTGGAACAATAAAGTTGAAACTGAAAGCGCCTTTGCTGACAGTCGATTTTCCTTGATACAGAATATTGTTGTATGTATCGAAATTGACAATCGGTGCATTAGGGTCGTTTCCGCGTGTGGTAAGTGTCGCCGGCTTGTCGAACACGGTGGAGTATAGTATTCCGTCGGCGTCGATTATGGTTCCGTCGTTGTCGCACACATAGCCTTCAACCCTTACTGTATCCACGGCGTTGATGATGTTGCTTGTGTCGCTGAGCACATATTTGCCGTTGATTCGTGCCACGCGCACTTGATTGTTGTAAGGGTGGACAAGGCGGATTGCAGGGTCGCCAAGCAGTGCGAAGTTGCGTTTGTTGGTCTCGTTTATGCTACCGGTGGCGTTCTTTGCGCGGAGCAGAATGTCGCCAAGCCGCAAGTCGGCGCTTGTACCTTGTTTAAACACATTGTTGCACAGCTGATAGTTGGAATTGTTGTATGCCACGCGCGATGATGCAAAGACCGCCACCGCTCCGCCGTTGGGGTTGAGCAGCAGATGTTCGCCAAGCGATATCTGTATGTGGTCGTCGTAGCGGCCAATCTCGCAGCTTGCCGTAATAAACAGCGGCAGGCGGTCGATGTTGCGCAACGCTTTGACGTCGGAAACCTGAAAAACCGTCTCGTGTGCCAGTTTGCGCTCACTGCCGTGCCCAATGTATGTCATTATCACAGAGCCTTTTTCCAACTCTTTTTTTATGGCTTCGGTAGCCATGGGGTAGGTGTCGCCCGACGAGCCCGACACGCGTCCGTAGGCGTCAAGATAAATCTTGCGGATATTGTATTCTGGCGATATCTCACTGACAGTCTGACACATAAGTTCGGCGTCTTTGACAAATTCGGCGTCGGAAGCATTGTCGGCATCGTCCGAAATCATGGTCATATTGTTGCGCCAGTTGCCCACGTCGCGCATCGATGTGTAGCGTTTTATCTTGTCAACCATTTGCTGCGCCTCGGTTGCGGTGTTTGCGGGCAATCGTCCCACACCAATATCCAAATAGCCCAACAGTTCGCCTTCGCCGAAGTCGAGCAGACCGAAGAAATCGTCGGAAACATAGCTTGCGTCTTGCGCCTCGCCTGCTTCCGACTGGTAGGTGAACACGCGGCTACCGCCTGAACCGAGAATGTTTTTGTTGTCGTAGGTGCCGTCGCCAAACAGAAGCAGATAGCGGAAGCCTTCGTTGCGCTGGTACATCATCCGGGCATAGTTGCGTATGGCCGACACATCAGGTGTGCCGCCCGAAAACTCGTTGTAAATCTGTTCGGGAGAAACCACTTCAACCCGCATTCCGTCTTGTTCGCGGTGCATTTCTGCCAAATCGTTGGCTGCGTCAATAAAATCGGGATGTGTGACAATGGCCAGCGTTGGAGTTAGCTGTCCGTGTAGATTCTGGTTCGCAACCTTGCCCACATCGTTGCCGCTGGTTATGGGCGAAAGCAGATTGTCGGGGTCAAAAGCCACAAACTCACGTATGGTGTCGTTCCCTTGTGCGACAAACCACATGGTGCCGTTATCGGTTTGTGTCTCAATTCTTTTTGGCGACACGGGATTGGTAATGTCCAAAACCGTAGGATTGCCGCTGTTCAGCGATATGCAATATTTAATATTGGTGTAGTTGCGAACGCGCACATCGCGGAAATGCAGTTGGTGTTTATTGCTGTATTTCAGTTTGGTACGCGCCATGACGCCAATCTTGTCTATGTATCCTTCCGACACAGGATTGTTGCTTACAAAGCTGTAGCCCAGATAGAAATGGGGCGAGTTGGGCGTGAAATTGAATATCTTTTTGACATATTCAGCATACACGTAGTTGGCATACGGACGGCGGATGTCGACAGTTGCTATCGCCTCCCTCAGATAGCTGAATTGAAAATGGGCGTTGGCAGTTGTCGATTTTCGTCCGGCACCTGCAACATAGCAGCGTACAGGCTCACCGTCGGCCAGTTCGCCAAAACTGAACGGCACCGAGTCGCGGCCATTGGTTGTGAGCCGGCGGTCATACCACCGCCTTCCCGACGGAATAAGCGCGTAGCGGTCGTTTTCAACATATTGATAACTGTCTGACGCTGATGTTGTTGTGTCTGGAGTCAGTTCGTTTTTGTTCACACTTTCGATTCTTGCTCCTTTGCCCAAATCGGAAGTCAGAAACAGATATATGTAATCGGAATAATCGTGTTTTTTGTGCATTAGCATGTTGTTGGCAGCGTCGTAGCTTAGCGTTACAGGGCCTTGCGCGTAAAAGACAATTTTGTCGAAACTGCCGTCGTCGTTCCAATATTTCAGCGTCGGAATTTCGTTCAAGTCATCAAAATCTGATTCGCTGTTGATGAATGGCAGTTGCTTTCCACCATAGCTGTATATTCTGACGTTTTCAGGCTCGGCAATGCCAATGTGGCGCAAATCGCTTTGTGTCAGTTTGTACACACCTGATGTGTCAACTTTTATTTTGAACCAGTCGCCGCTGTCGAGCAGCGATTTAGCGGCTGGAGTTGAGCGTAGCAACCGTTTTTTTGGGCCTGTACATATATTAATATGTGTATTGGTGTCGGCAGGCTGTGCCAAAGGAATATCTTTGTTGGATATGGTGCCGCAAATATCTTGCGCGTTTGCCGCAAATACCGAAAAGAGTATGATTATAAAGGATAGTCCTCTGACCATAGAAGTAGAATTCGGTGCTAAAATAAAACTTCTTTTTTATCGTTGCTGTAAGCAAACGTGGAATAACTATTTTTATTGCCCGTTTATGCTATCACACACACCTAAACATATTGCTGCGATATTGGTTCTATGCTGCATGTGCACAATGGCGTCGGCGCAAGATAGTCCGCTTAGCCAATGGTGCAACAACATGCTTGTTATGAACCCGGCTTTTGCTGGTTCGGCCGATATGTTGAGACTCAATTTGTTCTATCGCAACCAATGGCCGCAGAGCGATGCCGGATTTCAATATTTTGGTGCCACTGCCGATATGCCCGTTAAGCAGAGTATGGGTTGTGGAATTGAGGCAACCAACGACAGGATGTCGTTTTATGTCCGTCGCAGTTTTGCTGCGTCATACAGCTACAGAGTAAAAGCCGGCACCGACCGAACGATATTTATGGGAATAAAGCTGGGTGCTGTTCAGAAATCGCTTTCGACATCCAACTTGATATTTGAACAGCAGGAGGACTTGCCTTCCGAAGCGTCGAAGGTGAACCCCGATTGCGCGTTGGGTGTCGCCGCCATGTTGGGTAATGTGTTCGCGTCCGCCGCAGCCGAGCATCTTTTGCGTCCCGACCAGAGTTTTTTGTCGGAAAAAGACAGCCGAACCAAGATGAAATTGACTTTTGACCTTGGTTATGTGTACAATTTTTCGCCGTTGACCAAAAAAATTCATGTCGAAATAATGCCTAATTTCATCTATCAGAGGCAGGGAAAACAACAAAATATGCAAATCGGCGTTACTACACAAGTCAATTGGTTATTGGCAAGTCTGTTTGTCAGAAAGAACTTCGGTAGTGATGCTCCAAGTGCTATTATAATGTTGGGATACAAGAATTTAGACTTCAGAATAGCCTATAGCTACGATGCTGATTTGAACAGAAAAACCAATGGCATTGGTAATGCTCACGAGGTGTCGGTAACCAAATTGTTTGATGTTAAACGTAAGGAGAAAAAGAAATCGATAGAATGTCCTTCTTTTTTAAGATAAGATATTAGGAATATTGGTTTTTGTATATATTTGTCATTGCTAAAAACGCTAAAAGAGACTTTGTATGAAAGTGAAAAACTTGCATGTTGTAATATGTGCTGCTACATTGGCCTTGGTGTCATGTAGCAAAGAAGTGTCGAACACCACAGGTTGGGAGTATAACTTGGCCGATAATGGTGGTTTCGAGAAGTTTATGGGTGAATATGAGCAAGAAACCGGCCCCGGTTTGGTGTTCATTGAGGGTGGTACCTTTACAATGGGTAGAGTAGAGCAGGATATCCTGTACGATTGGAATAATATTCCTCACCGCGTAACAGTTTCTTCGTTCTATATGGACGAAACTGAGGTTAAGAACCTTGACTACCGCGAGTATCTGTATTGGATTTCGCGTGTATTTGACGAATATCCTGAGGTTTACCAACGCGCTTTGCCCGATACTTTGGTATGGCGTAGCAAATTGGCATACAACGAACCGTACGTTGAGTACTATTTCCGTCATCCGGCGTATCAGGACTATCCTGTAGTTGGTGTTAACTGGTTGCAAGCCAACGACTACTGCGCTTGGCGTACCGACCGCGTCAACGAGCGCATCCTTATCAATCAAGGTTTTCTGACGGAAGACCCAAGCCAGAGAGGTAGCCAGAACTTCAATACAGAAGCATACCTTGCTCACCAGTATGAAGGTGCTGTGGGCCGTGAAATGGAAGACTTGAATCCTGACAACGATTATCGTAAGATAAGAATGGAAGACGGTTTGCTGCTTCCGAAATACAGACTCCCGACAGAAGCAGAATGGGAGTTTGCAGCATTGTCGATTGTCGGCACATCGGTGGGTGAGCGTGTATATGAGCGCAAAATCTACCCATGGGTTGGTGACGGTTTCCGCAACCCGGATTCGAAAAACCGCGGCCGTATTGTTGCGAACGCTGTCCGTGGACGAGGCGATATGATGGGTGTTGCCGGTGCGCTTAACGATAATGCCGACATCACAGCTCCTGTATACGCTTATTGGCCAAACGACTATGGTTTGTATTGTATGGCAGGTAACGTGAACGAGTGGGTAGCTGATGTTTACCGTACTTTGTCACCTGCTGACCTTGAGGAGTTCCGCCCGTTCCGTGGTAATGTGTTCAAAACACTGGTTCGTGATGAAGAAGGCAATGTAGCTGAAAAAGACAGCCTTGGCCGCCTGCGCTACCGCGAGGTTTCAGAGGAAGAGGCTATCGACAGAAGAAACTATCAGACTGCCGACAATATCAACTATCTTGACGGTGATTTCGAGTCAAGTCTTGATTATTCGAACGAAGACGCATCGCGTGAAAGAGGTTCGAAGAGAATGTACTTCACTGGTAAAGACCGCCTCGACCCGGCTATGACTTCACTCGTCAGCGACCATGTGCATGTTTACAAAGGCGGTTCATGGAAAGATAGGATTTACTGGTTAGGTGCCGGCACCCGCCGTTACTTGGATGAGAATCTGTCACAAGACGACCTTGGTTTCCGTTGCGCTATGACACGTGTCGGTGACTCGAAAGGCAACTAATTGATTAGTAATATTTGACACAAGAGAGCCCTGACATCAGGGCTTTCTTTTTTAACTGATACACAATGAACACATCTTCGCTTTACGATATTTATCTTCAATATCCACACATCTGCACCGACAGCCGCAAGGCTACGGAAGATTCTATTTTCTTCGCGTTGAAAGGTGACAACAATGACGGCAACAAATATGCGGAACAGGCACTGCAGAAATGTCCGTATGCCATTGTTGACAATCCTGATGTGGTGAAAGACGACCGTTTTATTTTGGTCGACGATGTGCTTGAAACACTACAACGCCTTGCCACATATCATCGCAAGCGACTGGGCCTGCCGATTATCGCCATAACCGGCACAAACGGCAAGACAACGACAAAGGAGCTTGTGGCCAAAGTGCTTTCGAAAAAGTTCAATGTATGCTACACACAAGGTAATCTGAACAACCATATTGGTGTTCCATTGACATTATTATCGATGACCAAAGACCACAATTTTGGCGTGGTAGAAATGGGTGCAAGCCACCCTGGCGAAATAGCAAAACTGTGCAAAATTGCCGCGCCTGATTTTGGCATAATAACAAACGTAGGAAGGGCGCATTTGGAAGGTTTCGGCTCGTTTAATGCTGTAAAGGAAACAAAAGCCGAGTTATACAGATACCTGCACGACAACGACGGTCTGGCTTTTGTGAACTACGACAACGAGACGTTGGAAGATATGAATCCGCCGCATTCGGTTGTGTATTACGGCACAAAGACGTTTACGCACTGCCAAGGCCGGATTACCGACAGCAAGCTGTTCCTTGCTATCGATTGGGCTCCGTCTGACGAGATAATCACTGATGAAATAGGCGTTAAAAACAATTCCGACTATCACATACAGACACATCTTATCGGCAGCTATAATTTCGAGAATGTTTTGGCAGCTGTCTGTGTTGGCAACAATTTTGGAATCAGTGCGGCTGACATCAAAAACGCAATTGAGGAATACGCACCCTCGAACAGCCGCTCGCAGCTTATCAAAACAGCGAAAGGCAATATTGTTTTGGCTGACGACTACAACGCCAATCCGTCGAGCATGGAAGCAGCGCTCACCAATTTCGGACAAATCGAACTGCCTAACAAAACTCTTGTTTTAGGCGATATGCTTGAACTTGGCAGTGCATCTTCCCGTGAGCATGCGGTGGTTGTTGGTCTTATCGAAAAGTTAGGATTCAAAAATGTTTATTTGGTGGGCAGCAACTACAGCAATGTCAGCGATGCGCACAAATACAACTGCTACAGCAATGTTGAGGAGTTGATTAAACAGTTTGAGAGTTCGAACATTAAGAACGCTTCAATTCTGGTTAAGGGTTCACATGGAATGCACATGGAGAAAGTGATACCTGTTTTGTAAATGATTGTTATAAATAATAAAAAAGCCGATGCATCAGCACCGGCTTTTTTGTTTTGAGATGACAAATTACTACAGGAGGTCGCTTGCCAGTTCGGCCAATGCGCTACGTTCTCCTTTTACAAGATTCATGTGCGCGAACAAGTTCTGGCCTTTCATCTTATCGGTTAGATAGCTCAAACCATTTGAAGTAGTGTCAAGATATGGCGAGTCAATCTGCTGGATGTCGCCGGTAAATACAATCTTCACATTCTCACCAGCGCGTGTCACAATGGTCTTAACCTCGTGTGGTGTCAGGTTTTGTGCCTCATCAATTATGAAGAATGCGTTCGACAGGCTGCGGCCACGGATATAAGCCAGTGGAGTGATAAGTAGACGCTCGTCTTTCAGCATCTCGTCTATCTTGTGTATTTCCTTGCTGTTAGCGTTAAACTGATGCTTAATTACTCCAAGATTGTCGAACAACGGCAACATATACGGGCCGATTTTCTCTTTAACCGTTCCCGGCAGGTATCCCAAATCTTGATTCGAAAGCGGAACAATCGGGCGTGCCACAAAAATCTGCTCGTAAAGGCCGGTTTGCTGCAAAGCGGCGGCAAGCGCAAGCAAGGTTTTTCCAGTTCCTGCCTTTCCTGTAAGCGACATCAAGTTTATCTCGGGGCGCATCAAGGCATCGAGAGCCAAAGCTTGCTCGGAGTTGCGAGGTTCAATTCCGAAAATCTTGCGTCTCTCAACCAATCCTAAGCGCCGCTGAATTGGGTCGTAATGAGTGAGAGCGCTTTTGCTGCCCGATTTCAGAATCAGATATTCGTGAGCAAAAATCTCACGGCTGAATTTGAATTCATCAACATTAATACCGTTCTTGTCTTGGTAAATACGGTTAATCAACTCGGAGTCAACGTTTTCCATAACATCGATTCCTTTGTAGATTTTCTCCATATTCTGCACCTTGTCGGTGGTGTAGTCTTCTGCCGATATGCCCAGAGCTTTGGCTTTAACCCTGAGGTTGATGTCTTTCGACACGACGATAACCTTTCGGTCGGGATATTGGTTGCGCAGGTTGTCGGCAATGGCCAGAATGCGGTGGTCGGGCGTTGGCTCGGGAAACGACACTTTCATTGAGTCGGGATATTTTCGGCCCAAAGCCATATATAGTTTGCCTTTTCCTTCGCCTATCGCTATGCCTTGTGTCGGGTCTTTTTTGCCGATAAGTTCGTCGAGTTCACGAGTGCACTCGCGGGCGTTGAAGTTCAGCGAATCGTTGCCTTTCTTGAACTTGTCGAGTTCCTCAAGTGCGACAATCGGAATAACAATGTCGTTGTCCTGGAAATTGTATATGCACTTGTAGTCGTGGAGTAAAACGTTTGTATCTAATACAAAGATTTTGATGTTTGATTTAGCCATAGTGGTACGTTTTTATAGTTTGCTTAAAGTTAGCATTTACAAATTGAATTTGAAAAGACATTTTCATTTTTTTTAAATCAGTCTGTCAATGGCCGTAAACCTAAGTCCGTTATTAAAAAAACGCCGTCAGTGATATTCACTGACGGCGTTTCTGTGTGGTTGGAATTATTTGTTTGCCTTGTAATTAATAATAAGGATAATGGTGTCTGTGATAATGGTGGTGATATCTGTGCCGAGGAGCCCTTGGGTAGTTGCCGAAAAGCGCGTCAAGGGTTATGGCGGCAGCTTCCATTATGGCAAGTGTTGTTAATGCTTTGGCCGCCTTGTTCTCATAGCGTTGTTCGCTTTGGTTGTTGTCGGTGAGCGACGAATCGGCGTCGGCCTTCTGAACATCAGCGGCTTCTTTACGTGCCAGATTAGCATTGTGTATTGCCGATGCACTTAATGCTAAATGTGCGCAGGCAAGACCGATGCCTACATTTCGCAAGTCGCGGTCATTGATGTTTGACAGTGCAAGCAAGTCGTAAACGATAGGTTCTGTGGCGCTTAGAGCGATTTCTTCGGCACACACTCTTGCCACATCAGCACTATGAAACAGCACATCTCTATGCATACATATTGCTTCGTTGGTGAAATCGCGCAACACAATACCGTCGAACATGGCTTGTTTTGCTATATCGTTCATAATCATTACGCTATGGTTGAAAGCCCAAGGGTCTGCCACTAACCGCCCGTGCCTATAGTACTGTGCGGAACCGCAAACCGATGTCAGCATCAAAGCCGAAAGGCAAATGATTGCTTTGCAGTGTTTTAGTGTCAAGTGTAACATTTTGAGTAAAATTTAAGTGTTAACACTTAAATGACAATCTTGAAGACTTTAACCCTACCTGATTCTGTAAAGTGTTTTATTTCTGCGCTTTTCTTCTTTTGCGTATAATCCCGAATACTATCAAGATAATAATCCATGCCGGCCATATCCTGACAAGGAAGAACACAAAATCTACAAGGCCGCGGAATCCGCCCTGAAGCGATTGCCAAAGCCGTTGAGCCACACTCTGGTTGTGTTCGGGGTGGTGCGGGTCGTAGTTGGCATCATCGTGGCGAATATTAAGACGCAACGTGCTGTAATCCACTTGGTTGCTCAAGTATTTTAACTGCCCGACAGTGCTGTCGATTTCCTCCTCGAGCGAACGTATTTTATCCTCGATTGACACAATCTCCTGAACCGATTTTGCGCTTTTCAGCAACTCCTTGTAACGCTTCAGATAACTGCGTTTGGTGTCAAGACGTGTTTCCAAATCAATGTATTCGGCCGTTACATCGTTGATATACATTGATTTTGATTCGATTTTGCCTTTGCCTGCCTCAACATCGGACACAAAACTGTCGAAATTGACGCACGGAATGCGCACCGTAAGGTTGTAGGCCGACGAGTGTTCCCAACTGGAATACTGCTCGTTGGCACAATATCCGCCGTACTTTTCAATTAGGTTCAGAACCTCGCTGCGGGTTTGCTCTAAATTGTCCACCACAAGGGTCATTGAGCCGTTTTTGATTAGTTTTCGCTCTGTAACACTCTGTCCAACAGCATTATCCACCTGTCCGCCAAACGTTGCCGCATTGCGCATCATTGGCGCGGCCTTGGCTGAAGCCACTGGCATCGCATCGTCATAATCGACTGCGGCACATTCCGCTGTATACACCCCAAACGAGCCGTCTTCTTCGCTCTGCGACTGGCACGCGGCAAGCAATGCCGCAAAAACAAAAACTGAATATTTTTTCATATCGAATATTTTAACGAAAACTGAAATCTAAACGAAAAATGGCAGTGTCTATTGCGCTATTGGGTGGAAGGAAACCCGAAACTATTGGTGTAATTAATGTTTTTTTATTGTTATGTTATTTTCAAGCATCGGAAACATTTTTTTAAATGTTATAGAATCACTATCAACCAAAGCATAAAATTCAGGATAGTTGCTTTCATTATAAAATGTCACAACACTCCCTTTTTGTTCATATCTACCTAAAGATATTGGTATTTCAAAAAGACTCAATTTGAATTCACCGCTATTAATGGTTATTTTGTATCCCCAATCTAAAGTATAATTCCCATTTTTTATTTCATCATTCATAATGGCATAATAAGGTGCCAATTCTGATTTAATATCGAAATCGGGTGTATTGAAGTCTTCAGGGTGCCATTTGACAGGAAAGTCAGATTTGACAAAGATTTTGTCCTTTAAGAATATTGGACCCGATATAATGGAAAGAGTGTCTTTTGACTGTTTCACCACAATTCTACTTTGTCTAAAATTGTCAATAAGAATCATATTGTCAGAATTGTATTCTATCTTTCCAAAAGAATAGTCCGATTCAATTTCTAAGACTTCTACGCAATCAATGTCACCAACCATATCATATTCAAACGAAGTTAAAAGTTGAATGAAATAGTTTTTTTCCAATATAGATATGTAACAATCTGTAATAGAATCAATACAAGTAGAATATAACGTCTGTGATTTCAAATTGCACGTCAATGACAATATCAAAAACAGAATTATTGTTTTAAGTTTCATATAATGATTGTTTTTAGAACAAATATATGTTAAGGCACAAACCTGAGCAAGTGGTAATGAATATCCAATTATCTTAAAACTTAAAACTCAACAACTTATAACCCTACTACTTCCTCTCGTACCCCGACTCTGTTCCGAACAGGAATTGCTGTGTGTAGCCGCCGTAATCGACAACTATTTTCTCGAAGACAATGCCCGCATCCATTGGTTTGATTGTCAAAGTGTTCCAACCTTCGGCGGCGGACAACTCGACAACGCTCTCAACCACGCGGCGCGCAACTGTCGGATAATAAATCGAATAGACGTTTTGCGGCTCTTCATTCAGGCGCTCGTTGAAGAAGACCGTTTCGGTATTTCCACCTTCAAACCCAATCTGATAATGGTGGCCTGTGCCATTAAACGCAAGCGTCGATTTCACAACTACGTGAACCTTCACATTTTGAGTTCCTGCGGGCAGTTGCACGCGGTAGTTCAGCGCGGCTCCTGTGGCGGCTTCAGTGTACGGCATCAGTGCCACACCGCTCAATGTGCGGCCCATATAAGGAATTGTGGTCCAATTGGTTTTGTCGGTGGCTGCGGCTGAATTGTAGTGTTCGGCCTCAATTGCCGTGAAGCCGCGTTTGTCGGTCGGGAATGAGAAGCCGCCAACTGTCGGTTTTTCAATCCGTTGCACTCGCGGCAGACGGTCGGCTGGGAAATTATCGTTCCAATTGGTGTAGCCAATGTGCTTCTGAATCATCATTCCGTCCCATTTGCCGTTGGCCATCACCTTGTTGAAATCGCGGTGCAGCTCGGCGTCGCGGGCAAAGCAGGCCTCAACCTTATCGGCCCAAAGGTTTGCAGCGGCATCGCCACGCTTATACAAATCAAGGTTCATCGCCTGCGCGTAGTACATCTCGTAAAGATTGGCCATAGCCTGCACAGGGAAGAGTATCAACTGTTTATAGGCATCGCGATACTCGTCAGGCAGCGAAATGTACTGACGCAGAGCCTCGGCCTCAAGTTTCAGATACTCGTCGGTGACTTGCTTGAACTCGCCGCTTGCAAGGTCGAAGGTGCGGTGGTCCATCATCTCGGCTGTGGTTCGGCCATTGTATTTGCTGTAGAGATTGAGAATGCGTGCCGCCTCATCGGCTTGATTCTCACCGAATTGCTCGGCGCAGAAACGGCGAGTGTGGTCAAGCAGATTATCGACAGTGAATGCCTCGGGATTCTGTGCCATATCAAGGAACAGACTGATTGGATATTCCATTGGTTTTAAGTCACCTACGTTGAGCACCCAAAGTTTGTCGACGCCGTATGCGTAGGTCAGTTGCAACTGTTCCCACATATTCTGAACGGGCGTAATGTTGAGCCACTTCGAATTTCGCGGTGCGCCCACATAATCAACGTGATAGTAGATTCCCCAACCACCTTTGCGCTGACGTTCGGCGGTAGTGGGCAGTTTGCGGACATCGCCCCAATTGTCGTCGCTCAAAAGGATAATCACATCGTCGGGCACACGCAGGCCCAAATCGTAATACTTCTGCACCTCTTTGTAAAGCGCCCAAACCTGTTGGCGCTGATTGGCAGGACGGCCCGTAACATCGGCAATTATTTTTCGCTGATTATCAATAATATCCTCAAGCAGGCGCTTATTCTTCTCATCGTCCAACACATACTCGTCGTCGTGGCCTTCCTTGCCGCCCATTGCGGTGTCGCCATCGCCGCGCATACCAATGGTTACAAGGTCCTCGTTGTCCTTCGAGCGCTCGATTCCCTCACGGAAAAACTTGTCGATAACGGTTTTGTTCGACGGATAGTCCCACACGCCGTACTCATCGCGGTGACGCACCCACTCCTGGTGATTGCGGGCCATCGGCTCGTGGTGTGACGTGCCCATCACAATGCCGAACTCATCGGCAGTGCGGCTATTTTCGGGGTCATCGGCATAGAAAGCCCAACCCCACATTGCTGGCCACATAAAGTTTCCGCGCAGACGAAGAATCAGTTCAAACACATCGGCATAGAAACGGTGGTCGCCGTAATCGGTGCCGTAAGTATTTTTAACCCACGTAGTTAGGCAAGGCGCCTCGTCGTTCAGGAAGATTCCGCGATATTTCACTTTCGGTGTCTCGAGCACTGTTTTTGCGGCGGTTACAAAAACGCTGTCGTGGTGCTCGGTTGGCACATCGGCCCAAAAATACCACGGCGACACGCCCATCAGCCGCGACAGGTGGAACATTCCGTAAATGGTTCCGCGCTTGTCGGCGCCCGCAATCACAAGTGCGCGCCCGATTTCCTTCGTCGGGTTATCGACAATCTGAATCAGCGACGCCTCCCATTGTCCTGCCACGTTTTTGACATCTATCTTTTTGCTTTTCACAAGTTTATCAATGATTGGGCTTTTGCCGATAGTGCCCACAATCACCGCTTGCGGCGCGGCCGAAACGGCGCTGGCAACTTCGGGCTTCTGCCCCGTCACGCGATTGATATCGTCGGCAAAAATGTTGGCAACTCGTTGAACTCCTGCAAAATCGGAGGGGTCAACAACGATTTGTGTGGCATTCAATCGAAAATCGGTGCTGCCGCTTCGTTCGAAAGCAATTTGTGAGTTAGATTTCAGTGGCAGAGCAGCCACAAGTGCCATTGCCAACAGCAGGCGTGCTGCAGGCGCATCGGATAAATAGTTCATTTTTAACATTTTGTGTTAATTTAATCATTTAACTTCTATTCCGATAGAGTTGTTTGAGTGTTTTCGGCGCTAATGTAACGCTAAAATCCGCTTTTCAATGGCTCGCCACCCCGCCGAACTGGCCAAAACAGCAATTATATCTGAAATTGAAAGGAAAAAATCTAAATTTTATACCGATTGTGAGGGTGGCGTCTGCACAATAAGCAGCGACAATCAACATATATCTACAAATTATAAAACTATCCCTTCCCCCAATTTCAATCCGTAACCAAACCCCTTTTCTCGAACCGTCATTTTGATATAATAATTTCAAAACGCCTTAAATAATTATAAATTGTAAGATATATACGAGAATTACGGATAGAACATAAGAAAATAACAATTTTTACTTGCAAAATAAAAATCAGTTGTATATTTGCCACGTCGAAAATAACAACAAAAGAGCATTTCGATTTTAAAACAGAAAATGACGATGAACAAGAATTTGAACAATGGTAATGGTTTGAATCTCAATCCGAATCGAAATCGTCATAATAATAATCGAAATCGATATGCGGGCCTAACCAGTCGGGCGGTTTGAGTTGAAGACAAAATGAATTCATAAGGCTGGTTTCAAACGGAATCGGCCTTTTTTAATGAGTAAAACAGAGAGTATTAATTAAAAACATAAAAAGATGAAAAAACGTTACGTAATTTTTACAGCCATTATCGGCATAATTGCCATTTGCGGGCTGTTGGTTCCCGAACAGGCGGGAATCTGGGAATTGAGCGACAACATTAGCGCCGCCGACATTGCGTGGATGATTACCGCCACCATTTTTGTGCTGATGATGACCCCTGGACTGTCATTCTTCTACGGTGGTATGGTTCGCAAGAAAAACGTCATTTCCACTATCCTTCAGTCCATTATCGCAATGGGCATTATCAGCGTGCTGTGGGTGTTTGTGGGCTTTTCGCTTTGCTTTGGCGAAGATGTCGGCGGTTTGGGAATCATTGGCAACCCCGCAACCTATTTTATGTTCCACAACGTTGGCGGTGCGGCCACCGACTCACTCTCAACCCGTCTGGGGCTGACCATTCCGCTGGCCCTGTATGCGCTTTTTCAGATGAAATTCGCAATCATAACCCCTTCATTGATAACGGGCTCGTTTGCCGAACGTGTGCGTTTTTCGGCCTATATGATTTTTATGGCGCTGTTCTGCATTTTCGTCTATTGCCCGCTTGCGCATATGACCTGGCACCCCGATGGCCTTTTCTGCCGAATGCACGTCAAGGATTTCGCGGGTGGCATTGTGGTTCACGCTTCGAGCGGTATTGCCGCTTTGGTTGGCGCAATCTTTTTGGGGCGCCGTCGCGATAAGAAATCGGAGCCAGCCAACGTGCCGTATGTTGTTTTGGGCGCTGTGCTGCTGTGGTTGGGCTGGTTCGGATTCAACGCGGGCAGTTCGCTTCACGCTGACGGAATGGCCGTCAAAGCCTTCCTGAACACTAACACTGCAGCCGCCACGGCAATGATGATGTGGATTTTTATCGATTGTCTGACAGGCCGCAAGCCGTCGGCAATGGGTGCCGCTGTGGGCGGTGTGCTTGGTCTGGTGGCCATTACACCGTCAGCGGGATGGGTGTCGGTGAGCGACAGCATTGTCATTGCCATTATCACCACTATAATCTCGAACTTTGCGTGCCACTGGAAGAACCACACCAGCGTCGACGATGCCTTGGATGTGTTCCCGACACACGGTGTGGGCGGTATTGTCGGCACAATCCTTTCGGGCATATTCGTCTATCAGTATGAGGCCGAAAGCCTTGTGGCCGATGGCGTCACGCACGGACGGTTCATTTTCAACCACGTGATTGCCATTTGCATTGTCTTTGTCTTCACATTTGCAATGACCTATCTGCTCTATTACATTACAAATAAGATGGTTACGATGCGTGTGAGCCAGGCCGACGAAACCGTTGGACTCGACATTTCGCAGCACGACGAGCACTATGGCCGTCTCTCGACCGAAAACCGTGAACTGGCAGAGTATTTCAATGAGAATTAACAATGAAAAATTAACAATTAACAATTAAAAATGAATGAATTATAAAAGTTGAGAAGGTTGAGGACGTTGAGTGGGTTGAGAAAACTAAACCTTCTAAACAGCGAAGCGCTCGACTTTCTAAACTGTGACTTAAAACTTTGAACTTAAAAACTTTAAACTTTATAAATTATGTGCGGATTTGTAGGAATATTTAACATTCAGAAACCTTCTGAAGAGTGGCGCGTCAAGGCGCTAAAGATGTCGTCGAAAATACGTCACCGCGGGCCCGATTGGAGCGGAACCTACAGCGGTGGGCGTTGCGTGCTTGCTCACGAGCGCCTGGCAATTGTCGACCCCCTGTCGGGCGGACAGCCGCTCTACTCAACCGACCACCAGCAAGTGCTGGCCGTCAACGGTGAGATTTACAACCACCAGGCCATAAGAGCCAGTCTGAAAGGCAAATACGATTTCAAGACAGGTTCCGACTGCGAGGTTATTCTTGCCTTGTATAAAGAGAAGGGAATCAACTTTTTGGAGGATTTGAGCGGCATTTTCGCCTTTGCTCTCTACGACGAGGCCAAAGACGAGTTCCTGATTGCCCGCGACCCCATTGGCGTCATTCCGCTCTACATTGGCCACGATGCCGACGGAACTGTATATGTGGCAAGCGAGTTGAAGGCTCTCGAGGGTTTCTGCGAGAGTTACGAGCCGTTCCTTCCTGGACACTATTATTATAGCGGCGAGGGCAAGATGCACCGTTGGTGGACACGCGACTGGTTCAGTTATGAGGCAGTGGAGCACGGCACAGGTGGCGCGCCAGAGTTGAAGGAAGCGCTGGAGGCCGCCGTCAAGCGTCAGCTGATGAGCGACGTGCCTTACGGAGTGTTGCTTTCGGGCGGTTTGGACAGCTCGGTTGTTTCGGCCATAGCCAAAAAATTCTCGCTCAAGCGAATCGAGACCGACAGCCAGCAAGATGCCTGGTGGCCGCGTCTGCACTCGTTCGCCGTTGGTATCAAAGGCTCGCCCGATTTGGAGAAGGCCCGCGTGATGGCCGACCATTTGGGCACCGTTCACCACGAGGTGAACTACACCGTTCAAGAGGGTTTGGATGCTATTCGTGATGTTATCTATCACATTGAGACATACGATGTTACAACTGTCCGCGCAAGCACGCCGATGTACCTTCTGGCGCGTGTCATAAAATCGATGGGTATAAAGATGGTTTTGAGCGGCGAGGGTGCCGACGAGATTTTCGGCGGTTACCTTTATTTCCACAAGGCACCCGATGCGCGGGCGTTCCACGACGAGACCGTCCGCAAACTCTCAAAACTGCACCTTTACGACTGCCTTCGTGCCAACAAATCGCTGGCAGCGTGGGGCGTTGAGGGTCGCGTGCCGTTCCTTGACAAAGAATTCCTTGATGTTGCTATGAGGCTCAACCCCGAAGTGAAAATGTGCCCTGGCAAGAATATTGAAAAGCGCGTGGTGCGTGAGGCATTTGCCGATATGCTGCCCGAAAGTGTCGCTTGGCGGCAGAAGGAGCAGTTCAGCGACGGTGTGGGCTACAGCTGGATTGACAGTCTGAAAGCCCTTACCGCACACGCCGTTACTGATGAGCAGATGGCTCACGCCGCCGAGCGCTTCCCAATCAATCCGCCTATGAACAAAGAGGAGTACTACTACCGCTCGATTTTCGAGGAGCACTTCCCAAGCGACTCAGCAGCCCGCAGCGTACCACACGAGGCGTCGGTGGCCTGCTCAACAGCAATCGCCCTTGAATGGGATGCCGCCTGGAAAAAAGTGAACGACCCCAGCGGCCGCGCCGTCAAGGATGTGCACGAGAATGGGTATAAATAAGTGAAGATGTGTAGGGACGCGATTTATCGCGTCCGCCAATTGTTCTGGAAAGCCGAATCTTTTGTGGGTTCGGCTTTTTTTATGCGGCACGATTTGCATTTTTATTGTAATGCTGAATACCCACATTATGTTCAGTGAAGGCGTAACGAATTTGCGCAAACCATTTTGTCAGAATTGGATGTTGCAATTTGTAATTTCAAAATATACAATCATTTAACCGAATTCTGTTACGCTGTTTTGTAACGCAACCGTAACGTAACGTTACCGTCCATAGCATACAAAAAGAATTATTTTTGTGTAAAATCTTTTTTATGGAAAACATAACCACACTACTCAACGACTGCTTGAAGCAGTTCAGTGAAACGGAAGAATATCGTATGATGCAAGGCTATCGCTCACGCGACAACCGATTTACATTTGACGAGCGCCTTGCCATAGCCAAGAGCGTTGAGCGCACATTCGCACCCATTTTTGAACTGATGAAGGCAGACGTTCCAACTCTAAAGGATTCCGACCTTCTTTTTTGCGCCTTGAGCATTCAACATTTCGAGACCATAGCCATAGCGGAATGTCTCACCGTTACGCCCGAGGCTGTCCGTATGCGCAGGTTTCGAATCCGCGAAAAACTTCCTTCAAAATGGATTGACATTCTGTTTCCTGAAATGAAACGCAACAGTAACGCAGATGTAACGTCACAAACTTTAGCCGAGCCGAATGCGGAAATAACTTTGCCGAGTCAAATAACAAAAAATGTAAAAGTTATGAAAGAGAAAATGTCATTCGGTAATGCTGTTGCAATCTGCTTCAGCAAGTATTTCACACTTAAAGGACGCGCCCGCCGTTCTGAGTATTGGTATTTCTACCTGTTTTCTTCCATTGTTGGTATTTTTGTAATGATACTGAAAAGTATTATTGAAACCAGTGTTGGCGCCATTGGTGGAGTTGCAGCGGTGCAACTGTCACACATAATTGTTGAATCATTCTATTGGATAATAAACATAGCATTATTCATTCCTGGATTCACCGTTTTTGTGCGCAGGTTGCACGATATTGATGATAATGGCTGGCTTGCCGTTCTTTTATACATAGTTCCTTCCATTATTGTATGTGTAGAATCCTTTATAATGGCTTCAGGCGGTTTCGAAATAAAACCGAATATGCAACCCAAAGAGGCGATGGATGTTTTGGCTGCTTTTGTACCAATCCTATTTTCGTTAATTATATGTTTGGGAGCCATTATAGCAGGTATTATAATCTGTTGCAAACCAGGCACCAATGGTCCAAATACCTACGGCCCCGACCCGATACGCTATATCTCGAAGGAGAACCAAGAATAACAATTGGTAAAAATGACCAAAGGCCGAATCTCAATAGGGGTTCGGCTTTTTTTGTGTGTTGAGGCTATTACAATTTCGCCAGAATATCAGGAATAAAAAGATAAAGCCCGGAACGGGCGGCATAATATAGGCAGGGGCGTAAGCCCCTGTTGTTTAATGTGTTCCCTGCAAATTGAGCCCTGAAGGGGCGATACTAATAATGTCGTGTCACCCTTTCAGGGTTCTGATGTTTCCGCGCAATTGGTCCGTGGGTTTACACCCACGGCTGTGATATTTTACCCTTTCAGGGTTTCCGTTCGCACTACACATTAACGAGTCACCTTTTTTGGGATATCACAATTTGTGACTTCCAATTCTTTAAGGTCGCAATTTGCGACCTTGAACATTTGCGCACATTTCTCTTTCAAAATTCAATCAAATCCCCAAAATCCGCGTCAAACTGCAACCAAAATCCGCCAATCTCTTCCTAAAAATCACAAAACCTGCCTTTGTACTCCTTTTTGCAAATTTCAAATTGTTAGCGGAAACGTTTTCTGGCTAATCGAAACTTAATAAAAATATCAAAATAAGCGTTCAAAATAATAAATCGTAAGCAATGTACGAGAAATACTAATAGAACCTAACAAATAATCGATTTTTAGTTGCGATTTTAAAACCGACTGTATATTTGCAATGTCGAAAGACGAAAAAAAGAATGATTAGAAACTTAAAACATAACAATGAACAAAGGATTGAATAACGGCAAGTCTTCCGCTTTGAATTCCAAAAAGAATTCGAAATGGAATAATTATAAAAAGAATTTGCCTGCCAATCCAGCCTGACAGGTTGCAAACCGAAAAAGACAAAGGCTGGTTCAAACGAATCGGCCTTTTTTGATTTAGGAATTTGAATTTTAAACTTTATAAACTTAAAACTTAAGACAATGAGCAAGTTAAGATTTGATGTTGTTCAAGATGCTTTCAGGAAGAAAGCGGTTGACATTGAGGTTCCAAAAACTCGTCCGTCGGAATATTTTGGCGAGTTGGTATTTAATCGCGAGAAAATGCACAAATACCTTGACGTTAAGACATTTAACGCCCTGGTTGACTGCATCGACAATGGCAAACCGTTGAGCACCGCCGTGGCCGACAAGGTGGCCGCAGGCATTAAGGCGTGGGCTATTGAGCACGGCGTTACGCACTGCACCCACTGGTTCCAACCGCTTACCGAAGGCACTGCCGAAAAGCACGACTCGTTTATGGAGTACGACTGGAAGGGCGGTATGATTGAGGAGTTCGACGGCAAGTCGCTCGTTCAGCAGGAGCCTGACGCATCATCGTTCCCATCGGGCGGCATCCGCGCCACTTTCGAGGCTCGCGGCTACACTGCTTGGGACCCGACTTCACCTGTCTTCATTCAGGACGACACGCTCTGCATCCCGACAGTATTTATCTCGTATACAGGCGAATCGCTTGACTATAAGACACCTTTGAAAAAGGCTTTGAACGCCGTTTCGAACGCCGCAGTGCCAATCTGCCAAATGTTCGACCCGAAAGTTAAGAAGGTGTTCTCTTATCTGGGCTGGGAACAGGAGTATTTCCTTGTTGACGAGGACCTTTACGCCGCCCGTCCCGACCTTATGCTCACTGGCCGCACGCTAATGGGCCACGAGTCATCGAAGAACCAACAGTTGGACGACCACTACTTTGGCGCCATTCCGTCGCGTGTGGCAGCCTTTATGCGCGACCTTGAGATTCAGGGCCACCGTCTTGGCATTCCTTTGAAAACCCGTCACAACGAGGTTGCGCCGAACCAATTTGAGTTGGCGCCGATTTTTGGCGAGACCAACCTTTCGAACGACCAAAACCAATTGATAATGAATCTTATGCACAATGTTGCAAAGAAACACGGTTTTGTTGTTCTGCTTCACGAGAAGCCATTTCAGGGAATCAACGGTTCGGGCAAGCACAACAACTGGAGTCTCGGAACCGACACTGGCACCCTGCTGCTGGCACCTGGCAAAGACGCACGCGGCAACCTGCAGTTTGTGACATTCTTTGTTAACGTTCTGGCCGCCGTTCAGCGCTACAACGGACTGCTGAAGGCTTCCATTGCATCGGCAACCAACGCTCACCGTCTGGGCGCCAACGAGGCACCACCGGCAATTGTTTCGGCCTTCCTTGGCAAGACAATGACCGACGTTCTGCACAAACTGCTTGAGGTTCCGTCAGATACGCCAATCGAGATTGCTGGCAAGAAAGGTCAGTCAGTTGGTTTGGTTGAGATTCCTGAAATTTTCATCGATAACACCGACCGCAACCGTACATCGCCGTTCGCCTTCACGGGCAACCGCTTCGAGTTCCGCGCCGTGGGTTCGAGCGCCAACTGCGCCAACGCAATGACCGTTCTGAACACCATCGTGGCAGACCAACTCGTTCAGTTCAAGGCCGACGTCGACAAGGCCATCGCCGCAGGCAAGGCTAAAAACGTGGCCATTATGGACACTCTGAAGCCAATCATCGCTTCGATTATCGACGTTGTCTGCTTCGACGGAAACGGTTACAGCGAGGAGTGGAACGTTGAGGCAAAACGCCGCGGTTTGAACACCGAAAAGTCTGTGCCTGAAATGTTTACCGAATTCACAAAACCTGAAGCCATTGCAATGTTCGAGCGTATGGGCGTTTACACCGAAAAGGAACTCGAGGCACGCAACGAGGTTAAATGGGAAATCTATACAAAGAAGGTTCAGATTGAGGCTCGCGTAATGGGTCGTATGGCTACCAACCACATCATTCCTGCAGCCATCGCCTATCAGACCAAACTTCTTGAGAACATCGAAAAGATTAAAAACATCTTCCCCGACAAGTATCAGAAGGTGGCAGCCGTCGAGATTGCTCTGGTTGAGGAGATTTCGGAGCGCATTGCCGAAATCCGCAGCAAGGTTGACGCAATGATTGAGGCTCGCAAGGTGGCCAACAAGATTGATTGCGAGTACAAGAAGGCGAAGGCTTACCACGAGATTGCCGAATCGCTCTTCGACATCCGCAAGCCAATCGATAAACTTGAGGAAGTGGTTGACAACGATATGTGGCCGCTGCCGAAATACAGAGAGTTGCTGTTTATCAGTTAATTAATGGTGAGTGGTGAGAGGTAAGAGGGGAGAGATAAAAGGTAAGAGTTGAGGGTGTAGGGACGCGGCATTGCCACGTCCGCACCCCCAATATCTAACCACTAAACCCTAACCGTTCACCGAATCAAAAAAACATAGTGCGGTATGATTAATAAAGGATTATATAGGTTTGAGAATGAGCACGACGCGTGTGGCGTGGGGTTGCTCGTCGACCTTAAGGGAAACAAAAGCCATCAGTTGGTGGAGGACGCTCTGACGGTGCTCGACAATATGAAGCACCGCGGCGCGGAGGCTGCCGACAACAAGAGTGGCGACGGTGCGGGAATCTTGTTGCAGATTCCGCACGAATTTATTCTGCTTCAGGGAATTGCCGTTCCCGAACGACTGAAATACGGCACAGGATTGGTCTTCCTGCCAAAAGACAAGACATTGGCCGACAAATACTTGGCCACTATCGAGGCTGAAACTGAAAAGGCTGGCCTTAAACTTCTGCAGACACGTCAGGTGCCTGTTAAATCGGAGATTCTGGGCGAGGCCGCTCTGGCAACCGAACCTTCTGTGGTTCAGATTTTTGTGACTGGCGAAACCGACGCCGCACGCTTCGAGACGGAACTTTATCTGCTTCGCAAGCGCATCGAGTCGCAGATTACTGACGAGAGGTTCTATATCGTCTCGCTGTCGAACCGTGTGATTGTGTACAAAGGTATGCTCTCGCCGTCGCAGTTGCGCGATTACTACCCCGACCTTGCCAACAACAACTTTACAAGCGGTCTGGCGCTCGTCCACTCAAGGTTCAGCACCAACACGTTCCCGACGTGGTCGCTGGCGCAGCCGTTCCGTATGCTGGCTCACAACGGCGAAATCAACACCATCCGCGGCAATCGCAGTTGGATGGAGGCGCGTGAGAGCGTTCTCTCGTCGGAGGCGCTGGGCGATATGCGCAACTTCTCGCCGATAGTTCAGCCCAATATGAGCGACAGCGCGTCGTTCGACAATGCGCTCGAGTTCTTTGTGCGTTCGGGAATGACGCTGCCGCACGCAATGGCAATGATGGTGCCCGAATCGTTCAACGAGAAGAACCCCATCAGCGCCGACCTGAAGGCCTTCTACGAGTATCACTCTATTCTTATGGAGCCGTGGGACGGTCCTGCAGCGCTCATCTTCACCGACGGCCGTTACGCTGGCGGTATGCTCGACCGCAACGGTCTGCGCCCTGCGCGCTATGTGGTCACCACCGACAACCGTCTGATTCTGGCTTCGGAGGCTGGCACACTGCACGTTGACGCCGACAAAATAAAACTGAACGGAAAACTTCAGCCTGGCAAGATTCTGATTGTGGACAGCGAGACTGGCGAAATCTTCTCGAACGACACCATCAAACAGCAACTTGCCGACGGCTGCGATTATACCAAATGGTTGCAAACTAACCGTATAGAACTTGCAAAACTGCATAGCGGACGTCACGCAGAAAACGCCGTGCCCGATTTCCAACGCAAATTGCGCTGCTTCGATTTCACACGTGAGGACGTGGAGCGCACCATTGCGCCAATGTGCCTTAACGCGCAGGAGCCGCTTTCGTCAATGGGTAACGACACGCAGTTGGCCGTGCTCTCGGGCCGTCAGCAACTGCTGTTCAACTATTTCCGCCAACAGTTTGCGCAGGTTACCAACCCGCCAATCGACCCAATCCGCGAGGAACTTGTAATGTCGCTCACGGAGTACATCGGCGCCGTTGGAATGAACATCCTGACACCAAACGAGTCGCACTGCAAAATGGTGCGTCTGCCGCAGCCTGTGCTCACCAACACAGAACTCGACACCCTTTGCAACATCCGCTACAAGGGCTTCAACACCGAAAAACTGCCTATCGTCTTCGAGAAATCGAAAGGCTGCGAGGGTATGCGCGAGGCTCTTGCCGACCTTTGCCGCCGCGCCGAACAGTCGGTTGACCGCGGTATCAACTATATCATCCTGACCGATAGGGATATCGACGAAGGTCACGCGGCCATTCCGTCGCTTCTGGCGGTGAGCGCCATCCACCATTATCTGGTGTCGATTAAGAAACGTGTGCAGACGGCTCTGATTGTTGAGAGCGGCGAGATTCGCGAGGTTATGCACGCCGCGCTGCTGCTGGGCTACGGTGCAAGCGCCATCAACCCGTATATGGCTTTCGCCGTGATTGACGACCTTGTTCGCCGCGACGAGATTCATCTCGACTTCGAGACCGCGCAGCACAACTACATCAAGGCCATCGACAAGGGCTTGCTCAAGATTATGAGCAAAATGGGCATCAGCACCATCCGCTCGTACCGCGGTGCGAAGATTTTCGAGCCTATCGGCTTGAGCGCCAAACTGTTGAGCGAGTATTTCGGTACTCAATCATCAACAGTGGGCGGCATCGGTCTCGACACTGTGGCTGCCGACGCGCTGCGTATGCACAGTCAGGCATTCAGCTCTGACGCCGACACAAGCGGCCTGCTGCCTTACGTTGGCCAATTCGCCTTCCGCAAGGACGGCATCCGTCACGCCTGGACGCCCGAAGCCATTGCAACTCTGCAACTGGCCACTCGCACAGGCAGTTACAAGAAATTCAAAGAGTTTACAAGCATTATCGATAACAAACCCGAACCGCTCTTCCTTCGCGATTTCTTCAAGTTCAAACAGAACCCGATTTCAATCGACGAGGTGGAGCCTGCCGAAAACATTGTTAAGCGTTTCATTGGCGCGGCAATGTCGTTCGGAGCCATCAGCAAGGAGGCTCACGAGGCCATCGCGCTGGCGCTCAACAAACTGAAGAGCCGCAGCAACACTGGTGAGGGCGGCGAGGACAGCGAGCGCTTCTACACCGACCACGACGGCGTATCGCTCTCGAGCGCCATCAAACAGGTGGCGAGCGGACGTTTCGGCGTTACGGCCGAATATCTGGTGAACGCCACCGAAATTCAGATTAAGGTGGCTCAAGGCGCAAAGCCTGGCGAGGGCGGACAGCTGCCTGGCTACAAGGTGAACGAGATTATCGCCAAAACGCGTAACTCGATTCCTGGCATCTCGCTCATTTCGCCGCCGCCGCACCACGACATCTACTCGATTGAGGACCTGGCGCAGCTTATCTTCGACCTGAAGAATGTGAACCCACGGGCCAAAATCAGCGTCAAGCTGGTGGCCGAAAGCGGTGTGGGCACCATTGCCGCTGGCGTTGCCAAAGCCAAAGCCGACCTGATTGTCATTTCGGGCGCTGAAGGCGGCACGGGCGCATCACCTGCATCGTCAATCCGCTATGCGGGCATATCGCCTGAAATCGGCTTGGCCGAAACACAACAAACGCTGGTAATGAACAACTTGCGCGGTGGTGTTGAGGTTCAGGTTGACGGACAGCTGAAGACTGGCCGCGACATTGTGGCAATGGCACTTCTGGGTGCTGGCGAGTTCGGATTCGGCACTGCGCAGTTGATTGTTCTGGGCTGCGTGCTTATGCGCAAATGCCACACCAACTCGTGCCCTGTGGGCGTTGCCACACAAGACCCCAAACTGCGCGAGCGCTTTATGGGACGGAGCGAGTATCTTGTTAATTATTATATGTTTTTGGCCGAAGAGGTGCGCGAGTATCTGGCACAAATGGGCTTCCGCAAGTTTGAGGACATCATCAGCCGCACCGATTTGATTGAGATTGACGAGTCGAAGTTCACCGACAAGACACGCGGTCTGGACTTCAGCCGCCTTCTGGAGCACATCGGCGGAAACGCTGCGGTGCACAAGGAGCACGACAATCCGCGCGACTTCTCAACCACTCTCGACAGCCGCATCATTGCCGATTCGGCCTGCGCCCTTGACCAACAGCGCCCTGTGCGCTTGAGTTACGGCATTGTGAACACCAACCGTACAGTGGGTGCAATGCTGTCGGGCGAGGTGGCACGCCGCTACCGTGCGGCTGGTCTGCCCGAAAACACTATCAATGTGCAGTTTAACGGCTCGGCTGGACAGAGCTTTGGCGCCTTCCTTATGAAGGGAGTGTCGTTCGCGCTTGAGGGCGAGGCCAACGACTATGTTGGCAAAGGCTTGTCGGGCGGCCGCATAAGTATCTATCCGCAAGCAACTTCCACTTTTGAGGCGTCGGAGAACATAATCGCGGGAAACACCATTCTGTATGGCGCAACAAGCGGCGAGGTGTTCATCAGCGGGCGTGTGGGCGAGCGTTTTGCAGTGCGCAACTCGGGAGCCACAGCCGTTGTTGAGGGCACTGGCGACCACTGTTGCGAGTATATGACTGGCGGCCGCGTGGTTGTTCTGGGCACCACTGGCAGGAACTTCGCCGCTGGTATGTCGGGCGGTCTGGCCTACGTTTGGGACAAGAACCACGACTTCGACTACTACTGCAATATGGATATGATTGAGTTGAGCCTGATTGAGGAGAAATCGCGCCGCGACGAGCTTTTCGCACTCATCGAGAAGCACTACCGTCACACTGGCTCGAAGCTGGCCAAACAAATGATTGAGAACTGGTCGGCCTACATCGACGACTTTATTCAGGTTACCCCGATTGAGTACAAGCGCGTACTTCACGAGGAGGCTCTGCGCCAATTGCAGAAAAAAATGGAAAATGTTCAACAAGAAGAGAATTATTAGGAGGATAGAGATATGGGAAATCCAAAAGCATTTCTGACCGTTCCGCGTCAGGAGGCAGGACACCGTCCGATTCACGAGCGTATTTCGGATTTTGGCGAGGTGGAGCAGACGCTCAACGAGAGCAACCGTATGCTGCAGGCATCGCGCTGTATGGACTGCGGAGTGCCCTTCTGCCACTGGGCCTGCCCGCTGGGCAACAAACAGCCCGAATGGCAGGACGCCGTTTACAAAGGAAAATGGGAACTTGCCTATCAGATATTGTCAGCAACTAACGACTTTCCTGAATTCACAGGACGTATCTGCCCCGCGCTTTGCGAGAAGGGCTGCGTGCTCAACCACTGCATCGACGCGCCTGTGACAATCCGCGAGAACGAGTGCTCGATAATTGAAAAAGCTTTCAGCGAGGGTTTTGTAACCCCCAAACAATATGCGCGCAACGGCAAGAAGGTTGCCGTCATCGGCGCTGGACCTGCAGGTCTGTCGGCAGCCGTGCAGCTCAACCGCCGCGGCTATGCGGTCACCGTTTTCGACCGCCGCAGCGACGCGGGAGGCCTTCTGCGCTACGGCATTCCGAACTTCAAGCTCGACAAGTATGTGGTTACACGCCGCACCAACCTTATGGAGCAGGAAGGTATTGAGTTTAAGTTCGATACAGCGATTGATTTGAACCAACTGCCCGCTGGCTTCGACGCCTACGTGATTGCCACAGGAACCCCCACGGCCCGCGATTTGAAGATTGAAGGCCGCGATTTGAAGGGCGTTTATTTCGCTCTCGAGATTCTGTCGCAGCAGAACGAGCGCCTTGCGGGAAAGAAATTCACCGACGCGGAGACCGTCTCGGCCAAAGGCAAGCGAGTGCTTGTGATTGGCGGCGGCGACACTGGCTCTGACTGCATCGGAACCTGCCACCGTCAAGGGGCTGTGAGCGTGACACAGATTGAGATTATGCCCAAACCGCCCGTTGGCACTAACCCCGCCACACCGTGGCCGTGGTGGCCCGTGATTCTGAAAACCACAACAAGCCACGAGGAAGGCTGCGAGCGCCGTTGGTGCCTGACATCGAACCGCTTCATCGGCAACGCCAAAGGTCAGCTCACTGGCGTTGAGGTTGAGGAAGTTGAGTGGGTTCCCGCACCCGACGGAGGCCGTCCGCAAATGAAACTCACTGGCCGCAAAGAGGTTATTGAGTGCGATATGGTGCTTCTGGCAATGGGCTTCCTGAAACCCGAACACCCGCAGTACGCGCCAAACGTCTTCCTTGCTGGTGACGCCAAATCGGGCGCAAGCCTTGTGGTCCGCGCCATTGCAAGCGGAAGGGAAGTGGCAGCCGAAGTGGACAAGTACCTTAAACGGTAAAGTTCGCACAGGTTTGATTTAGGATTTAGGAATTAGGATTTAGGAATTGTAGGGACGCAATGCTTGCGTCCGCAACCAACACCTAACACCTAAAACCCAACACCAAAACAATTAAACAATGAAAGTTCATTTCACCAAAATGCACGGTTTGGGCAACGATTACATCTACGTCAATGTGACGGAGCGTGAGTTGCCCAATCCGTCGGCATTGTCGGTGGCCTGGAGCGACCGACACAAAGGCATCGGCAGCGACGGTCTGGTGCTCATCGGGCGGTCGGAGGTGGCCGATTTCAGTATGCGCATTTTCAACGCCGACGGCTCGGAAGCCTTAATGTGCGGAAACGCGTCGCGCTGCATTGGCAAATATTTGCACGACAAGCATATAACCGACAAAACCGAAATACGGCTCGAGACTCTTTCGGGCATCAAAATCATCCGTCTGAACCTTGACGCCAACGGCAATGTCGATACCGTGACCGTTGATATGGGCGAAGGCGCCCCAATGGGTGTCATTGGGTTGGACGGTCAGGAGCATTTGCTTGTGGGCGAGCAAGTTGAGTCTTGTGGGCACATTTTTAACGGCACGGCCATTAGTATGGGCAATCCGCACCTGGTTCTTTTGGTGACGAATGCGGAACTTGCGCCCGTGGCCGAAGTGGGTGCCGACCTTGAGTACAGCCCAATGTTCCCCAACCGTACCAATGTTGAGTTTGCGGAGGTTATCGACCGCCAACATATCCGTATGCGAGTGTGGGAGCGCGGCAGCGGCATAACGCAGGCCTGTGGCACTGGAGCGTGCGCCACCGCCGTGGCAGCCGCAATGGCTGGCCTGACCGACCCCGACAACTGCAACATTCAAATGGACGGCGGCTCGCTTCACATCAGTTGGAACCCCGACACCCGCCGCGTGCTAATGACAGGCACCGCCACAACGGTGTTTGAGGGGGAGATAGAGATTGATTGAAGGATTGAATGCGTGAAGGATTGAATTAACAATTAACAATGAACAATTAAAAATGAAGGGTTTAGAGGTTTAGAAGTTTGGAATGATTGGTTATCTAAACAGCGAAGCGTCTAAACTTCTAAACAGCGAAGCGACTAAACTTTTACAACAATGGCATACATAAACGAAAATTTCTTGAAACTACAGCACCGCTACCTTTTTGCGGAGATTGCAAAGCGTGTGGCGGCATACAAAGAGGCCAATCCGCAGGCCGACATCATCCGGTTGGGCATTGGCGACGTTACGCAGCCG
>JAFYYJ010000110.1 GCA_017557605.1 Salinivirgaceae bacterium
CTCCCAGGTTTTGGACCGCGTGGTTGAGGAGTTCCCCGACCAGTACTGCTTCAAATACACCACTTTGGACTACACCCGCACCTATGCGGAGTTCCGCGACGACGTTGACAACTTCGCCCGCGCCCTTGTGTCGCTCGGCGTGCGTCCAGGCTCGAAAGTGGCCGTTTGGTGCACCAACATACCTGCTTGGTACATAACATTTTGGGCCACAGTCAAGATTGGCGCCGTGCTTGTGACGGTGAACACCGCCTACAAGATTCACGAGGCCGAATATCTGCTGCGACAGTCTGATACTCACACACTTGTGATGATAGAGAGCGCCTTGGACTCGAACTATCGCGCCATTATCAACGAACTCTGCCCCGAAATTGCCGCAAGCACGCCAGGCAAGCCGCTTCACTGCAAGAGGCTGCCGTTCCTGCGCAACGTTATCACCGTCGGCTTCCGCCAGAAGGGCTGCCTGACGCTTCAACAGGCGATGGACCGCGCAAGCCTTGTTCCGCTCGACGAGATTCAGCGTATGGCCGATGCCGTCAAACCCGACGACGTCTGCAATATGCAGTACACCAGCGGCACCACGGGCTTCCCCAAAGGCGTGATGCTGACTCACTACAACGTGGTGAACAACGGCAAGTGCATTGGCGACCGTATGGGCCTTTCAACCGCCGACCGAATGATGATTCAAGTGCCTATGTTCCACTGCTTTGGAATGGTCCTGTCGATGACTTCGTCGATGACGCACGCAGCCACAATGTGCCCGATGCCGTACTTCTCGGCCAAATCGTCGTTGGCCTGCATAAACCAGGAGCATATCACCTGCTTCAACGGCGTGCCCACAATGTTCATTGCAATGTTCAACCACCCCGACTACCGCAGCACCGACTTCTCGTATATGCGCACAGGCATTATGGCAGGCTCGGGCTGTCCGCCAGAGTTGATGCGCCGCGCCGCCGAACCGTCGGAGATGAATATGCGCGGCATTGTGAGCGTCTATGGCCAGACCGAATCGGCGCCAGGCAGCACAATGTCGGCTTGGACCGACCCAATCGACGTCCGCACCGAAACCGTGGGCTACGCCTTCCCGCACGTGCGCTGCAAGGTGGTTGACCCCGAAACAGGCCTTGAGGTGCCCGTGAACACCAACGGCGAGTTCTGCGCCAAAGGCTACAACGTGATGAAAGGCTACTACAAAATGCCAGAGGCCACCGCTCAAACCATTGACGCTGACGGTTGGCTGCACAGCGGCGACCTTGCCTGCGTTGACGAGAACGGCAACTACAAAATCACAGGCCGCTTGAAAGATATGATTATCCGCGGTGGTGAGAATATCTATCCTAAAGAGATTGAGGAGTTTATCTATACACACCCGAAGGTGAAGGACGTTCAGGTTATCGGTGTTCCCGACGAGAAATACGGCGAGGAGGCAATGGCCTGCATTATTCTGAAAGAGGGCGAGGAAATCAGCGAACCCGAAATGCGCGAATTCATTATGGGCCGTCTTGCCCGCCACAAAGTTCCGCGCTATATTGATTTCGTTAAATCGTTCCCGATGAACGCCGCAGGCAAAATCTTGAAATACAAGATGCGCGAGGAGGCTGTGGAGAAATTGGGGCTCAAAAAATAGATTCACAGAGCGCGCAGAGAAAACGAGAGAACACAGAGTTTCAAATAGCAAGGCTGCCTAATTGGGTGGCCTTGTTTTATTATCGGCAGGCAACCCCGCAACCTTTTTACCTTCAGCAGCGTCTGCATAATAGTGCGAAAAGTTTCTTAACTTTGGCCTATGACAACTTTGCGGACAGATAGCACCCACAGCGGCATAAACATTGACTACGCCGACGGCAGCGGTTTTGTGCACGGCGGAAGCGGCCCGCTCACCGTTTACAGTAACGACAAAACCGCCAATGCGACCAAAGGACATCTTGTACTTTGGAAATAGACTGATATTAAGGATGTTACTATTAAATATATAAGTTATTCTAAATAAATTTGATATGAAGAAGCTGTTATTTGTAATAGTTGCTTTTTTGAGCATAAGTGCAAGTGCTCAAAATTGTGAAATGGCAAAATATTTTGACCAAGAAATAAAGTTGCCAATTAATGATTATTTGTCGTTACCAACAGGATATTCGTTCAGTGATACATTACTGAATAATCTATTGAATCTAAATGTTAGACCTTTCAAACGTGATATTTCAGTAACTCCACGATTCTTAGCAAAATATAGAAGTAGGTCGTTACCCTATATAATTTGGCCATCAAATGAAGAGCAAACATATATTCCAAAATTTAGTGCTATCGGGAAATTAGAAATGACCCCTAATTGTTATTGCTTTTTATTAAGGCAAGATCAATTAGAATATGTAAGCATAGAAATATGGAGTGTATCACGCGAAGGTGTGCCATTGAGTCACATTTGTGTATTTTCGGCAAATAGAGTCATATTTGGAAGTGACGAATTAGAGACGCCAATAGTGCAATCAGAAATAACCGAAAACGGAGAGATATTATGGGACTACAATGAACGAGGTTTGCATGTAAAACAAGTGTATAAAGTGAATGATTTTTGCATATTTGAACTTGTTTCTACAAAATCCGAAGGCGAATTTTCTTATTAAAGACGGTTTGATTGTTGATGCCCCCCTTTTTGAAAGATGCAGGCAGCCATGCATATTCGAAAGAAACGCGCTGAAAGCGCAATTCACCATATAGCCCAACGCAGAGAGAGAGCAGCGAACGTCACGTTGGGTATAATGCCGCCCCCAACATTATGGCGCGCTGAAGGCGCAACTCGTAGAGCCGTTTTTATTAATTGCCCCTGTAGGGCGCCAACGTTACGTGGTAACGTACCCAAGGCGCCGCTTCTCTTGCCATGGGCTATGTTGTTTTGCGCTTTCAGCGCGGTAAACATCGCGGCAGATGAGGTTATTGGATATTATTCGGATTAAAATCGGCCCGAATCGGTTAGAACATAAAAAATAGCGTCATCAGCGTTCGAAAAAAAAGCAACCGTCAGGTTGGTAATTCCGCGTGTTCCGTGGTAAAAAAACCGTGTAAATCAGTGTTCCCGATGGCTATCGGGACTGTGTCGTCAGTGCGAGAATAAACACAAAGTACCGCAGGGCTGCCGGGAATGGCGGCGTTGGTTGTGTTGTTTGTGAATTGTTGGGGGGCTAATAGATGACAGTATAATCCCTGTTTTTGATGAAAAACGCCACATTGCGTCTGAAAAACATTTCATAGTTACAATGTGATGGAACGAATTCAAATTTCAGTTTGACAAAAAAACAAGGGCTTCCGGTTTACCGAAAGCCCTATTTTTTGTATGGTCTAATGCTTAAATTAGTATTTAAGCACTTGCTTGGTTGTCACTGTTTCTTCTAACATTATTCTGAGAGTATACGAGCCCTGAGGCAGACCTGACACATCAAGTTCAACCTTGTCGGTGTTCTCAAACTCCTCTTCCATTATCAGACGGCCTGTGTTATCGAAGCACTTGACTACACCTGATGCGTTATCCATTGGCAGTTCTACAAACAATTTCGCTGCTGCAGGGTTCGGGTAAACGCGTATGTCGGTGTTTACGTTCTGCTCGGCAATAGCATTCGGGTCGCCTCCAGGATTGCCTCCTCCTCCTGGGTTATCACCACCACCAGGATTGTCGCCTCCGCCTGGGTTATCACCACCGCCAGGATTATCGTTTCCGCCAGGATTGTCTTCTCCGCCAGGATTGTCTTCTCCACCTTGGTTACCGCTATCCGGAGTGTACTCGAAGAATTTCTCCACTTCCTTCTCGTCTATCGATATGCTTATGTTTCCAAGCAATAACTCGCCAAGGGTTGTACCGGTCACAAATTGCAGACGAATAGAGTCGCCTTCCGGACCAATGAAGCCTGTGAGTGTGTATGTGTGCCAATTGCTGTCAACTACCACACTCTCGAAGTTAATTGGGTTGCCATCTTTGTCAACAATTTGAAGGTTACCAATCTGATTCTCCAAACCGAAGCCTGTGAATACGCTTATGGTTGTTGTTGAATCGCTGCCAGTTGGGATAAACATTGCATCAAATGTTATCGATATCGGAACAAGGCTGTCGTGGTCGTAGTATTGTCCTTCAAGTCCTGTCAATATCGGCGATACAAACTCGGCAGAACCCGGCTCTCCGTTCTCTCCACCTATAGTTATTTGAACGCAGCTGCCTTCCTGTTGTTCCTCCAGATTGACATCGCCATTGGTACCTATGTAGGTTGTCCAACCTTGCATCGGAGTTGTACCATCCTCGCCTGGAACTTCATAGGTGCGAGTTTCAACATGTGTGTTGTCGTTCTTGCATATACGTTTCTCTATGCCAGGATTTGTTGCTGTAGCTTCCACTTGAATTTCCCATTCGCCCCAGTCATGGCCAAGTGCAGGTATAACCTTGGTTGAGGTATGTGAAGCATCATGCTTGCAAGTGATGGTTTCCGAACCTGCTGTTAAGCATGTTGCTGCAACAAGCACTGTATCATAATCATGACCGAGAGCATCAATAACCTCACGTCTCTTGTGGTTGGCATTGTTCAAGCATGTGTAAAGCATCTCTCCGGCTGTTTCGCAAGTGGCAGCCACTGCAACTTCGCCTTCATTCCATTTATGTCCCAACGGAGCCACACGTATAATCTGTGTATGCGACGGGTCATTCAAGCAAGTCTGATGCTTTTCTCCGGCTGTCTCGCAAGTAGCTTCCACTAAAACCTCACCCTCATTCCATCTATGGCCTATGGCTGGTGCTACATATACTCTTACTTCTGTTATGCCATCGTCAATATAGTCATGTTTGCACGAGGTGCAATGATAGTAAGTAATAGTACCATCGGTCAAACATGTTGGCTCCACACCTGCTATAGTATCCCATACATGCACATGGTCTGCTGCAATTACATTTGCTGTCTGTTTATGAGCTGAATTATGAACGCACACGCGCTGCATCTTTCCGTTTCCAAGGTCTTCCCATTCGCCCCACTCGTGTGCATTCGGGTTTATTGGCACAGCAACAGTATCGGTATGCTCAAGGTCGTTCAGGCAAACACGTACTCTTGTTCCTGTTGCCGAGCATGTGGCTGCAAGAATTATAGTACCATCATTCCAATTATGACCTAAAGCGGGGATTTTCTTTACCATCTTATGAGAAGCGTCACGACTACATGTAATAGTCGTATCTCCTGCTGTTAAGCAAGTAGCCGGAGTTATAATAGTGTCGCTCCAATCGTGGCCAAGCGGTGCTCCTGTTGCCACTTTGTACCAGTGCGATGCATCGTTGCGGCAGATGTAAGTCATATAAGCGCTGTCGAGGCAAGTAGCTGCAGTTGCTATGCCCTGCCCCTCTGCCGGATAGTCATGGCCAATAGCCGGGATAGCCTCTGAGTAATAATGATTACGGTCATTCTTGCAAACAAATTTAATCTCACCGTCAATAGTACAAGTTGCAAGACGTATTGTATCACCAAACTCTGGATAATTGTGGCCAAAGGCTGGAATTGCCTCGGTGTATGTATGACTATTGTCATTTTCACATGTGAAAGTCTTTATGCCCGGTTGAGTACAAGTTGCCGGTGTTGTGGGCACACCTCTATCCCATTTATGACCAAGTGCGGCAATCGCCTCTGTCTTGGTGTGGCTGGCATCACGCTGACAAGTAAAAGTTTTTACACCTTCTGTTTCACATGTAGCGGCAGTAGTTACTGCACCATCATTCCATTTATGTCCCTTGGTATTAAGCACGGTTAGTTCCGCTTGGCTTACCGCTGTTTGAGCGTTAGCATCAATAAAATAGCGGTTGCAATATGTCGGGTCTGCTGTACAATGCCAATGTTCTACCACGCTGTCCTCAGTACATGTTGCCGGTTTTGCGGCTATATGTTCAAGACTGTGAGCGTGGTTCGTCATAGGTATGGGTTGTGTCTCAATGTGCTCGCTGTTGTGAGAGCAAACTCTCTGTTCCAGTCCAACTGTTGTCGGTGTTGCTGCTGTTATCACCGTCCATGCGCCCCATGCATGAGCATTTGCGTCTATGGCTATATCTTCAGTTCTTTTGTGAGAAGCATCACGCGTACAAGTATATGTCATAATACCTGTAGCAGAGCATGTAGGCTCTGTTGTAACCACTCCTTCACCCCAGCTGTGGTCCAAAGCATCCAAATCAATATCCATCTCTTGGATTTCGAACAACTGGCTGTTGAAACTTGCTGATGTATAGCGGCCTAGGCCTGCGCTCAAACATGTTGGTTGTGTCACAATCAAATATGTTGTGCTAACGGTTTTTTCGAACTTGTTATTACTATTTGTAGTGCTGACAGCAGTACCCGTAACACTACTATAGTCATCCGCCCACACGTATGTTGGCGCTTTATAGTAATCAACTGAGTCATAACCCTGTTGGAAACCACGGACAATAAAATGATTGAGAAGCGAGTATGTTCCTATTGCATTTTCGCCTATGGTAAAGTTGAACGTATAGGTCTTAGTGTTTTTTGCCGTAACGGTTTTCGACTCACCGCCCGTTGCCACCACACTGCTCTGTATGTTTTGTGCTTTAGAAAAAGCAACGACTGATAATAATGCTGCACAGCATAGTAATCTCTTCATAGTAATTCATTTTTAGAAAAACGGCGAAAGTAAAGCATTTTTTCCACAAAAAACAAAAGAAATCAAAACCTTTTTTGCGCAAACCCCACAATATGTTGATTGCGAAACACATAATAAATAGGGCATTTGGATGTTTCCGACATCGTTTTTTTCCTACTTTAGCTTGATTTAAAAATCGAATTTTATGTCAGACAAAACTCTATTCCTGCTTGATGCTTACGCATTGACTTACCGCGCATATTATGCATTCATCAAGAATCCGCGCATCAACTCAAAGGGTGTGAACACATCGGCTGTGTTCGGCTTCACCAACACTTTGCTCGATGTTTTGCAAAAGGAGAATCCGAGCCACATTGGTGTGGTTTTCGACCCGCACGGGCCCACTTTCAGGCACGAGATGTATGCCGAATACAAGGCCAACCGCGAAGCCATGCCGGAGGATATGCGTGTGGCCATTCCGCTTATCAAACAGATTATCAGCGCACTGCGGATTCCGGTTGTAGAGGTGCAGGGTTTTGAGGCCGACGACATAATAGGAACTCTTGCTCATAAGGCTGCCGCTGAGGGTTTTACGGTTTATATGATGACACCCGACAAAGATTACGCGCAGCTTGTACGCGACAATGTTTTTGTTTACAAACCAGGCCGGGCTGGCGGCGATGTTGAGATTTGGGATGCCGCCGGTGTGAAGGCGAAGTTTGCCGTTACACCCGACCATATCATTGATTTGTTGGGACTTATGGGTGACACATCGGATAACATTCCTGGTTGTCCGGGCGTAGGGCCTAAAAGCGCCGAAAAGCTGATAACCGATTTCGGCTCCATCGAAGGCATTTACGAAAACCTTGACAAGATAAAAGGCAAGCAGAAGGAAAACCTGGAGTCCTTCCGCGACCAGATAGCCCTGTCGAAGGTGCTGGCCACCATAAACACTAACTCTCCCGTCGATTTTAACGCTGAAGAGTTTAAACGCGAAGAGCCTGACCAAGCAAAACTTACGGACCTATTCGCAGAATTGGAATTCCGTAACATGTTGAGCAGAACATTAGTACAGGCCTCACCTACAAGGGTTAAGACATCTTCGTCCGACCCGCTTCAAGGCACCCTGTTCGATTTTGGCGACACGCCTGATGCGCCTGTCACTCCAAAGCTGCAAACCATAAAAGATGTAAAACCTGACTACCGTATTGCGCAGACAGCCGACGAGCAGCAGCAACTTGTGCAGTATCTGCTTGGTTGTAAGGAGGTTTGTTTCGACACCGAGACCACTTCTCTCGACATTCACGATGCCGAACTAGTTGCAATGTCGTTCAGTGCAAGCGAGAAAAGCGGCTGGCTGGTTCCTGTACCCGCCGATAATACTGAGGCACAGGCCATTGTTGACCGCTTTAAGCCGTTTTTCGCCAACAGTGAGATTCTGAAAATAGGCCAGAACCTGAAATATGACATTTCGGTTTTGAAAAACTACGGCGTGGAGGTGCGCGGACGCCTGTTCGACACCATGGTTGCCCACTACCTTCTACAACCTGAGCAGCGGCACAACCTTGACATTTTAGCTGAGAAATATCTGACTTACAGCACTATAAAAACCGAGGAACTTATCGGGAAACGCGGTTCCACACAGACATCAATGCGTATGGTTGAGCTTGGCTTGCTCCGCGACTACGCCTGCGAGGATGCCGATGTGACTTTTCGCCTGAAACCCTTGCTGGAAGCGGAACTGCGCACCACCAATATGCTCGATTTGTTCTTCAACGTGGAGACTCCGCTTATTCCCGTACTGTCCGATATGGAATACACGGGCGTTAAAATCGACACGTCGGTGCTGAATAATTACGCGGTGGAACTTCGCGGAAGCATTGCCGAGATTGAACAAAAAATATACAATGCAGCCGGAAAGGTGTTCAACATCTCATCGCCCAAACAACTGAGTGAAGTGTTGTTCAACCATTTGCAAATCAATGGCAAAAACCAAGATAATACAAAGCAGCAATCAACGGCCGAGGATGTGCTCGAGAAGCTGAAAGACAAGCACGAGATAGTGCCGTTGATTTTGGAATTCCGGTCGCTCAAAAAACTTTTGTCAACCTACGTAGAGGCTCTGCCACAAATGGTGCATCACAAAACCGGTCGCATACATACTTCTTATAATCAGACGATTACAGTTACCGGGCGACTGAGCTCCACCAACCCGAACCTGCAGAATATTCCTGTTCGTGAGGAGATTGGACGACTGGTTCGCAAAGTGTTTGTGGCCACCAATCCCGAAGGGTGCATTCTGGCTGCCGACTATTCGCAAGTGGAGCTACGGCTTATGGCACACCTGAGCCAGGATGCGGCTATGGTAGCGGCCTTCCGCGCCAATCAGGACATTCACGCCGCCACCGCCTCTCGGCTGTTCCACGAGCCGATAGAGAATGTGTCGCGCGAGCAGCGGCGCAAAGCCAAAAGCGCCAATTTCGGCATCATCTACGGCATATCGTCGTTTGGTCTGGCGCAGAACACCGGCATCAAGGTTGGCGAGGCAAAAGCCATTATCGACAGCTATTTTGCGAGCTTCCCGGGCGTGAAGCAGTATATGGACCAAAGCATTATGCGAGCCCGCGATTGTGGCTATACTGAAACGCTATGCCACCGCCGCCGCTACCTGCCCGACTTGCAATCGGCAAACAGCCTTGTGCGCAGCGCCGCCGAACGGAACGCCATAAACGCGCCCATTCAAGGCACGGCAGCGGACATAATCAAGATTGCGATGATTGCCATCTATCGGAAAATGAACGAGTTGGGGCTGAAATCGAAAATGATTATGCAAGTTCACGACGAGCTTGTTTTTGATGTTGCCCCCGGCGAAACCGAGCAACTCTCCGCCATTGTGAAACAAGAAATGGAAGGCGCTATGAGCCTCAGCATCCCGCTCACAGCCGAAGTTGGAACCGGCGAGAACTGGCTTGATGCGCATTAAACAACGATAACGATGACGAAAGACGATAACTAAGACGATAACACTAACGATGACTAAGACGATAACTATAACAAAGTAAAGTGTAATATTTAAACTTATCACTTGTAACTTACCACTTATAACTTAAAAATGAGACTTCTACATATATCCGATTTGCATATTGGCAAGCACGTGAACGGTT
The DNA here is from genome assembly GCA_017557605.1 of Salinivirgaceae bacterium. Taxonomy (GTDB): domain Bacteria; phylum Bacteroidota; class Bacteroidia; order Bacteroidales; family SZUA-534; genus RUG13583. The sequence goes on from JAFYYJ010000110.1 coordinate 9,768, forward strand.
TTTCGATGATTGATGAGCAGCGGCACGTTCTTGGCCAGATTTGCGATGTAGTGCAGCAGCAAAAGCCTGACGCTGTGCTGATTGCAGGCGATGTTTATGATAAAAGCGTGCCGTCGGCCGAGGCGGTGCAAGTGTTCGACTGGTTCCTGACAAAACTCACAGAATCAGCAACTCCCGACTCTCACATATTCATCATCAGCGGCAACCACGACTCGCCCGAGCGAATAGCCTTTGGCGCGCAGATAATGAGCCGCCAGAACATACATCTGTCGCCAGTTTACGACGGCACCGTAAAACCAGTGATTATCAGCGACAAAGACGGGCCGGTGGCGTTCTATATGCTGCCGTTCATCAAACCTGTGGCCGTCCGTCATTTTTTTGAGAACGAGGAGATTAACTCATACACCGATGCCATGCGCATGGCCATTGCCAAAATGAATATTGACAAAAGCATACGCAACGTGCTCATCTGCCATCAGTTTGTAACCAACGCCGTACGCTCCGAATCGGAAGAAACCATTGTCGGCGGTTTGGATAATGTTGATGCTCAGGTGTTTGCCGACTTCGATTATGTGGCTCTCGGCCATCTGCACCGCCCTCAAAGCTGCGAACGACCGACAATAAGGTACAGCGGCAGCCCGCTCAAATATTCGTTCTCCGAAGTGAATGATACTAAAACAATTACGATAGCCGACATGGATGCGAATGGTGGTGTTGGGTTTGAATATATACCTACTTCGCATTTACGCGACTGGGTTGATTTACGAGGCTCCTACAACGAGCTGACGGCGCTTCAATACTACGAAAGCAAGCCGGAGTTGCGCGAAAACTATGTGCGGGTAACCCTCACCGACGAAAATGACATTCCGGACGCTATCAACAAGCTGCGCACTATCTACCATAACATTATGGAAGTGCTCTACGACAACAAGCGTACGCGAACCAAAAGCATTGTGGTGAACAGCATCGACGAGCAAAAAACACCCACTGAGCTGTTTGCCGAATTTTATGAGATGCAGAACGGAGAATCGTCGCTAACGGCTGAGCAACAGTCGTTTATAAACGAGATAATGGAAAGAGTACAAAACAGAGAATAAACGATATGCTACCACGAAAACTCACAATATCGGCCTTCGGACCATACGCCACCGCCACAGTCATCGACTTTTCAAAACTTGGGCGAAATGGCCTGTATCTGATAACCGGAAACACCGGCGCAGGCAAGACAACTATCTTCGACGCAATAGTTTACGCGCTCTATGGAGAAGCAAGCGGCTCGACCCGCGAAGCCAAAATGATGCGCTCGAAATATGCTAAGAATGAGACAGAAACGTTTGTCGAGTTGGAATTCGAATATGCTGGCAGACAGTACAAAATCCGCCGAAATCCACCTTACGAACGTCCTAAGTTGCGCGGCGAGGGAGTCATCACAGAAAACGAGAGTGTCGTTCTTAAAACTCCTGACGGACAAATAATTACCAAGTCAAAAGAAGCCGATGCGAAAATCAACGAAATCATTGGAGTGACTTGCGACCAATTCAAAAAAATTGCAATGATTGCCCAAGGCGATTTTATGAAGATGATAACAACATCGACCAAAGACCGCATCGAAATATTCCGAGAGATTTTCAAAACCGACATCTACAAGCACTTTCAAGAGGAGCTTCAAAGCGAAGTGAAAAAGGTGTGGTTCGAACTCAACAACGCCAAACAAAGTGTCAGCCAGTATATCAAGGATGTTGTTATTGAGGATTTTGACACCGAGAACCAGCCTGTTGAGTTGGTTGTTGAGCAATTACGCCTACAACTCCAGCGCGATTCCGAAACTAAGACCACGATTGACGCGGAGCTGACCGAGTTAGACAAAAAACGGATAGCTATTGCCGAAAAATTAGCCGTTCAGGAGAAATACGAAGCCGATGTTAAATCGCTTAATGAAAGCAGAATAGCACTCGAGCAAAAGACACAGTTGCTGAAAAATCTGGAAAGCCAGAAGCTGGCGGCCGAGGCCCGCAAACCCGAGCAGGAAACAAAAACCGGCCGTATTGCACAGATAAAAGCCGTGTTGAACAAATACGATGCTCTTGAAAATACTGAAAATCAGCTCAAAAAACTTGAATTAGATTTACAGGCAGCCACAAACGGCAAGGCAACGGCTGAAAAAAACGCAATCGACTTTGCGGCCAAACTTGAAACGCTGAAAACAGAGTTCGCTCAATTGGAAAACGCAGCGGAAAAGAAAGCCAAGCTGGAATCGGAACAAAAGGAAGTGGAGCGTAAGCTGACTCAGCTGACAGCACTGATTGAGGAGCAAAACACACTTTTATCCGAATCGGACAATTTGAAAAAATGGCAAAACGGTTTGGATAAATATATTGAGGACAGAAAGAAAAAACTTGCTGAGTATGAAGATGCTAACGAGCTATTCATCCGCTCGCAAGCCGGAATTCTAGCGCAAGAATTGAAGGAAGGCATGCCTTGTCCGGTCTGCGGCTCAACTCATCATCCCAAAATAGCTGAGATGCCCGAAAGCGTGCCAACTAAAGAAGTCGTAAAACAACTGAAAGCGGAATTTGAAAGCATCGACAATAGTGTCAATAAGGGGCAGATAATGTGCTCGGAACAAAAAGCCAAATGCGAATCGCTGGCTGAAAATGTGAAAAAGCAGATTGCTGACATTTTTGGCAACGAAACGCAAAGCGTTGCCAATGAAACGATTAACGATGAGAAAAATGCGGCATCACAGCGGTTGCAAAACATAAAGAACGATATTGCGAAAATGCAGGTAGGCATTGAGCGTCGCAAAAAACTAAACGACGAGATTATACCTCAACTGCAAAGCCAAACCGAGGCTGAAAAAAAACGCGCCGCCGACCTTGCAGCGCAGATTTCGGGACTTGAGGCGCAACGTAAAGCTACCGACGAAGCCATAGCGACAATGAAGAAAGAATTGGAATTCGCCAGCAAACAGGCCGCCCAAACCGAGATTCAGAAACTAGAAAGTGAGCGTGCGGCTATCGACACCGCAATAAACAGTGCGACAGAGAATTACAACAAATGTGACAAAGAAATACAGCAACTGACCGGTATAATTAAAGGATTGCAAGACCAAACAAAAGACGGTAGCAAAACCAACAAGGATGAGTTGCTATCAGCCAAGCAACAAATTGAAGCTGAAATAAATACAAAGAAACAGAGACATCAGCAACTTGAATTTCGTTACAATTCGAATTCGAAAAGTCTGGAAAGCATTGAGGCCACTGGCGCAAAACTGCAAGCCCTGCAAACTGAGTATCAGTGGAAAAACGCACTGAGCCAGACAGCCTCCGGAAGCATCAGCGGAAAGCAGAAAATTCAATTCGAAACGTACGTTCAAATGTCGTTTTTCGACCGCATAATTAACCGCGCCAACATCCGCTTTATGATAATGTCGAACGGCCAGTACGAGCTGAAACGCAATGAGTTAGCCATAAACAACAGTGCTCAAAGCGGTTTGGACCTGAACGTGATTGACCATTACAACGGCACCGAGCGCGACGTAAGGACACTATCGGGTGGTGAGTCGTTCAAGGCATCGCTGTCACTAGCTCTAGGCCTTAGCGACGAGATTCAGTCAAACGCTGGCGGCATACAACTCGACACAATGTTTGTTGACGAGGGATTCGGCTCACTCGACAGCGACTCACTTGAGCAGGCTCTGAAAGCCCTCAACAGTCTCACCGAAGGCAACAAACTTGTAGGCATCATCTCGCACGTTGACGAGTTGAAACGTATTGACAAACAACTGATTGTAACAAAGGATAAAACCGGCGGAAGCCGAGTTGAAGTGGTGTGCTGAATTAACGTTAACAGAAACCAAAAACGATAACACTAACGATGACGATAACGGTAAAGTGATTAATGATTAATGATTAGTGATTGCTGTATAATAATTTGAATATCAGCTCGCAATTCGTGATTCAACCGCTTATGCCTTTTGCCTTATGCCTTTTTAACTTATAACTATAAATTCTCGGCTGAAAATTATTTCTCGACAATCACAAAAACATCCTCGTCGGGCTTTTTCATCAGATATTGCTCGCGGGCGAATTTCTCAAGGTTTTTGTCGTCGGACAGCAATTCGTTGGTGTGACGCGCGTCTTCCTCTATCTTCTTTGCGTAATACTCCTTTTGCTTCTCCATTTGGCGCAAGTTTCTCACGCTCGAAATGCGGCTAAGAAGATTGTTCTGGTCGAAAAACGTAATCCAGACAGCAAAAATGGCGGTTGCTATCACGAACTTGTTTTTCAAGTACTTGACAAAAGGCTTCAACTTTTCGACGTCTATCTTCATAGCTTTAATGCTTCTGTTTCAAAATCTAAGGCAAAAACCGACACCGTTTTGTGTCATGCCGATGTTCAAGCTTATATCGGCATCATCTTCCTTGGGTGGTATATATTGCTGATGCATAAGCCGATAAGCCTCGCGCGACTGCCGGTTATAGTTTATGAAAATAGGTATCGAAATAAGTGCCATACAACCTCCGGCAACAGCCATTGGCACGTTCGGTGAGTCATCCCAGATGCAGCTGATTGCAGGATAGAGAACCAGTGCGCCTCCAACAATGCAGAACAGCGTGCCGAAAAATCTTGACTCCTGTGCCTTACCAAACATGTCGGCAGCAGGTTCGTTGGCACCGCATGCCACAGCCAATTGGCTGACAGTCAACTGTGTGCTGTCGATATAAAAGCGGTTGAACAAATGGCTGCGGTCGAGCGTCACGCGGCTTGTGTCGATTGCCGTCTGCGCCGATAATGCCATGCAGCAACTCATTATGATTCCAATCAGCAGTAAGCGTCTCATCGTTATCAGTCTATTGTTTCTTTAATCTGATAGTTGTTACGGTCGTTTGAGCTGCGCGACACAAGCTCGCCCAAAAAGCCCGTCAGGAAAAGCTGCGTGCCAAGAATCATGCAGGTCAGCGACAAGTAGAAATACGGGCTGCTGGTTACGAGCGGAGCCGAAATACCGCGCGACAACGCCACAAGTTTCAGCGCTCCCACAACCACAGCTGCCACAAATCCGACAAAGAAGATGAATACGCCAATGGTGCCGAACAAATGCATCGGTTTTTTGCCGAATTTGGTCATGAAAAGTATCGACATAAGGTCGAGGAAGCCGTTGATGAAGCGCTCGATGCCGAATTTTGTGACACCGTATTTGCGTGCTTGGTGCGCCACCACCTTCTCTCCAATTTTGTCGAAACCCGCTTGCTTTGCCAGCACCGGAATGTAGCGATGCATCTCGCCGTAAACCTCAATCGATTTCACCACATCGCGGCGGTAGGCCTTCAGTCCGCAGTTCATATCGTGAAGATTGATGCCTGTGGTTTTGCGAGCCACCCAGTTGTAGAATTTGCTTGGAATGGTTTTGGTTATGGGGTCGTGACGTTTCTTTTTCCAACCCGATACTAGGTCGAAATTATCGACAGTAATCATGCGGTACATTGCCGGAATCTCGTCGGGGCTGTCCTGAAGGTCTGCGTCAAGGGTGAATACAACATCGCCCTCAGCCTCACGGAAGCCGCAGAACAGAGCCGCCGACTTGCCGTAGTTGCGGCGGAAGCGCAAAGCCCGCACCGAGCCGTACTCCTCGGTCAGTTTCACAATCTCGTTCCACGAATTATCGGTGCTGCCGTCGTCGACAATCACAATCTCGTAGGTGTAATTATTGTCGTACATTACTTTTGCTATCCAAGCCACAAGTTCGTTTATCGATTCTTCCTCGTTATATAAAGGGATGACAACGCTTATATTCATATCTTTATAATTAACTGATTATTATTCGTTTGCGCCATTTTACAGCATTAGCCAGAAACAGGCTGAAGAAACCGCCACCGGCAAGCTGGAACATGAGCATCACAAAAGCCATTGTACCACCTGATATGGTCTGGCGGTAAATCTGAAGCAGAGCTTCGGTTTGTTCGCTACTCATCATGCCGCGCTCGGCAAACATCGTTTCGGCCTGGTCTATAATTATTTGGATATCGCCGGGCGCGATGCTTTTGTAATAGAAGTAACCGAAAACCGACAGCATTACCGCGCTGATGATATTCAGCTTGTTGATGTAAATGAAGGCGCGCTGATAGTTAAAGCCCTCGCCCTCGGCATTTTCGCGGTACTGCCTTGCCGACACCGTGACAACAAATACAAAGACAATCATGTTCAGCCAGGAGATGTTATCGCCGGGCGCGTGACTCATTCCGCGCAGATGTGCTATGTAAATAATAGCTGCGAAAGTGACACCAAGCAGCGCCCCCACTTGCAAAATGAAACTATTGGCCGATTTGTTGTCCGACATCAGGATTCGTTTTTTTGGATAGCAAATATACTAAGTTTTGAATTTTTTTCCTTCATCTGTAACATTTCAATTTCCAACATCGTCTTTGTAGTGTTGAAAATGAACTTTTAAAACATACTACAATGAAAAGAACTTTATTGATTTCTGCAATCTGCCTTTCGGCTACAGCATTGTTTGCCGGCTCCCCGGCTTCCGATTTCGACTTTATGGCTGCTACCGATACACTTAAACAAAGCTCCGACACATCTCATTTCTTTATGGGCCGTCGCGAGATTTTAGTAACAAATGGCGGCAAAGACATCCATTTTATCCGCAACCGTTTTTCCGACGACAGTGAGGAAAATCAAGAGCAGAGCAAAAATCCGCTGCACCGATTCAACTCGCACTGGGAAAGTTTCAATTTCGGCATTGGCGGCTTTGGTTCGGGCATAGCCGGCACATCGGTCGACAGCAAATACGATTATATCGATGTTGACCCGATACGCTCGTTCGCCTTCCATTGGAACATTACCGACCTATCGCTCTCGCTGACACCGCAGAACCGCATCGGGTTAGTTTCAGGTATCGGCGTAACATGGGATTTCTACGCGCTATCGAAAAAGAATGTCTGGCTCGAGAAAGGCGACAGCCTTATGCACTTCGACACCGTGACATACAAACGCAACAAACTGCGCACCTGCAATATGGTTGTTCCGTTGATGCTTGAGTTCCACCCGGTCAACAATTCCAATTTGTACGTAATGGCTGGCGTTGAGGCCAACCTGCGATTAGGGGCGCGCACCAAGCATGTTACCGAGGACGGCGTCAAAAACAAGCACAAGAGCGATTTCTATATGAATCCAATAACCTGCAATATGGTTGTTCGTGCCGGATACGAGGATTTTGGCGTCTATTTCTCGACAGCGTTGACTCCGATGTTCAAGGACAACAAAGGCCCTGAGGTTTATCCCTTCTCGGCTGGCGTCAGTCTTAACTTCTGACATTTACCTCAACATATAACACTTTGAATTGCAAGAGTCCGGTTTCTGTGCCGGACTTTTGTTATTTAAACGATGTTGATGACTATAACGTAAAGGCTAAGGAAAGCTTTGTGGCCCACTTATTACTTAAAATTTCAAAACTTATAACTTTTGCCTTATTCTTTATGCCTTAACTTTCTGTTTTCTAACTTCCACCTTATAAAAAAAATCATACATTTGAGGAATAAATTATCTAAACAATGAAAAAACACATCATTATGTCGGCGGGTGCGATGTTAGCATCCATGGCACTTGCCGCCCAACAACTTCCGCTCGACACAGCGGTTGTGTTTGGAAAATTGCCCAACGGGCTTACTTATTACATTCGTCACAACGAGGAACCGCGCGAGCGTGCCTATTTCTACATTGCGCAACGTGTAGGCTCGGTTCAGGAAGAGGAGGAACAACGCGGCTTGGCGCACTTCCTTGAGCATATGTGCTTCAACGGCACAACGCACTTCCCGGGCAACAAAATCGTGGAGTATTGTGAGAGCATTGGTGTTAAGTTCGGCAACAACCTGAACGCCTACACAAGCACCGATGAGACAGTGTATAACATTGACGATGTGCCGGTTAACGACAATAACATCGACTCGTGCTTACTCATTTTGCGTGACTGGTCGGACGGTCTGTTGCTACTACCCGAAGAGATTGAGAAGGAACGCGGCGTTATCCACGAGGAGTGGCGCATGCGCACCAGCGCACAGATGCGAATTCTGAACCGCAATCTTGAAACACTCTATCCAAACTCGCGCTACGGCAAGCGTATGCCAATCGGCCTGATGAGCGTGGTCGACAATTTTGCACCGCAAACTCTGCGCGACTACTATGAGAAATGGTACCGTCCTGACCTTCAGGGAATAATCGTGGTTGGCGATTTCGATGCAAAAGATATGGAAAAACGCATCCAGAAGACGTTTGGCGATGTTGAGATGCCCGAAAATCCGGCAGAGTTCAAGCGTTTTGATGTTCCTCCTACGTTTGAGCCTATCTATGTGATTGACAAGGATAAAGAGATGCAGCGTACAATCATCGAAGTGATTTACAAAACACCTGCTATCCCATACGAAATGGCCAACACAACAACAACTTACATGTTGTCGTTTGTGCGCAGCGTCATTGGAAGGTCGCTCAATGCCCGTCTTGCGGAGCTTGCACGGAAAGATGATTGTCCGTTTGCAATGGCCGAATGCGGTTTCGACAACTACTTGCTAGCAAATACTGAAGATTGTTTTTATGGTGCTGTAGTTCCCAAAGAGGGACGCGACAAGGAATCTCTGGCTCTGCTCATGCAGGAGATTGAGCGCGCCCGTCGTTTTGGTATCACCGGAACCGAGGCCTACCGCGCCCGTCAGGAGATTTTGAGCTCGGTTGAGCGCAGCTACGACAACCGCGACAAACAATACAGCAGTTACTATGTGAACAAGGCTGTGCGCCACTTCCTAAGCAACAAACCTTATCCGGGTCTTGCAACCGAATATGAGCTCTACAAATCGTTCGACCAGCAGATTCCTGTCGAACTCTGTTCGCAACTGATGGCTCAGGCCACTGCGTCAATCGATACCAACTTCGTCTTTTTGGCAATGTATCCCGACAAGGAAGGACTTGACTTGCCTACTGTTGACGACATGAAAAAGATTATCACCGATTCACGCAAGGCTGAGTTGGAGGCTTATGTTGATAATGTGAAAGACGAGCCTTTGATTGCGCAACTGCCCAAGAAGGGTAAAATCACCAAAGAGCAGCCGTCCGACTTCGGTTACACCGTTTGGACACTCTCTAACGGTTCGCGCGTCTTCTTCAAGCAAACCGATTTCAGCAATACTGAGGTGCGTGCGTTGGGCATCAGTTGGGGTGGTAACGCAACCATCACCGACCCAGCCATGCTGCCGACAATCAAGGTATTCAACAGCGTGATTTCAAGCACGGGTTTGGGCAACTTCACCACAACCGAACTTCAGAAGAAACTCGCCGGAAAGCAAGCAAGTCTGCGTCCGCAGCTGAGCACTTATCAAGAGTATTTGTCGGGTAGTTCAACACCGAAAGACATGCGTACGCTGTTCGAACTCATCTATATGCGGTTCCAGGAGCCTGCCAACGACGTTGATGGCTTCAACAGCTGCATGGCGCGGTTACGCACATCGCTCGAGAATGCCGCCAAAGAACCGATGAACGCTTTCAACGACTCAATCAACGCCACCATCTACGACCATAATCCGCGTCAGATGGACATCAAGCTTGAGGACCTTGACAAGGTTAAATATGAGGATGTTCGCCGCATATACAGTGAGCGCTTCAAATCGGCCGGCGATTTCGATTTCATCTTCACCGGAGCATTCAACACCGATTCGCTGCGTCTGTATGTTGAGCAGTATATTGCATCGCTGCCAGGTGTGAAGAAACGTGAACCGCGTGCCACAGAGCAAGTTGAAACCTATCATCAGGGCTCGACAGAAAACCGCTTTGTGCGCTCAATGGAGACCCCGCAGGCTTGGTTCTACCAATTCTGGCACGGTGCCCATCAATATAACCTGCCAGATGCGATTGCGGCTTCGGCTTATGGTTCTATTCTGCGCCAGCGTTACACCAAAACCATCCGTGAGGAAAAGGGTTTTGCCTACTCAGTATCGGCATCAGCCGCATTGGGACGAGGTGTTGTTGACGGTCTCTCCGTTGAAATCTACTGCCCGTTCACTCCGGTAAAATGCGATTCGGTGGCCATGTTGGTTCGCCAGAGTATCGACGACATTGCCGCCAACGGCGTGACCAACGAGGAGCTGACAAGTTTCAAGTTGTTCCAGCAGAAACAATTCGACAACAACCAGCGTCAAAACGGCTATTGGGCCGGGCTGATTGAGGACAAACTTGAATGGGACATTGACAGTCACACTGAGTTTGTTTCCATTCTGGAGAAACTCTCGTCGGACGACATCCGCAACTATGTGAACAACGTGGTTCTGAAGGCCAACAACTGCATAACAATCATTATGCTTCCTGAGGATTTCACCGAGAAAGAACTGGGAGAGCAATAATCAATATAGCAACAACGAAAAAGGAAGCTCAAAGGCTTCCTTTTTTGTTATCATTCATTTCAATTTACTATTTTCCAAAATAGCGTTTGAACAGCCCTGCAAAGCCCTGTCCGTGACGAGCCTCGTCCTTAGCCATTTCGTGAACGGTGTCGTGGATGGCGTCAAGGTTAAGCTCTTTGGCGCGTTTGGCAATGCGCATCTTGTCCTCGCAAGCACCAGCCTCAGCGTGCATGCGTTTTTCAAGGTTGGTCTTGGTGTCCCAGACAACCTCGCCCAGCAGCTCGGCAAATTTTGCGCAGTGCTCAGCCTCTTCAAAAGCGTAGCGCTTGAAAGCCTCGGCAATCTCAGGATAGCCTTCGCGGTCGGCTTGGCGGCTCATTGCCAAGTACATACCCACTTCGGTGGCCTCGCCCATAAAGTGCGCGTTCAGGTCTTTCTTCATCTGGTCGTCGGTGTCTTTGGCAACGCCAAGAACGTGCTCGGTAACAAAATTCAAATCAGCGTCAGCGGCAAGTTCTTTCCATTTGCCGGCAACAAGTTGTTTACACTGTGGGCAACGCTCTGGTGCCTCTTCGCCTTCATACACGAATCCGCATATCGGACAAACAAATTTTTTCTTCATAATCAAATGATTTTTAAATGTTTATTGAAAATTGGTGTTGAGGTTCTGGTGTTAGGTATTGGTTTCTGAAATATTAATGCCTAACACTAAATCCTTAGCCATATTAATAATTCTCCGCTTTAACCTGGAAGAACGCCTGCGGATGGTCACAAACAGGACAAACATCCGGAGCCTTTTTGCCGACAACAATATGGCCGCAGTTTGAGCATTGCCAAACGGTGTCGTTGTCTTTCGAGAAGACCAGTCCGCCCTCGATGTTGGCAAGCAGCTTGCGGTAGCGCTCCTCATGCTCACGCTCAATCTTGCCCACCTCATCGAACAGCTTGGCAATATCATTAAAGCCCTCAGCACGGGCATCCTCGGCAAACTTGGCGTACATGTCAGTCCACTCATAGTTCTCGCCGTCAGCAGCGTCTTTCAGGTTCTCAATGGTGCTTGGTATGGCTCCGTCATGCAACAGTTTGAACCATATTTTTGCGTGTTCCTTCTCGTTAGCTGCCGTCTCCTCAAAGATGTTGGCAATCTGCACGTAGCCGTCTTTCTTGGCTTTCGATGCGTAATAGGTGTATTTGTTGCGTGCCTGCGACTCGCCGGCAAAAGCGGCCTGTAAGTTGGCCTCTGTCTTTGTTCCTTTCAGATTCATAATATCAATTTTTAAAGTGGTGTTGGTGTAGTAATCCTTGTCGATTCCGGCTCCAGGCCGTCCGACTGATTGTTTTACATTTTGCCGGTTCGGTCCTGTTGCTCAAAACCGGCGGTTCCCGGTCTCAGTCAATGTCGTCGAGCATTCTCATCTTCTCGTACATGTCAGCCAGACGCTCCTTGGCTTTGTCAATCTTGCGATTGATGTCCTTGATGAGCGATTCGGAATTGGCCGATTTTGCGAAGAATCCCATGTTGTTCTCGTAGAGTGTTATCTCGTTTTCGAGTTCGCGTATCTGTTGTGCTATCTTATTGCGCTCCGAATAAATTTTGCCTTTCTTGCCCTGTGAGCCCGACCATGAGTCAATCTTGTTTTTGAAGTTGGCTTTCTCGCGCTCGCTGGCCTCAATCTTCATGGCTGAGAACTGCGCGTTGATGGCGTCGCGGAACTCTTTCTGGATAGAGTCTTTCTGGCTCAATGGCACATGGCCTATCTGCGCCCACTCTTTCTGTATCTCGGTCAGGCGGCGCAGGTTCTCTTTGTTATCGTCGCTCTTTTCGAAGTTCTTTACCTTCTCAATCAGCGCCTGCTTAAGTTGCAAGTTCTGGTTCTGGTCGCCGTCAATCGACGAGAAGTGCGCGCTCTTGGCCTTGAAGAAGAAATCGCACGCCTCGCGGAAACGCTTCCACAACTGCTCCGACTGCTTGCGCGACGTCTGTCCAATCTCTTTCCACTGCTGCTGCATGGCGATAAACTCGTCAGTAGCTTTCTTCCAGTCAGTGCTGTCTTTCAGCTGTTCGGCTTTCTCGCACAACTCCAGCTTGCGCTGTGTGTTGTCTTTCTGCTCGGCTTTTATGTCTTTGTAAAAATCGCGCTTCTTGGCAAAGAACAGGTCACAATCGTTTTTGAAACGCTGGTAAATTTTGCTGTTATCTTTCTTGGGGGCATATCCGATGGTGCGCCACAGTTCCTGTATCTTGAGCACATCGTTCGATTTTTCCTCCCATTCTTTCGGCTTGGTTATCTCGCTGTTTATTATCTCCTCCAGACGCTCGCAGAGTGTTGTTTTCTGCTCCAGGTTCTTTATCTGCTGGTCTTTCTGTCCTTCGAAGTATTCCTGATGTTTCTTGTTGATGATTGATGTGGCGGCTTTGAATCGCTCCCAAATCTCCTCTTTCTGCTCGTTGGGCACCGGTCCTACCTCGCGCCATTTGTCGTGCAGCACCTGCAAGTCGCGGAAGGCTTTAACCACCGATTTCTCGAGGATAAGCTCCTCTGCTTTCTCGCAGAGTTCGGTTTTGGCTTTCAGATTCTCTTTCAGGTCAAGGTCGCGGAGCTCTTTGTTTATCTTGGCGTACTCATAGAATTGTTCAACGGCGTAATTGTAGGCCGTCCACACGTTTTTCGACTCGGCAGGCGACACCTCGCCCGACTCGCGCCAGCGGTTCTGCAGACCATGAAAATCCTGAAAAATCTTTCCTATGGGGGCGTCGCTGTTCACCAAGCCTTTTATCTCCTCAATAATGGCGAGCCGTGCTTTGAGGTTGGCCTCGCGCTCGGCTTCAACCTGCTGGTTGTAAACCGCCTTTTTCTGTTTATACTGTGCGTAGAGTTCCTTGAATGTCTCTTCCTGATTCTCGTCGGCGAACTTGAAATTCTCGGCATCGGCGCCTTCCTGCGACATGAAACTCTCGCGGGCTGCCTGATAGTCGGCGCGATATTTCTTGTAGAAGCACGATTTTATCTCCTCAACCGCCGTTACAATGGTCTCGACCTGATTGTTGTTAATCAGCTGGTTCAGTTTCGAAATAAGCTCGGCACGATTGTATTTTGAATAGTCGTCGGCTGCCGGCTGTACGGACTCTTCGCCCGATAATTCAGTTTCAGCCTCATTTTCAACCAATTGTTCGTTAGCACCGTCGGTTTCGATAGATGATGCCTCCGGGCTCATATCGCTGTTGTTAAGAGCACCTTCCTCAGGTAAGTGTTTCTCATTCAAGTTTTCTTGTTCCATCTAAAAACGATTTTTGATGTTTAGCACGTGCCTCAGCACAAATTAGTAACACAAAACACGAAGGTAAAATTAATAATTGAAAATGGAAACAAAAAAGATGATGCGGAAGGTCAATTAGAAGTATTGCGGATGTGAATGCCGCATTGCAACAACCGTACAAAAAAAGCCGGAAATCGTCTGATTCCCGGCCTTTGTTTTATATTCGGTAGAGACGTTGCGCGCAACGTCTCTACAAATTCGATTATTGTTTCTTCAGCAATTCCTCAACCAGCCGTTTCAGCTCATCAATCTGCTGTTGTTGGTTGTCTATCTTTGTCTGTTGTGTTGTGACTGTTGTTTGCAGCTCATCCTTCTCGGCTTTCAGCTCTTTTACGGCCTCGATAAGAATTGGAGTAAGGTTTGAATAGCTAACTGATTTAAATCCATCAGGGTCAGTGCCAACCAATTCGGGGAACACCTCTTCCATTTCTTGTGCAATAACACCAATATGTTTTTTGTCGTCGTAACCATAGCGCATACTATCGGCCGAAACACCTTTGGCGGCGGCCATCTCCTCTCGGTTCTTCCAATAATAGGTTACACCGCGCAGTTTAAGCACCTTGTCCAACGCGCCGTCGATGGTTTCCACATTTTTCTTTAAACGTGAATCTGAATTTGCATATACGCCAGTTGTTGACATAACATCACCTCCAAACCAGGCGGCGTAGCGAGAAGCTCCGCCTTCAGCATAACCGTAAACACCAATAGCTATTGCACCGCCAGAGGCTTCTCCGGTTATTCCGTGATTGTGCGCGTTAGAATTTGTTGAACGCGCTTCTCCATATAAGCCATAGCAAGACGCTGTTCCTGCGGTGCTTTTGCCGTGCACAGCAGCTACTGTACTCGAAGTTGATTTGCTATTTGTAACATCTATTGGGTATAGGTAAAAATCTGAGCTAATGTTTAAGCTGTTCGCATACACTGTCCCCCAACGGCTACCACTTGAGCCTAAATCATAGTTGGTACTCGATGGTTTAAGTGATGAAGTTACACTGCCACCAAGGTTGAAATTGCCAGTAACTTTAACATCTCCATTAAAGTATCCTGCCCAGTTAGTGGTGCCGCCGCTTGCTGCTGCGTATATGCCATAGTTTGTGCCTTTTGCCATAGCATTGCAATAAATGCCATAAACACTACCTGTGGCATCACCTTTCATCATATAAGAACCTCCATAATAATTACTGTTTTGAGCAGGAGTTGTTCCTGTGATATCCACCAAATCGGTATTCATATCATCACCTCCACCAGTTACACTGATTTGTTTTTTTGCATAAACATAAGGAGCTGTAACTGATTGGGCACCATTAAAATAATTAGCATAGACATAATTCCATCGGTTGTCTTTCTTGCCTAAATTAGGGCTGTAACTTCCAGTTCCAGTCCACGGATACACACCACCGTTTATTTCCGCTCCACTTGTTCCGCTTACCTTGAGTTTTCCTTCAATTTCGGTACCATCTGATGATACGGCCAATTTATTGGCAATGGTCGCTCCATCACTCAAATCGAGTGTTTTGGCATAAATGGCATTCCACCGGTACACGTAATTACTGTTATACGGACTTACTCCGCCCAAATTTTGGTCTTCGCTTTGAGGAACTAAAGAACCTTCGACATTACCGGTATATTTACCATCGGCACGTTTCAAATCTAAACTATTAGCATAAATAGTATTAAAACGCCAATCACTGCTGCCTATATCATTAATGCCGTTGGTGTTAGATTTTAAATGACCATTTAGTGTTGTATTACCATTAACAAACAAATTTTTCTCCATTTTTACTTGGGAAGAGTTGCCGGTTATCCAAGTTCCAATCGCCAATCGGTTGCTGGCTCCATCTGTGTAGTATGAAGGCCATAATGGTGAGGTAAGTCCTATTATTATATTGTTACTACCATAGGTTATAAGCTGCCCTCTTGTTCCACCAATAATAACGTTGTCGTCACCACTTACGTGCCCTCCCAAACTGTTAATCATGGTATTGCCTGAACTTGTTGTGTTGTCACTACCAGCAGCACTGCCAATATAGACATTGTCGCTACCCGTTGTATTGTTCTTACCTGCATACGCTCCCACAAACACGTTGCTTGTACCGGTTGTAATACTGAAACCTGCTTGGTCGCCGATAAATACATCTCCATGAACCCAATCATATTCTCCCGGCTGGAAAGACTCCAATCCACGTCCTGCACTATTGCCTATAGCAACAGTACCAGTCATATTTTTAAGGTTTTTGCCAGCACTCGTACCTAAAAATACATTGTTGAAACTAAAAGTACCCGACAAACTATATCCTGCATTCACTCCCACAAACACATTGTTCATACCATTGTCGTTTGAATAACCGGCATTGTTACCAATATATGTATTGTTGGCACCTAACAAAAAATTAGTGCCATTAGACCAGTCAAGTATACCAGGGTCGGTTTCTATATTAAAAATACCAGCTGGAACTTCGCCGCCTTGGTCATAATGTACATTTGTATTTTTACCCGCATTATATCCGGCAAAGAAATTTGCCCCTGTTACATTCATATAACCGGCATTACCGTTTGCGCCTTTCTCAGTCACAGCAAAACCGCTCTTGCTGCCAGCGCCAGACTTTCCTTCAACACCAAAGCCGCTCTTGCTGCTGCTGCTGGTTACGTAAACACGGGTGCTGTCGCCGGTAACTTTCAAGATGTCGGCATTACCGCTTTTGTGTGCGCTACGCCCTGCTACCGCAAAACCGCTTTTAGCCGCTTTGCCGTTGTCGGTATTGTCGATATAGACACGGGTGCTGTCGGAGTCGATAACCAGATAGTTAGGATTAACGCTGGCTTTGTCGTCACCGTCTTTGCCGCTTTTAACGCTTGCAACTGCGAACTTGGCTTTGGCGGCTTTGTTGTTATGAGTATCCTCGTCAATAAACACCTGCGTTCCGTCTTTGTTAATGAGGAAGAAGTCTTCGGCGGTTTCGCTCTTGCCGTTGCGCACGCTTGCCACAGCAAACTTAGCTTTAGCGGCCTTCTGTCCATTAACGCCGTCAACAAATACTTTGGTTCCCTCATCATTGATAACCAGATAGTTGTCGCCAATGCTGCCATCAGATTTACCACTTTTACCGGCTACGGCAAACTTGGCTTTGGCTGCTTTGCCGTCGGCCTCGTCAACAAAAACCTGCGTACCGGCCTTGTTCACAACCAGATAGTTGTCGTCATCCTTACCGCTCTTTCCTGCAACGGCGAATTTGGCTTTAGCAGCCTTGCCCGGGTCGGTTGGGTCGTCGTCAACAAAAACTTTTGTACCAGACTGATTTACAACAAGCAGATTGTCATCGGCTTTGCCACTCTTTCCTGCCACGGCAAACTTGGCCTTTGCGGCTTTCGAATCCTCGTCGTCAACAAAAATCTGTGTACCTGCCTTGTTAATAATCAGATAGTTGTCATCGGTTTTGCCGCTCTTTCCCGCTACGGCGAATTTGGCCTTGGCGGCCTTGCCGGGGTCGGTCGGGTCATCGTCAACGTAAACCTTGGTACCCGACTGGTTCACAACAAGCAGATTGTCATCGGCTTTGCCACTCTTGCCAGCAACGGCAAACTTGGCCTTTGCGGCTTTCGAGTCCTCGTCGTCAACATAGATTTGTGTACCGGCCTTGTTTATAACCAGATAGTTGTCGTCGCCCTTGCCGCTCTTGCCAGCCACGGCGAATTTGGCCTTGGCGGCCTTGCCGGGGTCGGTCGGGTCATCGTCAACGTAAACCTGCGTTCCTTGGTCGTTCACAGCAAAATATGTGTTGCCCTCGCCGGCTTTGCCCGAGCGTCCGGCCACTGCGAATCCGCTTTTGGCTGCCTTGCCGCCGCCGTTAGGGTCGGTATCATCGACATAGACGCGGACACCGTCGTTATACACGGCGAACACAACATTGCCGTCTTTGTCTTTCACCTCAAACAGAGCGTCTTCTTCTCCGGTCTCGTTTGTGGCTTGAATCTTAATGTTTTTCGGATTTTCAACCGCGCTGGTTGTTTTGGCATACTCGGCCATCGGCACCGATTGCAGCTGGGTCGTGCCTATCTCGGTGTAAGTTTCACCGCCATCGGGGTCAAACTCAGTTTTCATACTGATACCGCCTTTGCTCCAGTCAATCTTGTCGAACGAAGAACCCGACAGAACCTGACCTTTGCCCACAACAATCGAGACCACGCCGTAGGCGTTGCTGGTTACC